>NZ_CP012700.1:3506444-3819303 GCF_001307295.1 Sphingopyxis macrogoltabida | reverse complement strand
TCGAGCCGGATCGCCGTTATTTTGCCCCCGAGACCCGTTTGCCGTTGCAGGAAATTCTCCAGTCGCAACCCGATTTCGTCATCTTCGCCCTGCTGGGTCGCGCCCGTAATCGCGCGGCTTGCTTCGAGCGCATTGTCGTTATCCATCGGTATCTCCCAAGCCCTCGTCCGTGGCCTCTTTTGAAAAATGCGACGAAAAATAAATTTTGTCAAATTTAGTCGTCATGACGTATCGCCACGCTTCCGGCGAACGAGTCTGGGGCCGTCCGAAGAGGAGGCACGGGATTTGACCTTTCAGTCCCATACGGTCAAATGGCCGGATGACCGAAGTCATCTCTGCGCCCGTTTCCGGGCGGGCAAGACGCTTGACGAAACGCGGAATCGATACGCGCGAGAAGATTCTCGACGCGACGATCAAATGTATCGTGCGCGCGGGTTTTACGGCAACGACGATCGAGCATGTCATGGTCGAGGCCGGTCTCAGCCGCGGGTCGGTCCTGCATCAATTCCCCAATCGGGTGGCGCTGATGGTGGCGACGGCGGAGCGCGCGATGCGGCGCGTAATGGATTCGGCGCGCGTCATGGCCGAGGCGATCGAGGACCCCTTCGAGCGACTGTCCGATTATGCGCGGATTTCATGGGAAACCCATTCGCAGCCCGAAGGGCTGGCGCTGACCGATATCCTGCTCGCCGCGCGCTGGGATGGCGAACTGCTGGCCGGATTGCAGCCGATCACGAGCCGGGTCGAACAGGAAATCCACGACGAGTTCATCAACCTCGCGAGCGAGGCGGGTTTCACCGATGCCGAGGCGCTGGTTCCGCACGGCTGGCTGCTGATCGCCAGCGTGCGGGGCCTGATCATCGAGCATAGCGTGAACCAGTCGCGTCCAATGATCCTCGCTGCGATCGAACGCATGAAGGAACGGCACCGGCGTTTTTGCGCCAATCTCGCCGCACGAGACGCGCGATAGGATAAAAATAGTCATCTTTGATTAGTCGATCTTGACTAATTTTGGACAATCTGGTTTCCTGATTGGGAGCCGGCATCAATAGCCGGCCCCAAAAAGGGAGAGTATGATGTCCAAGGGAGTGGCCGCGCGGCTGTGTGCCGGCGTTACCTATATCGCGTTGATGGCTGCCGCACCGGCGATGGCGCAGACGGCGGAAGCCGACGGCGACGATAGCGCCGCAAGCGCCCGGGCAGACAATGCCGGCGAAATCATCGTCACCGCACAGCGCCGCGAACAGTCGCTGAACTCGGTCCCGATGTCGATCACCGCGATCGGCGGCGACCAGCTCGTCTCGCAGGGCATCAGCACCGTTGCGGATCTCGCCAAGATCGTGCCCGGCCTGACCTTTACCCAGAGCCAGATCGCAACCCCGGTCTATACGATCCGCGGCGTCGGCTTTTACGAATCGACCCTCGCCGCGTCCCCCGCGGTCAGCGTCTATGTCGACGAAGTGCCGCTGCCCTTCGCGATCCTGACGCAGGGCGCCGCGCTCGACCTGTCGCGCGTCGAAGTGCTCAAGGGGCCGCAGGGCACGCTCTATGGACAGAATGCCACCGGCGGCGCGATCAACTACATCTCCGCCAAGCCCGGTAATGATTTCGAGGCAGGCGCCGACGCCAGCTTCGGCCGTTTCGGCGCGCTGGAGCTGTCGGGCTTTGTCAGCGCACCGGTCACCGACACGCTGGGCGTGCGCCTCAGCGCGCGCATCGACGAGGGCGGCGCCTGGCAGCAAAATTATACCCGCGACGACAAGCTCGGCCGCGCGCGCCGCATCGCGGGCCGCGCGCTGGTTGTCTGGAATCCGACTGACACGCTCGAATTCACGCTCAACCTCAACGGCTGGCGCGACAAGTCCGACGTGCAGGCGCCGCAACTGACCGCGCACACGCCCTATAACCCGGCGGGCGCCTATCCCTATGTCCTCGCCACCCCGCTCGCGCCGGAAAATGCGCGCGCCGCCAACTGGTCGGCGTCGACGCCGATGCGCCGCGACGATGATTTCTATCAGGCGTCGCTGCGTACCGACTGGGATGTGTCGGACGACGTCCGCCTGACCTCGATCACCTCGTGGCTCGAATTCAACACCGATGCGACGCAAGATCTCGACGCCACCCAGTGGCGCCAGCTCGACAGCTATACCCCGGGCAGCGTCAAGAGCTTCTTCCAGGAATTGCGCCTCACCGGCACCAGCGGCGACGCGCGCTGGATTCTCGGCGCCAATTATTCGCACGACAAGGCGAGCGAGCAGCAGATCCTGTTCACGAACGATCTCAGCAGCAACGTCATCATCCCCGGTCTGCCGATCCTGACCGTGTCGGCGGTGTTCACCAACCAGAAGGTGACCACCTATGCCGGCTATGCGAACGTCGAATATGATCTAACGCCGAATCTGACTGCGCAGGGGGGCATCCGCTACACGCGCAACGAACGCAGCTTCGACGGTTGCGGCTATGACGGCGACGGCACGACCTATTTGAGCTTCAACGTGCTGACCGAGCTGTTCACCGGCGCCCCGCCGATCACGCCGATCCCCGCCGGCGGCTGCCTGACTTTCAGTCCCGAATTCCAGCCGTCGCTGGTCGTCGACGAACTGAAGCAGGACAATATCTCGTGGCGCGGCGGGCTGACCTATACGTTCGACAATCGCGCGATCGTCTATGCCAATATCTCGCGCGGGTGGAAGGCGGGCGGATTTCCGACGGTGCCGGCCTCGTCCTTCACGGGCTTCCTGCCCGCGACGCAGGAATCCTTGCTCGCCTATGAGGCCGGGTTCAAGCTGCCGCTGGCCGACCGCACGCTGCAGTTCAACGCCGCGGGCTTCTATTATGATTATAAGGACAAGCAGGTGCGTGGCCGCATCCTAGACCCGATTTTCGGGCTGCTCGAACGGCTGGTCAACATCCCGACGTCGCACATCTACGGCGTCGAAGCTGCGATCGACTGGCGCCCGGTCGATGGGCTGACCGCGAATCTGTCAGGCACTTATGTAAAGAGCCGCATCGACGAATTCACCGGCTATAACGGCACAGGCGTCTTCGCCGACTATGAAGGCTCGGCCTTCCCCTTCACCCCGAAGTGGCAAGCGACCGCCGACGTCCAGTATAAATGGCCGGTCAGCGACCGCTGGAACGCGGTGATCGGCACCAACGTCAATTACAACAGCGCGACCAATTCGACCTTCGGCGATCCCGCGATCCTGCGTATCAACGCGCGGACGCTGGTCGATGTGCGCGCGGGGGTCGAGAGCGAGGATGGCAAGCTGCGCGTTCAATTGTGGGGCCGCAACATCTTCAACGAATATTACTGGAACTCGACCTTCCAGGCCGACACCGCCTGGCGCATGGCCGGCCGCCCCGCGACCTACGGCATCTCGGTCGGCTGGCGTTACTGAGGGAGCTGAAGCCATGCGATTTGCAGGCAAGACCGCGATCGTCACCGGCGGCGCCTCGGGCATCGGGGAGGCGTTCGTGCGCCGCTTCGTCGCCGAGGGCGGATCGGTGATGATCGCCGAGCTCGACGTCGAGCGCGCCGCCGCGCTCGCGGCCGAACTGGGCGAGCGCGTGGCTTACGAGCTGATCGACGTCTCCGACGCCGATGCCTTCGCGCCGCTCGCCGACAAGACGGCCCGTCGCTTCGGCGGCATCGACATCCTCTTCAACAATGCGGGGATCGGCAATTTCGGCCTGACCCCCGATATGGACATCGAGCAATGGCGCCGCTGTATCGCGGTCAATCTCGACGCCGTCTTCTATGCCTGCCGCGCCGTCATCCCCCATTTGAAAGCGCGCGGCGGTGGAGCCATCGTCAATACCGCATCGGCCTCGGGCATGGCCGCTGACTATGGTTTCACCGCCTATAATGCCGCGAAGGCGGGGGTGATCAATTACACCCGCTGCCTCGCGATCGACCATGCGCGCGACAACATCCGCGCCAACTCCATCTGTCCGGGGCCCGTCGATACGCCGCTTCTTACCAGCGGCGTCGATGAGATCGAGGGACTGCGTACCGAATGGGAGCGGATCGTGCCGGCGGGTCGCTTCGCACGTCCCGAGGAGATCGCCGCCGTCGCGCTGTTCCTCGCTTCGGACGATGCCAGCGGCATGACCGGCGCGACCGTTCCCGTCGACGGCGGGCTGACCGCGCATACGGGCCAGCCCGACCTCCGCGATGTGCTGGGCGCCGCGGGCACAGCGTGAAAGGATAGAGACGATGACTGCCAAAAAACCGAGCTTCGAAGTCTACCGCGCCGCCGACGCGCCGCCGTACAGCGAGACGTCGTGCATGGAATATTCGGGCATCACCCCGGTGATCGAGGACGGCATCGTCCGCGCCACCGCCGAGGGGGCCGACGACGGCAACGAGGTGAAGCTGCTCTTCTCGATGCCGGGGATGAGCCTGACCTACGCGTGGTTCAAGAGCGGCTTTCCATTGCCGCTGCACAGCCACAATGCCGATTGCCTCTATTATATCATCGCGGGTTCGCTGAAGCTTGGGACCGAAGAGCTCGGCCCCGGCGACGGCTTCTATGTCGGCACCGACGTCCCCTATACCTACAAGCCCGGCCCCGAAGGCGTCGAGGTGCTGGAGTTCCGCACCGCCGATGCGTTCGATATCCGCTTTCGGGGCAACACCGCGGCATTCTGGGACAAGATCGTCGACGGGTTGCGCAAGGAAAAGCCGGGCTGGGCAGGCCAGCGCAAGCCGACCGAACTTGCAGGCATCAAATGAGCGGTGCCACGATGCGCGCGGCGGTGCGCCGCGGCGCCGCGCTGACCGTCACCGACGTCCCCGATGTCGTGCCCGAGGCGGAGCAGGTCGTCGCGAAGACGCTCGCCTGCGGGATCTGCGGATCGGACCTGCACGCCGTCCATCATCTGGAACATGGCGTCGAAATCGGCCGCCGCTGCGGTGCACCCGACACGATCGATCCGTCGCAGGATCTGGTGCTGGGACACGAGTTCTGCGCCGAGATCCTCGACCATGGACCGGGGACCGAAAAGCGCTTCGCGGCGGGGACGCGCGTCGTCTCGACGCCCTTCGCCTTCGGGCCGCTCGGCGCCGAACTGATCGGCTTTTCGACCCGCTATCGCGGCGCGTTCGCCGAGCGCGTGCTACTCACCGAGGCGTTGCTGCTGCCGGTGCCGAACGGTCTTCCGTCCGAGATCGCGGCACTGACAGAGCCGCTCTCGGTGGGCACCCATGCCGTCGCGGTCGCCAATCCGGAGCCGGGTAGCGTCGCGATGGTGATCGGTTGCGGTCCGATCGGGCTCGCGGTGATTGTTGCGCTGAAGCGCCGCGGCATCGGTCCGATCATCGCCGCCGATTTCTCGCCGGCGCGCCGCGCACGCGCCGAACGGCTCGGCGCCGACATTGTCGTCGATCCTGCCGCAACCTCGCCGCACGATCATTGGGAGGCGCTCGACGTCCCCGCGACGCTCGCCACCTTCGGCATGGCGCAATTGTTGGGCCGCTCGATGCGCGACGCGATCGTCTTCGAATGCGTGGGCGTGCCCGGCATGCTGCAGAACCTGCTCGAACAGGCGCCGCCGCTCGCGCATATCGTCGTGGTCGGCGCGTGCATGGAGGACGACCGCATCCTCCCCGTGCTCGGCATCAACAAGCAGATGCGCTTCAGCTTTGTCTGGGCTTATTCGCAGGGCGAGTTCGCCGACACGCTGCACGCGCTCGGTGAAGGCGCGATCGACGGGTCGGCGTTCCTGACCGATCAGGTCGGGCTAGCCGATGCCCCGGCGGCTTTCGAGCGGCTGGCTTCGCCCGGCGATCAGGTGAAGATCGTCGTGGAGCCTTGGCGGTGAGCGACGAAGCGGCCCCGGCGATGGCGGGCGGGCAGGCGGCGGTCGTCACCGGCGGTGTCGTACTGCTGATTGCAGGGTTCATCGCGCTCGGTTTTCTGTTCGGACTGACGCCGCTCTACGCTGGCTTCCTGCTGCTCTGGTACTGGGGCAGCGTCGATATGGTCGAGGGCAAGGCGCTCGCACCGCTGCTCGTCGGCGCGTGCGGCGGGACGGCGACGGCGTGGCTGCTGCAATACGGCGCGGTTCACGGCGGGCTGGCCGGTGTGGCGCCGGTGCTCGGCCTGATCGTCGCCGCGATCTATTGCCAGCTTCGCGGCTGGCTGCCGTTGCTCATCAACCGGCCCTATATGCTCTATCTCACCGTGATGGCCGCGCCGCTGCTGCAGGCGGGCGAAAGCTTTGGCCATGTCATGGCGGCGATTACGCTCGCCACACTCTATTTCGGCAGCATCGTCGCGGCCGGACGCACAATCGTGGCGCGTCGCACGGTGGCCGTGGCATGATGGGCCTCGCGATCACCCAGCCGATGCACCGCGCCGCGCGCGAAATGCCGGATCGGGTCGCGACCGTCGACAGGGGGCGGCAGCGCAACTGGCGTGAGGTCGCCTTGCGAACGCGCCGTATTGCGGGGGTCTTGCAAAGTCTCGGCGTTGCGCCGGGCGACCGCGTTGCGTTGCTCGCGCCCAATGGCGAATTGTTCGTCGATTTCCTGTTCGGCAGCCTGTGGGCCGGCGCGGTCGCCTGTCCCGTCAATACGCGCTGGACCGCCGACGAGATTGCCTATGCGCTCGCCGATTGCGGCGCCGAGGTGTTGATCGTCGATCCGGATTTCCGGGCCATGCTGCGGGACATTCGCCGGGCGGCCCCGGCGCTGCGCGAGGTCGCGATTGCCGGACCGGTATTCGAGCAGTTGATCGCCGCTGCTGACGAACCCGGCGAGCATCTGCGCCACGGCGACGATCTGGCGATGATCCTCTATACCGGCGGCACCACCGGACGGTCGAAGGGGGTGATGCTCTCGCACCGCGCGCTGATGACCTATGCGCTGTGCCTCGCGGGCGCGGGCGACGCGGCGCCGGGCGAATGCATGCTGCACACCGCGCCCTTGTTCCATGTCGGTGCGATCTCGGGCTTCCTCGCCTGTTTGCTCGGCGGCGGGCGGCATGTCTTCTTGCCGGCCTTCGATGCCGAGGCGGTGATGGCGGCGATCACGGCCCAGCATGTTACCGACCTGTTCCTCGTCCCGACGATGTTGCTGGCGGTGCTCGACCATCCGCGCTTCGGCGAGCATGATCTCACCAGCGTCGAGCGCATCTATTATGGCGCGGCACCGATGCCGCCCGCGCTGATGGACCGTGCGATTGCCGCGATGCCGCGCGTCGGTTTCGTGCAGGGCTATGGCATGACCGAGACGTCGGGCTCGATCTCGCTGCTCAAGCCCGCCGACCACCGCGACCCTCAGCGGCGGCGCTCGGCCGGGCGCGCGGTGATGGCGATCGAGGCGCGCATCGTCGACCCCGACGATGTCGAGGTGCCGGCCGGCGCAATCGGCGAGATCGTCGCGCGCGGCGAGGCGGTGATGAGCGGCTACTGGAACCGGCCCGAGGAAACGGCCGAAGCATTGCGTGGCGGCTGGATGCACACCGGCGACGTCGGGCGGATGGACGCCGACGGCTATATCCATGTCGTCGACCGCCTGAAGGATATGATCATTACCGGCGGCGAGAATGTCTATTCGGTCGAGGTCGAAGCCGTGCTGGCGGGCCATCCGGCGGTGTCGCAATGTGCCGTCGTCGGGCTCCCCGATACACGCTGGGGCGAACGCGTCCATGCGGTGATCGTCGCGAATCAGGCACCGCAAGCGGATGCCGACGAGATCATTGCCTATATGCGTACAAAGCTCGCCGCCTATAAATGCCCGCGCTCGGTCGAGTTTCGCCGCGAAATGCCGCTCTCGGCCGCGGGCAAGATCTTGAAGGCCGAGCTGCGCGGCTGAGGTCAGCCCTCGATGATCGACGCCAGCGCGCGGGCGACGCGGCCCAGCGTTTCCGCATGCGACCACATCGGGTGCTGGCGCGACCGGTCGGCAAGTTCGGTTTCGCGGCCCGCCAATATGCCGTTGATCGCGCCGCCCATGAAGACGAGCCGCTGGTTGAGCAGGTCGGGCGGGGCTTCCGGCATCAGGCGCCGGACCTCGTCGAGGCAGCGCTGATAGCCGGAGTTCCAGCGCCCCGCGAGTGCGTCCATGAACAGCGCCCGGTTCGACAGTTGCAGGCCGACGATGAAGCGGTTGTAGCATTCGCCCCATGGCGGAGGGTCCGGGTCGACGGAGGTTTCGACCAATATCTCCATCACCTCGACGACGCTGCGCGGCCCGCCGGCCGCGACGCTGCCATCGAGCGCGGCGTTGCGCCGTTCGTCGATCGCGCGTGCGCCGTCGACGATCAACTCGCGGATCAGCGCCTCCTTGGACCCGAAATAATAGGTGAGCGCGGCGTGGTTCTTCTGCCCCGCCGCCTCGGCGATCTGGCGCACCGTCACCCCGTCGATGCCGCGTTCGGCAAAAAGTTTCAGCGCCACCGCCCTGATATGGGCGGGCGCTTCGGAATGCGCGGTCGAGGGGGCACGGGGCATGCGCCGCATTTGCCATTGACAGCGGCACGCGTCAAATGCATTTATCCAAATGGATAAAGAACGGGAAGAGGATGATGGAGGGAGTCGATCTCCCGGCGCTCCAGCGCTGGATGGACGGGCAGGGCGTCGGCTTCGGGCCGATTGCCGACGCGCGCCTGTTGTCGGGCGGCACCCAGAATATCCTGATGCGCTTTCGCCGCGGCGAGGCGGCCTATGTGCTCCGCCGCCCGCCGCCGGTACCGCGCGTCAATTCCAACGATACGATGCGGCGCGAGGCGCGCGTGCTCGCCGCGCTCGACGGCACGGCGGTGCCGCACCCGCGTCTCGTCGCGGCCTGCGCCGAAGAAGATGTGCTGGGCGTCGCCTTTTATCTGATGGAACCCGTCGAGGGCTTCAACCCGACGCAGGGGCTGGCCGCGCTGCATGCCGGCGACAGGGCAGTCCGTCATCGCATCGGCCTGTCGATGGTCGAGGCGATCGCGGCGCTCGGCGGGCTCGATTATCGCGCGGTCGGGCTCGACGGCTTCGGCAAGCCCGACAATTATCTCGAACGGCAGGTCGGGCGGTGGAAGGCGCAGCTCGCAAGCTATGCCGATTTCGCCGAATGGCCCGGTCCCGAAGCGATCCCCGGGGTCGAGCGCGTCGCGGACTGGCTCGACGCGCATCGTCCGGCGGATTTCCGCCCCGGCATCATCCATGGCGATTTCCATCTCGCGAACGTCATGGTGCGCCCCGACAGTGGCGACCTTGCTGCGGTGGTCGACTGGGAATTGAGTACGATCGGCGATCCCTTGCTCGATCTCGGCTGGTTGCTTGCGACCTGGCCCGAGGGTGACGCGCCGCGTGCGACCGACGTTGCAATCACGCCGTGGGAGGGGTTCGCGGCTCCCGACGAGCTCGCCCAGCACTATGCCGCGGTCAGCGGCCGCGATCTCGCGGCGCTCGACTGGTATGTCGTCCTCGCCTGCTACAAGCTTGGCATCATCCTCGAGGGCACGCATGCCCGCGCCTGTGCCGGCAAGGCGCCGAAGGAAACGGGCGACCGGCTTCACGCCCATACGCTCGACCTGTTCGACCGCGCGCTGCGCCGCATCAGCTGAAGGAAAGAGAAATGAAGGACGATACCGATTTCACGGGCCGGCGGGTGCTGGTCGTCGGCGGGTCGAGCGGCATCGGCAACGGTGTTGCGCATGGCTTTCGCGAGCGCGGCGCCGAGGTCCATGTCTGGGGCACGCGTGCGGCGGCGAGCGATTACGACGCGGCGGACGGATCGGACCTGAGCGGGCTCGGCTACAGCTGCGTCGATGTCGGCGATCCCGATGCGATCGAGGCGGCGGGCCTGCCGTTCGACGGGCTCGACGTGTTGATCCTGTGCCAGGGCACCGTCGTCTATCGCCGCGGCGAGTTCGAGCGCGCGGGGTGGGACCGCGTGATGGCGGTCAATCTCGACAGCCTGATGCACATATCGCGCAAGTTCCGCGCGCAGCTCTCCGATGCGGGCGGCTCGATCGTCATCGTCAGTTCGATCTCGGGGCTGACGGGCAATATCGGCAACCCCGCCTATGCCGCGTCGAAGGCGGGCGCGATCAGCCTGACCAAGACGCTGGGACAGGCGTTCGCCGCCGACGGCATCCGCGTCAACGGGCTCGCTCCCGGCCTCGTCGATACCAAGCTGACCAAGGTCACCACCCAGAACCCCGAGCGATTGCAAGGCACGCTCGCCCACATCCCGCAGCGGCGGATGGGCACGCCCGGCGACATGGCGGGCGGCGCGATCTTCCTCGCGTCGCCGCTCGCTTCCTATGTCACCGGCCACACGCTCATCGTCGATGGCGGGCTCTCCCTCTAACGAAAGGCTGACAGATGAATTTCGAATATAGCGACAAGGTCGCCGCGCTCCTCGCCCGGATCGAAGCCTTCATGGACGAGCATATCTATCCCAACGAGCAGGCCTATTATGATTTCGTTCACGATCAGGACAATCGCTGGCAGGAATGGCCGGGGATGGAGGCGCTGAAGGACAAGGCGCGCGAACAGGGGCTGTGGAACCTGTTCCTGCCGCACGAATATGGCGCATTCTCGCCGGGTCTCACCAACCTCGAATATGCGCCGCTGGCCGAACTGTTCGGGCGCGTGCCCTGGTCGAGCCAGGTCTTCAACTGCTCGGCGCCCGACACCGGTAATATGGAGGTGCTGGCGAAATTCGGATCGCCGCAGCAGCAGGAAAAATGGCTGAAGCCGCTCCTCGCGGGCGAGATCCGCTCGGCCTATGTGATGACCGAGCCGCAAGTAGCCTCGTCCGACGCGACAAACCTCGAACTGTCGATTATCCCCGATGGCGACGATTATGTCATCAACGGTCGCAAATGGTGGATTTCGAACGCGATGCACCCGCGCTGCGACATCTTCATCGTGATGGGCAAGACCGATTTCGACGCACCGCGCCACGCGCAGCATTCGCAGATCCTCGTCCCGCGCGACACGCCGGGGGTGACGGTGGTCCGACATCAGACCGTCTTCGGATCGTATAATTCGCCGGGCGGCGAGTCCGAACTGCGCTTCGACAATGTCCGCGTGCCGAAGGAAAATCTGATCCTCGGCGAGGGGCGCGGCTTCGAGATTGCGCAGGGGCGCCTCGGGCCGGGCCGCATCCACCACTGCATGCGCTCGATCGGGCAGGCACAGCGCGCGCTCGAACATATGGCGCGCCGCGTCGACAGCCGTGTCGCCTTCGGCAAGAAGCTTGCCGACCAGAGCAGCATCCGCCAAGACGTCGCGAAAAGCTTTTGCGAGGTCGAAATGGCGCGGCTGCTGACGCTGAAGGCCGCCGATGCGATGGACCGCTATGGCAACAAGCAGGCGAAGGATCTGATCGCCGCGATCAAGGTCGTCGCGCCGACGATGGCGCAGACCGTTTCCGACCGCGCGATCCAGGCGCATGGCGGCATGGGGGTCAGCGAGGACACGCCGATCGCCTATTTCTTCACGCTCAACCGCTACGTCCGCATCACCGACGGACCCGAGGAAGTGCATATGTCGCAGCTCGGCAAGCAGAAGATCGCCGAATATGTCGCCGCGAACCGGCGCTGAGCGGGACGGGGAGCCACGGCCATGAAAGCCCTTCGCTATTACGGCGCGCACGACATCCGCTACGAGAGCATGGATGACCCGACGCCGCAGTCGGATCGCGACGCGATCGTCAGGGTCACCGCCTGCGCGATCTGCGGCAGCGACCTGCACATCTATCACGGCCACGGCTTTTCGGAGGATGTCGGCTTCTGCGTCGGGCACGAAGCGGTGGGGGAGGTCGTCGAGACCGGGCGCGGTGTGTCGCGGCTGAAGGTCGGCGACAAGGTGATGATCCCTGCCGCGGTCGGCTGCGGATCGTGCCGCCAGTGCCTCGCCGGCGTCGTCAACCTCTGCGAATATGGCATGGGTTCTTGCTACGGCCTGTCGGCAAAGCTGCAGGGTTCGCAGGCGGAGGCGGTGCGTGTTCCTGCCGCCGACGTCAATGCGGTGCCGATCCCCGACGGCGTGTCGGAGGAGCAGGCGCTCCTGATGACCGACGCGCTCGCGACCGCATGGTTCGGCGCTCGCAACGCCGACATCGTCCCGGGCAGCAGCGTCGCGGTGATCGGGCTGGGGCCGATCGGCCTGATGGCGGTCGAAAGCGCCTTCGTCATGGGCGCGCACGTCGTCTATGCGATCGACCCGGTCGCGGAGCGGCGCGCGCTGGCCGAGGAAGCGGGCGCCATCGCGCTCCATCCGGGCGAAGCGGTCGAAACGATCCGCGAGGCCACGAAGGGACGCAAGCTCGACTGCGCAATCGAGGTCGTCGGGCGCGACGAGGCGGTCGATCTGGCGCTCCGCCTCGTCCGCGCGCGCGGCACCGTGTCGGTGATCGGGGTACAGCAATCGCGCCGCTATGCCTTCCCGCTCGAACGCTTCTTCGCTGCGGGCCTGACCTTCCGCGCCGGCACCTGTTCGGTGCCCGAGGAACTGCCGACGCTGTTCCCGCTGGTGCAGTCGGGCCGGTTGAAACCCGAAAAATATATCAGCCATCGCATGCCGCTGAGCGCGGGGGCCGAAGCCTACAAGCTGTTCGACGGGCGCAGCGCCGGGGCGCTCAAGATGCTTCTGGTGCCCGACTGAAGAACCCGTGCCGGCCCAAAGGCTGTGTCCGGCGGCGGGTGAAGGCGATGAAATTTGCGTCCGGGGTTCAGCGAGCCGCAGCTACCCCACCGTCGCGTGCCTCGATGAACACATATTCGTGCTGGCCGTCATTGAGAATGAGCGCCCGTTTGCCGTCGCGCGTCGCCGCCAGCAGGTCGACGCCGCCGATCCCCGGCGAGATGGTGACCAGCGAAATCGTCCCGTCCTTGTTTGTCTTCGTCGCGACGTCCGACCATATCGAAGTCGCCCGGACCGACAGCGTGCCGTTTCTATATTGTACCGACAGGGGGCCGAGTTCGGGATTCGAATATTCGCCGACCCACGCTTTCGATGCCTCCGCACCGACAGGGAGCGTCAGTTCGCTGCGGAATTTGGCGAAGGATTCGGCATTGCGCTTTACGGCGCTGGCGACATTTTCCTTCGCCTCGGGCTTGCCGTCGAAAACAAGTTCGAGCAGCCGGCGCTTGACCTGATTGGCCAGTGTGTAGCCATTTTCCGAGTTGGTCAGGACAACCACGCCGATCCCCGATGCGGGGAGCGCGAACCAGTTGCTCTTGTAGCCGAACAGGCTGCCCCCGTGCGAGATGACGGAGACGCCGCTGCTGGCGTCATCCTCGAGACCCATGCCATACCATTGGTTCTCGCCGGTCGGCACATAATGGACCCGGCGCGCGAGCAGATTCCGGGCCGAGACCATCCGCTTGCCGCCGGGCAGCTCGCCCTGTTTGAGCTCGTTGAGAACATAGAGCGCCATGTCGTGCGCCGACGACCAGGCGCCTCCTGCCGGGCGATAGGGCACGACGGTGTCGTTGAACTTCATATCGACCAGCGCGATCTTGTCGTCGAGGTCGGTGTCATAGGGCTTGGCCCAATTGCCTGCGATCGCCTTCGGATTGCTCATCGTGCTGTCGCGCATGCCGAGCGGGTCGAAAATCCTTTCCTGAATCGCGCGGTCGAACGCCGCGCCGATTTCCAGGTCGGGATAAAGGATATGCGCGCCGAGATAGCCCGCCGCGCTCGCCATCAGATTGTTATACTGGAACACCTCGCCGAACCCCGAGGTCGGCTGGGTCTCGGCAAGCTGCCGGAACGTGTCGTCGGCGCCCGTTTCGGGGCGCGTGTTGAACAGCCACAGCATGTCCTTTCGCGGCAGGCCCGTGCAGGCGCAGACGAGATGCTTGACGAGCACCTTGCGTGTCGTCTCTGCATCGCCGAGGCGGAAGCTCGGCATATAGTCGATCACCGGCTTGTCCCAGTCGAGCTTGCCCTGATCCACCAGGGTGGAGAGCAGCAGCGTCGCCATGCCTTTCGTGTTCGACGCGATCATGAACAGCGTGTCCTTGTCGACCGGCGCGCCGGTCTCGATATCCTTCACGCCGATCCCGCGCTCATAGACGATCTTGCCATCGTCGATCAGCGCGATGCCGGCGCCGGGGATTTTGAGCTCGTCCATCGAAGTGCGGATGAAGGTTTCGAGCTCGGCGATCCGCGCGGTATCGAGCGCATGCGGCTGGCGGCCCGCGAAGCTCTCCTTGGTGTAATTGGCGGGGCGAAGCGTGTCGGCGGCGGTGTTGATCTGCGCGCCCCGCTTGGCGAGGGTTGCGAGGGCGCCGTCGATCGTCACCACGGTCCATGCCGTGCCTTTCCGCGATGCGACGGCCTGGGCAACCGCATTTTCGGCCGGGGGGACGTCGTAGCTGACGACGACAACCTCGTCCCACCCGTCGCGCGCGGGCAGGGTCTGGGACAAATGGACGGGGCGGGAGAAACCGGGCTTGGCCATCGTCCAGGCCGCTGCGGCGGCATCCGCTCCGCTTTTCGCCCCGGCGACAGGGACGAGCGTGATGACGAGATTGGCTTCGGGCGGAACGAAGCGGACCATATTGCCCTCGCGCGCGACACTCCAGCCTTCCGGGGGAACCATCGACGCATCGGATCCCACTGCGATCGATGCCGGGGCAGGCGAGGGTTGTTCCGCCGCCGCCGGGGAAACGGCAAGAAGCGCCGCCGACAAGCTCAGCCCGACGAAGAATGATCGCATTTTCATAAATCCCCCCAGATTCTCTTGGCCGTTATGAATGGCTTATGGTGAGGTTGCAACGGCCTCCGGAAAGACGGTCGTCGGGTGGCCGGCGGCGGGGCGCGCCTTCATCCTCAGGTCATCCGTCGTGAAGATCTCGGCAACTCATTTCATCGTAGCCCGAGTATCGCAGCCCCGATCACCATCGTCTTGAGCCTGTCCGCATCGCCCCAGTCATATTCGGGTATCGTGATCAGATTTTAGGCCACGCCTTGAAGGCAGCAGAGCAGTATCATCCGGATCTCGTCGGAATTGCCGGAACCAATTTCACCGCGTGCCTGCCCATCGACGATCGCCCGGTGCATGATGCCGAGATAGCGCGCCGCGTCTCGGTACGGTGTTCGATCAGTCGCTCGGCGATGACGGGATCGGCGTGCTGGTCGGCCTGATCGAAGCCCGGCACGCCGTCGCTCTGAGCGCGCTGGACCCGGATGCCCGCCGCGCTGCGGTCATCGATGACCTCGTTCATTATTTTGGCGCCGCGGCGTCGCGGTCGATCGGCTATGCCGAACAGGACTGGCTGACCGAGCCATGGTCGCTCGGCGGTTATGCGGCGCATATGCCGCCGGCCTTGCGCCAGGCCGCCTGAGAACGGACTATTCGCTTCGGCAGCAGGGATTGCCCGGCTGTTCGCCGAACGGTCGGGACTCACCGTTCATTGAAATTTCATCGCGGCTGTGCCATCTGGCTCGCATGCGGGCCGGGCCCCTCTGGCGATCGTCTTCGGGCGGTCGTGATGTCGGACCGCATCGAGCGTGCTCGATGCAGGTCCATTTCTATTTTCTTTCGTAGAACCTGTTCGTGCGGCTCGTTGGATCGATCAACGAGGATGGTTATGTTCGAACAGCAATCTCTTCACCGGACCGCCGCCGCTCAGGGCGCCGAGTTCGATGCGGGCCTGAAGCGTCACATGCTGCGGGTCTATAATTATATGGCGTCGGGCGTGCTGCTGACCGGCATCGTCGCGATGCTCGTCGCCTCGACGCCGGCGCTCTATCAGCCGATTTTCGGCACGCCGCTCAAATGGGTGGTCATGCTCGCACCGCTCGCCTTCGTCTTTCTCTTCTCCTTCCGGATCGAGAAGATGTCGGCCGCGACCGCGCAGACGATGTTCTGGGTCTTTTCGGGGCTGATGGGCCTGTCGCTCGCCTCGGTATTTCTGGTCTTCACCGGCGCCAGCATCGCCCAGACCTTTTTCGTCACGGCGATCATGTTCCTGTCGATGAGCCTCTATGGCTATACGACCGGACGCGACCTGTCGAAGGTCGGCAGCTTCCTGATCATGGGCCTGATCGGCGTCGTGCTCGCGAGCCTCGTCAACCTGTTCCTGCAATCGAGCGCGCTGCAACTGGTCGTCTCGATCGTCGGCGTGATCGTCTTTACCGGCCTGACGGCGTGGGACACGCAGAACATCAAGTCGCAATATGCCGCGCATCACGGCCACGAAGCGAACAGCAAGCTCGCCGTCTTCGGCGCGCTGTCGCTGTATCTGAACTTCGTCAACCTGTTCCAGATGCTGCTCACCCTGATGGGTCAGCGCGAGGAATAGGCCTTTCGGGGCGGCCGGTGACCGAAAGCCCGGTCGCCCTCAGAACTGGTAGGCGACGCCGCCGCCGAACAGCCACTGGTCGGCGCTGCCCGCCTGCGACACGATCGGCGAATCGGCATAGCGCCCGGTCAACCGGCCATATTGCGCCCCGCCGACGAGCACGAAGCCCTTCCTGAGGTCGCCGGACAGGGCATAGGCGCCGGCAACGCCGATGGTATATTTGCCCGCGGTCGCCTTGCGCCCGGCACCGGTGTAGACGGGGAGCCCGCTTGCAGCGCTGCCGAGCGGGTCGATGTCGTAATAATAGCGGCCGAAACCCTTGCCATAGACGTTCACCGACACCGAAGCGCCAAGATAGGCGCGCTTCGAGATCGGGGTGCCGTAGTCGAGCGTCGGCGACACGACCCAGCTTCCGTGCTTGCCCGAAATATCCTTGAGCCCGACGACGCGGAAACCGATCTGGTCATATTCGCTGGTGAGCACCCCGGTGTGGGTGACACCCGCCGATATGCCGAGCTCGACCGCCATTTTCTTTTCGCCGAGCGCCTCGACCTGCGGATCCTTGATGCGGCCGGTCCGGTCGCTGCGCAGGTTGATGATCGGGCCGAACTTGAAATCGGTCTTTTGCCCCCGCCGCTGGCGGATCAGGTCGACCTGGAAATTGGTGCCGCGGGTCGAGAAGGAAAAGCCGCTGACGCGCCCGCGCAGGTAAAAGGCGGGCAGGATGTTGCGGTCGTCCGAACCATTGTAGCTCGGGGTGCTGAGCACCCCGGCGCCCACCGCAAGATAATCGCGCGACCATTTGCGTTCGGGATTGTCGTCCTGCGGCCGCGCGGCGGGAAGCAGGATATTCTCGTCGAGATCGCTGGTGTCCTGGACGTAGCGGGCCGGCTCGTTGTCGCTTGCAGCCAGCCGCGTGTCGGGGTCGCCGGCCAAATCATAGGGCAGGGCGAAATCTTCGGCGTGCGCCGGCGCGGCGGCCAATCCACCGCCGACGCAAAGCGCAAACAGGTGCAAGCGGCAGGCAAGGCGGGTAAAGCTCATCGGCATGGGTATGAATATCCTGTGATCCGCCCCTCTGGACACGCGTGTAAGTGATTGTCGGCGCAATGCAAAGGCTTCGTCTTGCGGAGGGGCGCTTTTCGTTTCAACGTGACTTGCATGCATCGATCCTGTGTTCCCGTGCTCATATGCCCCCCGGCCGCCTTTGGTTCCGCCGCAGCCGCAGGCGGTGCGGCATGAGCCTGTTCGGGCCGCGCCGCCCGCTGTCGGCCGCCGAGTGGGAGTGGCAACTTGCCGCCTTTCGATGGCTGCTCGATGAACATGGCGGGCTCGCCGCGCATCGCGGCCGGATTTTGGCTGCCCCCGACGGCAGTTGCTTTCCCGACAGCCGCCTGACCGGCGACGAGCGGGCGCGTGAACTTCTGGGGCAGGTCATGGCGATTGCCGGCATCGCCGACTGGCCGGTGCGGCTGGTCATGGTCGACGGAGGGCGGGCGCACATGCCGGTGGGCGATCGCCATGCCGTTGTCCATGCGGGCGCCAGCGCTGCCGGCACCTTCCAGCTCGTCGAGGATGGCGCCGGAGGCTGGCTGGCGGAGATCGTTGCGGCGCGCAGCCAGCTCGCCGATGAGGCGGCGCTCGTCGCGACATTGGGGCATGAAACCGCGCATTACTGGATGACGGTGACCCGGCGCGCCGCCCCCGGCGGCCCCGATTGCGAGGAACTGCTGACCGACCTTGTCGCCGTAGCGCTCGGCTTCGGCATCTTCCTCGGCAACAATGCCCGCTATGGTTATCACACGGCGGCGGAGGCAGACCAGGTTGGCGGCTGGTATCTTTCGGGTTCGCAGGGCTATCTGTCCGAACGCGCGCTGATGACCGCGCTGGCGGTCAGCGAAGCGCTGGCGGGACGCGATCCGCTCACCGCTGTACCCTATCTGAAGCCGCATCTTGCCGCCGACCTCAGGGATGCCGCGCGCTATGTGGCCAAACGCGACATCGTCGCCGATATCATGAGCATCGACCTTGCCGACTATGGATCGCCGCCGGAGCAGGCGGCATGAGCCGGGCGCCGCGTCTTGCCGGTTATGCGCTGATGGCGGTCGCGGCGCTGCTCGCGCTCGCGATGCGGCGCGGCGCGATCGACCAGATCGGTCCCTTTCCGGTCGCGGCGGTCGCGCTGCTCGTCGGCATGATCGGGGTTATGCTCGTGTTCACAGATTTGATGGTGCGCGGGCTCTATGCGCAGGTCGGCGCGGCGAAAAACGCCGCGCCCGACGAGGAGAAGCGGCGCAATGAAAAAGAGTGAAGCCTGGACCCCCCGTATGCTCGCGGCGGCGCTGTTCGCGCTGATGCCGGCAGCGAGTGCCATAGCCGATGAGCCGGCGAGCGAGAGCGACCGTTTCTTTCTGGACGAGGCCGCGAGCGCCTGCCGCAGCGGCGATTTTCCGGCCTTCCTGTGGCCTTTCGCGAACAGCAGCGCCGTGCGCGCGCGTTATGGCGCGGCGGCCGGTGCTTCCGACGATTTTCCGATCGTGATGATCGATTACAGCTATGTCACCCGCGCGTCGGAACGGCTGTTCGAGGCGAACGGCGGCGATCCGCGCCAGCTCGTCTATGTGCAGGTCGATTTCAGCACCGGGCCCGACGGCGTCGAGCGTGTCGACTGGGCGCCGGGGCGTTTCGAACCCGACGAGGGCGACGGGCCCGGAACGCTGATCGAAAAGACGGGGCCGGGCGGGTCGCTGCATTTCCGGAAGGCGGCCGATTGCTGGCAATTGACGCAGGATATCCGGAACAAGGCCGGCGCGCCCTGACCGGCACGCCCCCTTTTCGTTCGACAGCTTCGGGGCTTGGCTTTATGACGGCGGCATGACCGATCGTCCGCATACGCCGCTGCTCGACACGGTGGATGTCCCAGCCGACCTCCGCAAGCTGAAGCCCGAAGATCTCCGCCCGTTCGCCGACGAGCTGCGGGCCGAGATGATTTCGGCCGTCGGCACCACCGGCGGTCATCTGGGTTCGGGGCTCGGCGTCGTCGAGCTGACGGTCGCGATCCATTATGTGTTCGACACCCCGCGCGATAAGCTGGTTTGGGACGTCGGCCACCAATGCTATCCGCACAAGATCATCACCGGGCGGCGCGACCGCATTCGTACCTTGCGCACCGGCGGCGGGCTTTCGGGCTTCACCAAGCGCAGCGAGAGCGAATATGACCCGTTCGGCGCCGCGCACAGTTCGACCTCGATCAGCGCCGCGCTCGGTTTCGCGATCGCCAACAAGCTGAAGGACGAGCCGGGCCGTGCGATCGCGGTGATCGGCGACGGGTCGATGTCGGCGGGCATGGCCTATGAAGCGATGAACAACGCGGCGGCGGCGGGTAACCGCCTGATCGTCATCTTGAACGACAATGACATGTCGATCGCGCCGCCGGTCGGCGGGCTCAGCGCCTATCTCGCCAAGCTGGTGTCGTCGCGGCCGTTCCTCGAACTGCGCGAAATCGCGCGGCGCTTCGCAAGGAAATTGCCCGAGCCGCTCCACAAGGCCGCCAAACGGACCGACGAGTTCGCGCGCGGCATGGCGATGGGCGGCACGCTGTTCGAGGAACTCGGCTTTTATTACGTCGGGCCGATCGACGGGCATAATCTGGAACATCTGATCCCGGTGCTCGAAAATGTCCGCGACAGCGATCATGGCCCGGTGCTGATTCATGCGGTGACCAAGAAGGGGCATGGCTATGCCCCCGCCGAGGCGGCCGCCGACAAATATCATGGCGTGCAGAAATTCGACGTCATCACGGGCGAACAGGCGAAGGCGCCGCCGGGCCCACCCCAGTATCAGAATGTCTTCGGTGAAACGCTGGCGAAGCTTGCGGACACCGATCCGCGCATCGTCGCGATCACCGCGGCAATGCCGTCGGGGACGGGCGTCGACAAATTCGCTAAGGCGCACCCGACAAGGACTTTCGACGTCGGGATCGCCGAGCAGCATGCGGTGACCTTTGCCGCGGGGCTGGCGGCGCAGGGGATGCGGCCGTTCGCGGCGATCTATTCGACCTTCCTCCAGCGCGCCTATGATCAGGTCGTCCACGACGTCGCGATCCAGAATCTGCCGGTGCGCTTTGCGATCGACCGCGCCGGGCTCGTCGGTGCCGACGGATCGACGCATGCTGGCTCGTTCGACGTCACTTACCTCGCGACCTTGCCGAATATGGTGGTGATGGCGGCAGCCGACGAAGCCGAACTCGTCCATATGACCTATACTGCCGCCGAATATGACGACGGCCCAATCGCCTTTCGCTACCCACGCGGCAACGGCACCGGGGTGGCTTTGCCCGAGGTTCCGCTGAAGCTCGAGATCGGCAAGGGCCGCGTCGTGCGCAGCGGCAAGACCGTCGCGATCCTGTCGCTCGGCACCCGCCTTGCCGAAGCGCTCAAAGCCGCCGACACGCTGGAAGCAAGGGGCCTGTCGACGAGCGTGATCGATCTGCGCTTCGCCAAGCCACTCGACGAGGAGCTGATTCGCAAGACGCTCGCCGCCCATGAAGTGTGTGTGACGATCGAGGAAGGCAGCATTGGCGGCTTGGGCGCGCATGTACTGACGCTGGCGAGCGACGCGGGGCTGATCGACGCGGGGCTGAAGCTGCGCACGATGCGCCTGCCCGACGTTTTTCAGGATCAGGACAAGCCCGAGCTGCAATATGACGCGGCGGGGCTCAACGCGCCACAGATCGTCGATACCGTCCTGAGGGCGCTGCGCCACAACAGCGCGGGCGTCGAAGAGGCTGGCGCGCGGGCATGAACCGCTAGCCGCGCGGAATCGGGGGCGGCATGAACTTCTTCAACCTCCTGAAGTCGCTCGACGAGCTGCTTTACGAGGTGATGTCGTGGCTGATCTTCTATCCGGTGACGCTGTGGCAGGGGCTGACCCGGCCACTCAAGATGATGGATTATTCGGACGCCGAGCAGGGCGATGCCGAGGAAAAGCAATATACCGATACGCTATCGCCGCCGCTGTTTCTGCTGCTGACGCTGGTGATCAGCCACGCGCTCGAACTGTCGACGGTCGGCGAGAGCGCGATCGTCGCCGACAAGACCGGGCTGGGCGGGCTGGTCAACGACGATACGACCTATATTCTGATGCGCGTCGCCTTCTTCAGCCTGTTTCCGCTCGTCATGGCGGCCCGGCTGGTGCGGGCGCGGCATGTGAAGCTCGACCGGGTGCCGCTGAAGGCGCCTTTCTACAGCCAATGCTATGTTGCCGCGCCCTTCGCGCTGATGGTCTCGGGCGCTTCTATCCTGTTGCAGCTCAAGCCGCTCGCGGCGGGGATCGCGGGGCTGGCGCTGCTCGCGCTCGCGCTCTTGTGGTTCGGCAGCCTGCAGATCTTGTGGTTCGCGCAGCATCTGCGGATCAGCCGCTGGCGCGCCGCGCTGCACGCCTCGCGCGCGATGGTCGAGGCGCTGGTCCTCTTTGTGCTTTTTTCGCTGATCGTCACCTGACCCAAAAGAAACCGGCCCGGAAAGCCGGGCCGGTTTCATGCGCGATGCGGGGCGGTTCAGTTCCCCGGGATCGCCGCCTGCGCCTCGCGGCCGTCGCCTTCGGGGGCCGCCAGGATGTCGCGGGTGACGAGACCCTTGTCGACGACCTGCGTGTCGGGGCTGCCGACCTGGCTGCGGATGCCCGGGTCGCCGCGCGTGCCGTCGGCGCTGCCGATGATCGCGGCTTCGGTTGCGCTGCGCGGGGCAGGGCCGCCGAACAGGGCGCGCAGCGTCTGCTCTGCGGTCGATTCGCCGCCGGGGCGCGCCGAGCCGGGCGCCGGCGGGGTGAGCGCGAAATCGGGCGGTACGACGAGCGGCGCTTGACGCGACACGGCGAATTCGTCGGGCCGGTCGCGGCTGAACAGGCTGTTCGACCCACAGGCCGACAGGGTCGATGCGGCAACGGCGGCGGCGAGGATGGCGGTGGTCCGGTTCACTTGAAAATCTCTCCTATGCGCCCCGTTAATCGGCGGCGGCGCCCTTGTTCGACGAAGGGTTCGATGAAGGGGCTGCCTCGGGGGCCTTTTCGCGCAAGAGCAGCGCGCGTGCAACCAGCAAAAGCACCCCCAGGGTGATGCAGGCATCGGCGACGTTGAAGATCATGAAGGGACGAAAGTCACCGAAATGCAGGTCGGCATAGTCGACGACATAGCCATAGCGGACGCGGTCGACGATATTGCCGAGCGCGCCGCCGAGGATCATCGCGAGCGCGATCACGTCGCCGCGCGCTTTTTCGCGCGTCATCCAGATGGCGACCGCACCGGCGACGATTCCCGTCACCGCAACGAGCGTCCAGCGCGTCGTGTCGGTGCAACTGGCGAACATCGACAGCGAAATGCCGCAATTTTCCGCCCAGGTCAGGTTGAAGAAAGGCAGGATCTCGATGACGCGCTTCGGTTCGAGCGACAGCGGCACGATCACGACCCATTTGCTGACCTGGTCGAGAAGAAAGGCGAAGGCCGCGATCAACAGGCCGAAGCGCAGATACGGCGAACGTTGGCTACTCATTCCGCTTCCAATACCGTGTCGCAGCGATTGCACAAGCTGCCGTCGGTCTCGACCTCGGGCAGATGGCGCCAGCAGCGGCCGCATTTGTGGTTTTCGGTGCGGGTCACCGCAAGTTCGTCGCCGGCGCGGGCCACCGACACGATGAACACCTCTTCGAGCGCGGCGGTGCCGAGCGTCGGCGCCGGAATTACAACCTCGGCCTCGAGGCTGGAACGGATCGTCTTTTCGCGGCGATAGGGTTCGATCGCTTCGGTCACCGCTTCGCGCTGCGCGCGGACCCCGGCCCATTTCCCGCCAAGCTCAGCATCGTTCCATGCGGCATCGACGGCGGGCCATTCGAGCAAGTGAACCGACGTCGCTTCGGGATATCGCGTCCCCCACACTTCCTCGCTGGTGAACACCAGCACCGGCGCGGCATAGCGGACGAGGGCGTGGAACAGCGTGTCGAGCACGGTGCGGTAAGCGGCGCGTTCGGCGGTCTGGTAGCCGGTCGCCGGGTTGACGTCGCAATAGAGCCGGTCCTTGCGGATGTCGAAATAGAAGGCCGACAGATCCTCGTTGCAGAAATCGGCAAGGCTGCGCGTGTAGCTGTTGAAGTCGAAATCGTCGACCGCGCGCGCCAGCTTCGCGTCGAGGTCGGCGAGCAGGCTCAGCATATAGCGTTCGAGTTCGGGCATCGCCGCAACCTCGACGCGCTCCTCTTCCGTGAACCCGTCGAGCGCGCCGAGCAGGTAGCGGAAGGTGTTGCGGAGCTTGCGATACTGGTCGGCGACCCCGGCGAGGATTTCCTTGCCGATACGGTGGTCCTCGGTGAAATCGACCGACAGCGCCCACAGGCGCAGGATATCGGCGCCATAGTCGCGCATCAAGTCGATGGGGCTGATCGTGTTGCCCAGCGACTTGGACATTTTCATGCCCTTGCTGTCCATCGTGAAGCCGTGCGTCAGCACTGCCTTGTACGGCGCGCGGCCGCGCGTGCCGCAGCTTTCGAGCAGCGACGACTGGAACCAGCCGCGATGCTGGTCGCTGCCTTCGAGATAGAGGTCGGCGCTGTGCGTCGAGCCGTCGCGGCGGATCAGCGCCGGCCATTTGCCGCTTTCGAGCACGAAGGCGTGGGTGCAGCCCGAATCGAACCACACGTCGAGGATGTCGGTGATCCGCTCGTAATCGGCGGCGTCATATTGATCGCCGAGATATTCCTGCGCGCGCGCGTCGCTCCACGCGTCGACGCCGCCCGCCTTGACCGCGGCAACGATGCGGTCATTGACCGCGGTGTCGATCAGATATTGCCCGCTCTTGCGATGGACGAACAGGGTGATCGGCACGCCCCAAGCACGCTGGCGGCTCAGCACCCAGTCGGGGCGCCCCTCGACCATCGACCCGATGCGGTTGCGGCCCTTGGCGGGGACGAAGCGCGTGTCCTCGATCGCCTGCATCGCAAGCTGGCGCAGCGTTTCGCCTGCGCCCTGTGCGGCGCGAATGTTCGCTTCGTCGGCGCAGCGCGGGGTGTCGCGGTCGATGACCTTGTCCATCGGCACGAACCATTGCGGGGTGCAGCGGTAGATGACCTTGGCCTTCGAGCGCCAGCTATGCGGATAGCTGTGCGTATAGTCGGCCGAAGCGGCGAGCAGCGCGCCGGCTTCGCGCAGGTCGGTGCAGATCGGGCCGTCGGGGGCGTTGAACTTCGGGTTGATGACGCTGCCCTGACCGCCGAGCCACGCCCAGTCCGCGCGATATTTGCCGTCGCCCTCGACCGCGAAGACGGGGTCGATGCCGTTCGCCTTGCACAGGTCGAAATCGTCCTCGCCATGATCGGGCGACATGTGGACAAGGCCCGTGCCGCTGTCGGTGGTGACGAAGTCGCCGGGCAGGAACGGGCGCGGGCGAGCGTAAAAGCCGCCGAGTGCGTGCATCGGGTGGCGGGCAATGGTGCCGGCAAGGTCGGAGCCCCTAAACATGGCTTTCAAAGCAGTCTTGTCAGGAAAAGCCCATTCGGGATTGTGGTCTAGACGCTTCTCAAATTCTTGTTGAAGCTGAGCTGCGATCACAACGCGCAGTTTTCGACCCGTCGCGTACCACTCATATTCGAGATGAACGTACTCCACCTCCGGCCCATAAGCCAAAGCCTGGTTCACCGGGATCGTCCACGGCGTCGTTGTCCAGATCACCGCATGCGCGCCGACCAGTTCCTTGATCGGGCTCTCCACGATCTCGAACGCCACGTCGATCTGGGTCGAGACGATATCTTCATATTCGATCTCGGCTTCGGCGAGCGCGGTCTTTTCGACCGGCGACCACATCACCGGCTTGGCGCCGCGATAGAGCTGGTTCGATTCGGCGAATTTCATCAGCTCGCGGACGATCACCGCCTCGGCCTCATAATCCATCGTGAGGTACGGATGGTCCCAGTCGCCGCCGATGCCGAGGCGCTTCAGTTGTTCCCTTTGGGTGTCGACCCAATGCTGCGCATAGGCGCGGCATTCGGCGCGGAATTCCTCGACCGGCACTTCGTCCTTGTTGAGCTTCTTCTTGCGATACTGTTCCTCGACCTTCCACTCGATCGGCAGGCCGTGGCAGTCCCAGCCGGGGACGTAAGGCGAATCCATGCCCTTCAGCGTCTGGGTGCGGACGACCATGTCCTTCAGGATATGGTTGAGCGCATGGCCGATATGCATGTCGCCGTTGGCGTAGGGCGGGCCGTCGTGGAGGATGAACTGCTCGCGATCCTTGCGGCTTTCGCGAATCTGCCCTTCCAGATTGCCCTCGAGCCATTTCGCCAGAATCAGCGGCTCCTTCTGCGGCAGGCCGGCTTTCATCGGAAAGTCGGTCTTGGGCAGGAAGACGGTGTCGCGGTAATCGCGGGTTTCGGGGGCAGGCGTGCTGTCGGTCATGGCCCGGGCGCTTAGCGTAACTGGCACGGAAGAGTCACCTTTAAGTTGACAACTCCGACTACCCGGTTGTTTCGGCGGCCCGCTTTCGTCGGGGATCACGGGAGGAGCGGGAGTTTGTGATCCCCGGCGAAAGCCGGGGCCCAGAAGGCTAACATAAAAGCTCGAAAGAGAGATCGCGCCATTCCGGGTTCGCCGCCTCGATCAACTCGATCTTCCATGCACGTTTCCATTCCTTCATCTGAACTTCCCGCAGGCGGGCGTCATGGAGGTTGTCAAAATGGCGGTACCAGACGAGCATCTTGAGGCCATATTTCTTTGCGAAACCATCGATCACGCCGCCGCGATGCTGCCCGATTCGTTGAGAAAGGTTGCTGGTCACCCCGATATAGAGTGTCCCGTTCCGCTTGTTGGTGAGGATATAAACCCAGCCTTGCTTCATGATGCGCCGTTATACTGGGCCCCGGCTTTCGCCGGGGATCACCTTGTCCGCTTTGGAGTCTTTTCGGTTACCTACTTCTGCCGCGGCCGCAGCGCCGGGCCGATTTCGCGGATGTCCTCGACCCAGATATAGCCGTTGAAGCTCGCGGGCACCTTCGCGAGTTGCTGCGGCGTCGTCAGCCCCTCGTTCGACTTGCCGCTGTCATAGGGGCCGAAGACGATGATTCTCGCGCCGACGCGGTCCATCCGCGCGATCAGCCGGTCGGGCCAGCCCCAGAAAGCCCATTGGTAATTGACCGGGATCGCGATCACGCCGTTCCGGCAGCTTTCGGGGACGATACCCGTCCAGCCCCACGTCACATAGTCCTTCGAGCACGCCATTGCCCCGGTCTTGAGGTCGAACGACCAGTTCGCGGGCAGCAGCTGACGCATCCGCTTCACCGGAGCTTCGGCGCCGTAAAAGGCGTCGCCGATCTTCGCGCTGTCGCGGCCCGATGCTTTCAGGATCGCAAACAATTGGTCGGCCTCGGCCCCATCCTTCGACTTGAAGTTGAAGAGGATCGGATGGACGGGGAGCGCCGCGAGGCCCTCCTCGACCGTCGGCATCAGCCCGACGCCCTTGCCGCGCAAGGGAAAGGTATGGCCGCCGTCGGCGGTATAGCCATAGCCGATGTCGAGCGCCTTGAGCTCAGCCAGCGTCAGGTCGCGCGTCTCGCCCTGGCCGTCGGTGCGGCAATCGACCGTCCAGTCGTGGAACAGCACCATGCGGCCGTCCTTGGTCGGCGCGACGTCGACCTCGACCATCGCCGCGCCCATGCCGACCGCGCGGCGCATCGATTCGGGCGTATTCTCGAACGTCGCGTCGCGCGGCGGCAGGATATGGCGCGCGGTGCAGGTGTCGCGGCCGGCCGCGGCGCGCTTGTCGTAGAGATGATAGACGCCGCGGTGCGCGATCAGCTTCGGCTTGCCGGCCGGATCGGGGGCGAGGAAGCTGGCATTCGACAGGGTGAGCCACGCGACGAGCGCCGCAAAAACCCAGAGAAAGATCTTCGTGCCGCGCTTCATCGGCTTTTTGGGCGGGCCTTCGAGCCCCGCCGCCCAGTCGTCGCTATCGGCCATCTTTCCCCCTCCGTGTCCCGGACCCGATCCGGGGGTCATGGATGCCGGATCAGGTCCGGCATGACGAGGAAAATTATAGGTCCGCCAACAATTTGCGCGCTTCGTCGCAATCCGCCGCGATCTGCACCATCAGTGCGTCCATCCCGTCGAATTTCGCTTCGGGGCGGATGAAGGCGTGGAAGGCGACGTCGATCTCCTGCCCGTAAAGATCTTCGGCGAAGTCGAAGAAATGCGGTTCGAGCAATTCCTTCGGCGGATCGAAGCTCGGGCGGATGCCGAGGTTCGCGGCGCCTTTCAAAATCCGCCCGTCGGGCAGGCGGCCGGTCACTGCATAGATGCCGTAACGCGGGCGCAGATAATTGCCCATGTCGATGTTCGCGGTCGGAAATCCGAGGAGGCGGCCGTTCTTGTCGCCGTGCTGGACGGTGCCGCGGACGGTGAACGGGCGGGTGAGCAGGCGCGCCGCGGCGGCGCAGTCGCCGGCCTGCAGCGCTTCGCGGATACGGCTTGACGAGATAACCTCGTCGTCGTCGTCGACCGGCGCGACCATTTCGGTGAAGAAGCCGAGGCGGCGGGCGTGATCGGCGAGCGTTACGACATTGCCGCCGCGCCCCTTGCCGAAGACGAAATCGGCGCCGGTGACGACTCCGGCAGCGCCGTAGCGGTCGAGGAGGAGCCCGGTGATGAAATCCTCGGCGCTCGTCGCCGCGAGCGTGGCGTCGAAGGGCAAGACGAGCATCGCATCGGCGCCCGCCGCGGCGAACAACTCCTGCCGCTGGTCGAGCGTGGTGAGGCGGAAGGGCGGCACGTCGGGCTTGAAGAAGCGCACCGGATGCGGGTCGAAGGTCGCGACGATCGCAGGGCGGCCCTCGTCCCGTGCGTGACGCACCGCGCGGCCGACGACCGCCTGATGTCCGGCGTGGAAGCCGTCGAAATTGCCGAGCGCGATCACCCCGCCGCGCAGCGGTTCGGCGATCCTTTCGTGGCCGTCGAGGCGGATCATCGCGCCGGAGTGGATGGAGTCGGTGCGGACGGGGGCGGTGCGGGGGACGCCATCGGGGCGATGCCCGCCTTCAGGACGCGGATCGCATTGCCGCCCATCGCGGCGCGAATTTCGTCTTCGGTAAAGCCCGCGTCGATCAGCGCCTGCGTCATCTGGACCAGCTTCGACGTGTCGAAGCGGACGGTGGTGGCGCCGTCATAATCGCTGCCGAGCGCGACATATTGGATGCCGACAAGGTCCTTCACATGCTTCATCGCCTTGGCGATGCTCGTGGGCGAGGTGTCGCACACCGCGGCGTCCCAGTAACCGATGCCGATCAGGCCGCCGGTCGCGGCGACCCCGCGGATCTGGTCGTCGTCGAGGTTGCGGTTGACCCGGCACGTCGCCTGCACGCCGCCATGGCTGGAAACGACGGGGCGGCGCGCCATCTTGAGGATGTCGGCGACGCACGCCTTGCTGCAATGTGCGATGTCGACGATCATCCCCTTGGCCTCCATCGCCTGCACGACCTGCCGGCCGAACGGCGTCAGTCCGCCCTTCTTGAGGCCGTGCATCGAGCCCGCGACCTCGTTGTCGAAGAAATGCGCCGGTCCCGCCATGCGGAAGCCCGCGGCATAGAGCCGGTCGAGATTGGCGAGCTTGCCTTCGAGCCCCTGCAGCCCCTCGATGCTGAGCATGGCGCCGACCGGCACCGCCTTGCCGCGGCGCCCAGCGAGCAGCGCGTCGACATCGGCGGGCGCGGCGACGGCGCGCAGCTGGCCACCCGACGCCGCGACCGCGCGGTGCAGCTTTTCGGCGTGCCACAGCGAGCGTTCGAGCAGCGAGCCCCACGTCCGCAGCGGCTGGAGCTGGGCGATCGCCAGTGTCGTGATATTGTCGGTGTCGCCGCTGTTGGCGTCGTAATTCTGCCCCTTCGGCGACTTGGTCGTGCTGGCAAGCACCTGCAGCGCGACATTGCCGTCCGCGAGCCGCGGCAGGTCCATATGGCCGCGGTCGGCGCGATCGAGGATGCTGCGTTTCCAGAGCAGCGTGTCGCTGTGCAGATCGACGATCGTCAGCGTCTTGTGCAGCGCCGCGGCGCGTGCGCTCACTTGCGGGAGCGGTTTGCCGTCGATCTTGTTCGTCCCGCGCTCGATCATCCCGGGCGCGAGGAGGAAGAAGCTGCCGGCGGCGACCAATGCGACGATCAATATGCCAAGCGGCCAGCGACGCATCATGCTTTCCTGACGAAGGTGACGAAGCTGTAGGCGGGACGCCCCGCATCGTCGGCGGCGTGGCTCTCGCGCGCGACTTCTTTCCAGTCGCCGGCGTCAGGATAGGGGATCGACGCGTCGCCCTGCGGTTCGAGCGCGACCTCGGTCAGTTCGATGCGGTCCGCGCCCGCCAGGAACAGGCCGTAAATCTCGGCGCCGCCGATCACCATCACCTGCGGCGCGTTGGCGAGGCGCAGCGCCTCCTCGACGCTGTGCGCGACCTCGGCATTCTCGTCCTGCCAGTCGGTATCGCGGGTCAGCACGATATGCCGCCGTCCTTCGAGCACCGCGGGCAGGCTGTCGAAGGTCTTGCGCCCCATGATCATCGGGCGCCCCATGGTGAGTTGCTTGAAGCGGCGGAGATCGGCGGGGATATGCCAGGGCATCTTGCCCTTGGCGCCGATGACGCCATTGGCAGCGCGCGCGAGGATCAGGGTGATTTCGGGGTGGTTCATGCTGGTTCGGCTCCCACCCATGTGACGTGGCCGAGCTTGCGGCCGGCGCGGACCTCGGCTTTGCCATAATGATGGACATGCGCGGCACCGTCGGCGAGCAGCTCCGGCACGCCATCGATATCGTGGCCGATCAGGTTGCGCATGATGACCGGCAGCGCGACGGTCGCGGTGTCGCCGAGTGACAGGCCCGCGACGGCGCGGATGTGATTTTCGAACTGGCTCGTCACCGCCCCTTCGATCGTCCAGTGGCCGCTATTGTGGACGCGCGGTGCCATCTCGTTGAAGATCGGGCCGTCGTCGGTGGCGAAAAATTCGCCGGTGAGGACACCGATATAGTCGAGATCGTCGGCGATTTTCGCCAGCAGCGCGCGCGCTTCGTCCTGCTGGTCAAGGATGATCTGCGGCGGCGGCAGGCTCGATGTCGCAAGGATGCCGCCCTCGTGGACGTTGACGCTGCTGTCCCAGAAGCGCGCCTCGCCGTCGATGCCGCGGACCATCAGCACCGAAAATTCGTGCGCGAAGGTCACGAAGCCTTCGAGCACCGCGGCGTGGCGGTCGATCGCATCCCACGCCGCGTCGGCGTCGCCGACGACCGCGAGGCGCGCCTGCCCCTTGCCGTCATAGCCCATGCGCACGGTCTTGAGGATCGCCGGAGCGCCGACCTGATCGAGTGCGGCGTCGAGCGCGGCGCGGTCGGGGACTGCGGCAAAGGGGGCAGGGCGGCCGCCGAGCCCGGCGACGAAATTCTTCTCGGCGAGCCGGTCCTGCGCGATTTCGAGGACGCCGGCCCCGGGGCGGACGGCGACATGGCCCGACAGGAAGCGCACCGTGTCGACGGGCACATTTTCGAATTCATAAGTGACCACGTCGCATGCGGCGGCAAAGGCGGCGAGGCGCGGTTCGTCGTCCCACGCCGCCTGCGTGTGCTGCGCGGCGACCTGCGCGGCGACGCTTTCGGCGTCGGGGGCATAGATGTGGATACGGTAGCCGAGCTGTGCCGCGGCGACGGCCAGCATGCGGCCGAGCTGGCCGCCGCCCAGGATGCCGATGGTCGAACCGGGTGGCAACAAAAGCTCAGCCCTCACGCACGGGGACAGGCGCCACGCTGTCGGTCTGCGCGGCGCGCCAGGCATCGAGCCGTTCGGCAAGCGCGGGGTCGCTATTTGCGAGCAGCGCGGCGGCGAACAGCCCGGCGTTGGTCGCGCCCGCCTTGCCGATCGCGAAGGTCGCGACGGGAATGCCGCCGGGCATCTGAACGATCGAATAGAGGCTGTCGATGCCGCTGAGGGCGGCCGACTGGACCGGCACGCCGAGCACCGGCACGCGTGTCATCGACGCGACCATGCCGGGCAGGTGCGCGGCGCCGCCGGCGCCCGCGATGACCGCCTTCAGTCCGCGATCGGCGGCACTTTTCGCATAGGCGATCAGGCGGTCGGGGGTGCGGTGCGCCGAGACGATCTGCACCTCGTGCGCGATGCCGAATTCCTCGAGGATCTGGACCGCGTGCGTCATCGTCGCCCAGTCCGACTGGCTGCCCATGATGACGCCCACCAGCGGCGCATTCTCGCCCATCGATCAACCCTCCTCGCGGCGCGATTCACCGCCGTCGCCCTTCCCCTAGCGACTGTACCCGATGGGGGCAACGCCGCGCGGCGGGCGCGTTTACCGATTGGTATCATGTCGGGGGTTACACCGCTTCGCACCGTCGGCATCCCGCCGCCGGAAACTGGGGTCGCACCGGGGACAGAGAATGGATAGCGTAGGGGGGGCACGGATAGCGGTCGACCAGTTCGGCGTCGCTCCGATTGTCTCCATCGAAGACGAACTGCGCGACGTGCGCCGCGAACGCGATGCGCTGCGCCGCGAGAATCGCGTCCTGAAGATCGCTGTCGCCGAACTCGAGCGCGTGTCCGAACGCGATACGCTGACCCCGCTGTACAATCGCCGCTATTTCCTGACCGCGATCCATCACCGTCTGGCGCGCTTCGAACGCCATGCCGAATGCGCGGCGGTGGTGTTCGTCGACGTCAACCAACTCAAATATATCAACGACAGCTTCGGTCACGCCGCCGGCGACTTCGCCCTGATGGAGGTCGCGGCGAGGCTCGCCGCCTCGATCCGCTCGACCGACGTCGCGGCGCGGATCGGCGGCGACGAATTCGGACTGATCCTCGATCAGTCGACCGAGGGCGGCGCGCGCGCGCAAATCGAACGGCTCGGCGAGGTGCTCAGCACCGGTCCGGCGCTCTACGATGGCAACGAAATCGCGCTGTCGGCGTGCTTCGGGGTCGCGATGCTGCAGGTCGGGATGGCCGAGGCCGACATATTGGCCGCCGCTGATCGCGACATGTATCGCTGCAAGCAACAACAGGACCGGCCCCGGTCGCATCGCTAGGGTTAGAGCCCAAGCCGGCCTAAACCGATCGTTAACCAAAAAGGCGCATCGTCTCTCCCGGACCACAGGGGGGAATGGCATGCAAACGCAGGGCGATCCTTTTCACGACATTCAGGGCCGGATCACCGGCCAGATCGGGGCTTTGGCCGAGGCGCTGCCGCACTGCGCGCTGGCGCAGATCGTTCAGGGTATCGACGATATCCGCTGTCTGGCGCGCGACAATGGCTTCGGGGCGGTCGAGACGCTCGCCAGCCGGCTCGAATCGGCGGTCGCCGCGGGTGGTTACCGCGCGGCGATCCTGACCTATCTCGACGCGATGAGCGACGCCGCGAGCGCGCCGCGGGGACCGCTCCCCGCCGCCGCCGAGGAAGCGTGGCTCGCCTCGGTGGCGATGCGGCTCGGCCATTGACCGCGGCGCGCTGACGTCGCAGGTCGGGTTATGGACGCGATCATGCTGGCCCTCGTCGCGGTGGCGCTTGCCAACGCCGATGGACGAACGGGCGCCCTTCTTTCGAACCTGCTGAGCGTGCGCAGCGACCGGCGCGTCGTTGTGATCATCGCCTTTTCGGCCTTCATCCTCAACGCGGTCGTCGCGGCGGTCCTCGGGTCGGTCGCGAACCGCATGATCGGGCAGGGCGTCGCGGCGCTGCTCGTCGCTTTTTCTATGCTTTCGGCGGTGGTCGCGCTGCTCTGGCGCGACCGCGCTGCCCCCGCCGACGCGGACCAGGCCCCGCCCGCGCTGCTCGCCGGACGGATGCTGGTCACCCAGTTCGGCGACCGCAGCCATTTCCTGATCGGCGCGCTCGCTGCGACGAGCGGCGCCGGGGTGTGGGCGGCGGCGGGCGGGCTGGTCGGCTGGACGATCGCGATGCTGCCCTGCCTCGCTTTCGGCCCGGCGCTGCGCGAAAAGCGGGCGGCACGGATCGTTCGCGGGGCGAGCGCGACGGTGCTGCTGATCTGGGCGATCCGCACCGCGCTCGGCGCGTTCGGGTTGATCGGCAGCGCTGCCTGAACTCATTTCAGATCATCGATTTTTTCGATGATAGCGACGAAGAGCCTTCATGGGCCTTTCCGTCAACGGCGCCCTATCTAGGGACGGTAACAGAAAGGATTTCTTCCATGTCCGCTACGACGATGTCCGACACGCAGAAAAATGAGCCTGCGGTTGCCGACGCGCTCAACGCGCTGCTCGCCGACAGCTTTGCGCTCTATCTCAAGACGAAGAATTATCACTGGCACGTCCACGGCCCGCATTTTCGCGAACTGCATCTGCTGTTCGATGAACAGGCGACGCAGATTCTCGCGACCACCGACCTGATCGCCGAGCGGGTGCGCAAGAATGGCGCGGTGACTTTGCGCTCGGTCGGCGACATCGGCCGTCGCCAGTCGATCCGCGACGACGATGCCGCTGGCGTCGCGCCCGACGCGATGGTCCGTGCGCTCGCGGAGGACAACCGGACGCTGCTCGCGCAGATCCGGGAAGCGAAAGCGGCCGCCGAGGAGGCGGGCGACATCGCGACGAGTGGGCTCGTCGACGGCTGGGCCGACGAAACGCAGCAGCGCATCTGGTTTCTGGAAGCGACGCTGGGATATTGAGGTGCGGCAGTTTGCCGCCGGTAGCGGACCTAAGTGACATGTACCCACGCGAAGGCCGGGGTCCAGAGCGTTGGAAAGCCAGCGCCGCATACTTGCGCCTTGGACCCCGGCCTTCGCCGGGGTACACAAAAAGGCGAACGGCCGCTCCCCACCCCGAAAGCTGACGCCAATCCTAGAAGCTGAGCTCGTCGTAAATCTTCGAAAGGTCGTGGTTCCACGCGCCGTCATAGCGGTCGAGTAGGTCGTGCGCCGGCGATTTGCCGCTCTTGGCGATGCGACGCAGCGGTTCGAGGAAGCCGACCTCGTTGTCGCCCATCGAATTGACCTCGCCGCGCGCGGCCAGCCCTGCCGCGGCGATGTCGAGAACGCGGTGGGCGAGCTCGCCGAGCGTGCCGCCGCCCGGGGCAGCGGCGTCGAGGCCCTCGGCCGGAACCGCGTCGCGGAGCGTCTGCTGTTCCTCGATGCTCCAGCCCTTGACGAGGTCCCACGCGGCATCGAGCGCGCTTTGGTCGTAGAGCAGCCCGACCCAGAGCGCGGGAAGGGCGCAGATACGGTTCCACGGGCCGCCGTCGGCGCCGCGCATTTCGAGGAAGCTTTTGAGCCGCACCTCCGGAAAGGCGGTCGACAGATGGTCGTTCCAGTCGGAAAGGCGCGGCTTTTCGCCGGGGAGCGCCGGCAGTTCGCCCTTCAGGAAGTCGCGGAAGCTTTGCCCCGCGGCGTCGATATATTTCCCATCGCGGAAGACGAAATACATCGGCACGTCGAGCATATAGTCGACATAGCGTTCGTAGCCGAAGCCGTCTTCGAACACGAAGGGCAGCATGCCGGTGCGCGCCGGATCGGTATCCGTCCAGATATGGCTGCGATACGACATATAGCCGTTGGGCTTACCCTCGGTGAAGGGCGAGCTGGCGAAGAGCGCGGTCGCGAGCGGCTGGAGCGCGAGCGACACGCGGAACTTCTGCACCATGTCGGCCTCTGACGAATAGTCGAGGTTGGTCTGGATCGTGCAGGTGCGCAGCATCATGTCGAGCCCCATCGTGCCGACGCGCGGCATATGCTCGAGCATGATCTTGTAGCGGCCCTTGGGCATGATCGGCAGCTCGGCACGCGTCTTGTCGGGCCACATGCCGAGGCCGAGGAAGCCGAGCCCGAGCTCGGCGCCGACTTCCTTGACCTGCTTCAGGTGGCGGCCGGTCTCGGCGCAGGTCTGGTGGAGATTTTCGACCGGCGCGCCCGAAAGTTCGAGTTGCCCCGCAGGTTCGAGGCTGACGGTGCCGTCGCTGCCGGCTAGCGCGATGACATTATCGCCCTCGATCACCGGTTCCCAGCCGAAGCGGGTCAGCGCCATCAGCAAGTCGCGGATGCCGCCGGGCTCGTCATAGGACGGGGCGCGATGGTCGGCGGTGCGATAGACGAATTTCTCGTGCTCGGTGCCGATGCGCCAGCGTTCGCGGGGCTTTTCGCCCTTGATCATGGGAACTGCGAGATCGCTCGCATGTTCGACGACGGGATCGTTGCTGTCCGAGGCGGTGCGCGTGCTCATTTCGCGCATTTAGACGGTTCGGTACAAAATACAATCGGCTGTTGTAGCGCCTTTTGCCCGCCTATTCGACCATCGCGCGCAGGTTGATCGTGAAGCTCGATCCCGGTGCCATGCTGCCCTTCGGATTGACGCGGACATGGGTGACATTGGTGTCGACACCATTGGCGTCGGCGACCGGGGTATAGGTCCAGGTCGAGCCGCCGTCGCTCGAGAAGCTGAGGTCGTCGCTGCCGCTCGCGAGGCTGGTGAAGCTGTAGGTCAGGCCGCTGCTCCCGGCGGTAAAGCCGATCGGCCCGGGCCCGGGCGCATAGGTGCCGACGAACAGCGCAAGGTTGGCGGGGATCGCGTCGGTAACGACGACGCTATTGCTCGTCGGTGCGGTGCCCGACGGCGCGGTGACGGTGATGCTATAATCGGCGAATCCGCCGGGGATCAGCTTCGGGTTCGTCGTCCCGTTCACCGGGTCGCTATAGGCGACCGAAGTCTTGGCGATCGCGAGCGGCAGGACATAGGCGTTGGTGTAGGTGCACACCGTCGCCGTCGTGCTCGGCTGGATCGTCAGCGTCCGTCCCGTCGCGCCGCTGGCGAGCGGGCTGCCGCCGGTGCATTCGACCGTGGCGTTATAGAGCGCAGCGACCGCGCCGCCGCCCCAGCTTTCGGCGGGAAGGTTCACGACGTCGCCCGCCCGCATCGTGACCTGCGTTCCGTTTGTCGCGGTCGGCGCGGTCGAACTGAAGCTGGCATTGGCGGTGCCGCCGCTCGTCGTCGCGGCGGCGGTGTGGCCGACCGTGGCGCCCGACCATGTTTTGGCGAGGCGGAACTGCTGCGCGATGCGGCTGTTGGTGAAGGTACAGACGATCGCGGTGTCGGCGGGATTGACCGTCAACATATTGCCCGCCAGCGCGGTCGTATTGCCGGTGCAGGCGAGCGCCTGCGCATAATTAGCGCCATTGCCGACCGTCCAGCTTTCGGTCAGCGCGCCGCTTTCGGCGGCATAGACGGTGACCGCGGCATTGGTGTCGGTTTCGTTGGCGCTGTTCGCGACCGAGGACAGCGTCGCATCGTTGACGAAGCCGTCGCTCGCCACGGTGACCGCGTTGGTCGTCTGGGCATTGACCCAGGTCTTGCGGACGACGAGCGTCGCCGACTTGCGGCTGTTGGTAAAGGTACAAGTCAGCGAAGTGCCCGACGGCATCGTCACGGTGCGGCTGAGCCCGCTGCCGCCGGTCGCGACCACCGCATTGTCGCTGTTGCGGCGGCATTCGATGCTGCTGGTGTAATTCGCCGCCGATCCCGTCGTAAAGCTTTCGGTCAGGGTCAGCGTCGTTCCGGCGACCGCGACGGTGCTGGCGTTGGTGGCGCTGCCGCCGACGGTCGACGATCCGGCAACGGGGACGAGGCCCCCCGAAATCGACAGCCCGACCGCGTCGCCCGCGATCCCGTTCGTCCAGCTCTTCGCGAGCACGACCGGCGAATCATTATCGGTGATCGTGTAGGTGCTGGCGGTCCGCGGGGTGCCGCCGCAGCTCGATGTGCTCGACACGGTGTAGCCGGTGCCCGTGTTCAGCGCGATCTGGATCGTCTCGCTACCCTCGGTCACCGTATCGTCGATGATCTGGATGCCGAGCGGGACGGTGACATTCTGATAGGTGCCGGCCGGAATGGTGACGGTGAAGGTCGCGCCGCCGCCGGGCGTCGTATAGTCGGTGCCGCGCGTCGCGGTGCCGCCGGTAATGCTGACGTTGACCGTGCGCGCAGAGAACAAGGTGCCGCTGACGACAAGGCCCGGCAGGTTCGCCGACGCGATCGATTCGACCCCCGAGGCGGTCGCGGTCGACAGCTCGATGAACGGATTGAGCGTGATGCGGATGTCGTCGAGGAAATTGCCGTAGCTGCCCGCGTCGGTGGTGATGAACTGGACGCGCTGGACGCCCGACGCGCCGCTATAGGTCGCGGTGCCGGTGTTGACGTTCCAGACCTGGTTCGCCGTGGTCGATGCCTGCGTCGCCAGATTCTGGATCAGCGTGCCGCTGCCGTTCGCGATCTGGAAGCGCGCGGTCTGCGTCGCCGGGCCGCCCGAGCGGGCGCGGTGGGCAAAGGTCCAGCCGATCGTCTCGCCGTTCACCATGCAGATATTCTGGTAGAGCGCGCCGGGCACGTTAGCGTTCATTTCGGCGAAGACCGAACCGTCATAGGCAGGAACGCTCTGAAAGCCGGTATCCCACAGCTCGATCTCGCCCGACGCCGAATCCCAGCCGGTCACCGATCCATTGGTGTAGATTTCGTAATTCGCCGCGCCCGCGCCCTGCGGGTTGTTCGATTCGAACGAGGGATTGACGATGACGCGCTGCGCCATCGCCGGCGCGCCGGCCCCGGCGGCGATGAGGAGGAGTGCGCCCAGGCGCGCCAAGCGGGCCAGCGAAGCCATTAGTTGACCGTCACGTTGAACGCGACCGCCATCGCGGCGGCCGGGGCGAGAGTCGCGGTAGTCGCCGATACGGTCGCGCCCGCGAACGACGCGCCGAACGGGTCGCTTTCGTCGGCGCCGCTGGCATTGTCGTCCTCGACCGTCGTCGCCCCGGCACAGCTTGTTCCGCTGCGCATCGAGCCCGCAACGAAGGTCATCGTCGGCGGCAGCGGATCGGCGATATTGATCGTGGTCGCGGTGCTGCTGCCGTTGTTCGTCACGAGCAGGCAATAGCGCATCGTTGCGCCGGGGATCGCCTTGGGGTCGGTGGTGCCGTTGACCGGATCGCTGACGACGCCGCTCGTCTTGGCGATCGCGAGATTGCCGACCGGGCGGCAAAAGACGATGTCGTGGATCGCCATCCCCTGCTGCCCGGGATTTGCGGGCGCGATCGAATGGCTGCCATATTCGATGACGATGGTATCGACCGGGGCGGTGAAGGTTACGGTTACCGTACCGTTGGCGCTGGTGTCGGCCGACAGGACGTCGCCATAGGCGCTGTTGCCGATGACATAATTGCTCGCCCCGTTGGTCAGTACGGGCATGACGGGCGATCCGTTGAAGCTGCCCGTGACGGTCACGCGGTCGGCAAACTGGCTCGACGAATAATCGATGTCGAACAACCGGAACTGGGCGCCGGGAACCGCGGTCGGCAAGGTGATCGTCGAGGTGGCGGTGCCCGCCTGGCTGGTGAAATCGACAAGTTCAAAGATCGAATATTGCGCCGGCGACAGTCCGCCGGTGACGACATTCTGCCGCGTCGGCGACTGTCCGCCATAGGTCGCGTTGCTGAGGAAGCTGCCGCCGCTGATCGTGATGCCGAAGTTGGTCGTGCCGATGCCGGCAAGCGCATAGCTGCCGCTGGTCGCTCCGGCCGACCAGCTGATATTGTCCCAGTCGTGGGTCGTCGTCAGCGCGGGGCAGACGAGCGTCGGCGCGACGCCTGCGGTGCGCGTACCCGACACGGTGAAGCTTGCCGAATCGCCATCGTCCTCGCCGGCGGCGCCGTTGCCGGGGGTCGAGTCCGTGTCATAGGCCGAAGAGGCGCTGATCTCGGCGCTGTTGGTGACGGTGGCGCCCGACGTTGCGGTCACCGTGCCGCTGATCGTCAGCGTTCGTGTCGTGCCCGGCGGGATACTCCCGACGGTCCAGACGCCCGTACCGCTGCTGTAGCTTCCGACGCCCGAGGCGCCGGTGAAGGCGAACCCCGGCGGCAGGCTGTCCTGTACCGTGACGCCGGTGGCGGTGAGCGGCGAGGCGCTCGCATTGGTGACGCTCAACGTATAGCTGATGCTCGCGCCGAACGCCGGCGACGCGCTGCTCACCGTCTTGGTCAGCGAAAGGTCGGCATAGGGCGTGAGCGGTACGGTGGTGAGATAGAGATGTGCACGGGCAAAGCTGCCGCTGTCGCCGTTCAGCGAATCGCAGATCGTCAATTGCCAGCTTCCCGCCGACGCTTCGCCGTTGAAGCTGGCGAGCGAGCCTTCGGGCCTGAAATTGCGCTGATAGGGCGGGGCCGCTGTCGTGTTGTCGTTCGAACTGTGTGTCGAGATGCTCGCGGCCGCGCCGTCGTCGAACAGGACGTTCAGATTGTCCGCCGACGTGCCGACGTTGGTGATCAGGCTGACCACCGTGCCGCCGGGCGACACCAGCGTCGCGCGAAGGTCGCCGCGATAGGTGTGGCTGAGCTGGACGCCGATATCGACGTCGGTGATCTGGGCGTTCGACGCGACGGTGAAATTGCGCACCAGCGGGGCGGTGCACGGGGTCGCGGTCTCGCTGATCGTTCCGGTGGTCGTGTTGCTGTACGTCGTGGTGGCCTGCGCCCCGACGGGCGCAGCGACGAGACCCGCCGCCAGACAGGCGAGCGCCATCAACGCTCGCAATAGCTGCACATACTGGTCCCCACACCAGCAGTTTCGGCTCTGGTCCCGCCGCTGCATGGCGGCGCTATGGGGCAGTTGTGGCTAACAGCGGGTTAAGATTGTGAAGTTTGGGCCTTCATTGTGTCGGATGGGCACAAATATGGTTAGCCGCCGCTCCAGTCGCCATGCTTCGCCATCCACAGGCCGGTCGCCGCGATCGCGGCGGTTTCGGCGCGCAGGATGCGCGGGCCCAGCGCGACGCGGCGGACTGCGGAACAGTCCAGCAGCAGGTCGCGTTCGCGGGTCGTAAAGCCGCCTTCGGGCCCGGTCAGAATTGCCGCCGGGGCCGGGGCATCGACGCTATTGAAAGCTGCGCCGCCGGCTTCGTCCGCGAACAGGAGCGCACGTTCGGCCGGCCAGTCCCGCAAAAGCTGCGGCAGCTTTACGGGGTCGGCGAGTGCGGGAAGGGCGGTGCGGCCGCATTGCTCGCATGCCTCGACGATCTGCGCTGCGATCCGTTCCGCCTTCACCCGCTCGACGATCGTCCGTTCGGTGATCACCGGCTGCAGGCGCGCGACGCCGAGTTCGGTCGCCTTTTCGATAATCCAGTCGAGCCGCGCCTTCTTGACCGGCGCAAAGCAGAGCCAGAGGTCGGGCACGCGTTCGAGCGGACGCGTCTGGCGCTCGATCCGCACGGTCAGCGACCGCTTGCCGGCGTCGGCGACGACCGCCAGCCATTCGCCGCTGCGGTTGTCGAACAGCAAGACCGGATCACCTGCCTTCAGCCGCATGACGCCGAGCAGATAATGCGCCGAACTGCCGTCGATCACCGGCGCGGCATCGGGTCCGAGCGGGGTGTCGATGAACAGGCGGGGGGTGCTGGCGGGCGGCCAGGCGGGTGTCGCGGGCATGGCGCACGCAATAGCAGAAGGCGATTCCTTGTGCATCTTTTGCGGCAGGACGGCGAATCTGTCCTGAAACGGAGCAAATCAGCCGTTTGGCCGCCAAACGCCGCGGGGTCGATTAGCCATTTGGTAAGCAGTTTCCCGCTAGTGCGACGATACCAGTCGCGCATCCGGGTGGGCTGTGAGCCTGGTCCAAGAGGGGTTTTGACCATGGGTGGGACCATTTTCAGCCGCTTGCGGCAAACAGGAAAAGCACTTGCGCGCGACCAGCGCGGCAATGCCCTGATTCTGACTGCCGCGGCGATCGTGCCGGTCATCGGCATCGTCGGATCGGGTGTCGATATCGGCCGCGCCTATATGACGCAGCTCCGCCTCCAGCAGGCGTGCGACGCCGGCGTGCTGGCGGGGCGCCGCGCGATGGCGGCGGGCACCTATTCCGATACGGCGAAAGCCGAAGCGAACAAGATGTTCAACTTCAACATGCCGTCCGGAATTTACGGCAGCAACACCGCGACTTTCTCGTCGAGCGCGCCGAACACGGCGGACGTCACCGGCACCGCGAGTGTGAAGCTGCCGACCGCGATCATGTATATTTTCGGCACCGACAAGTTCGACCTGTCGGTCAATTGCACCGCGAAGCTCGAAATCTCGAACGTCGACGTGATGCTCGTGCTCGACGTGACGGGATCGATGGCGCGCGCCAACGGGTCGGATACGGTAACGAAGATTCAGGGCCTGCGCACCGCGGCGATCGACTTTTTCGACACGCTGACCAAGGCCGATATCGGCGACGGCCAGCTGCGTTTCGGGGTCGTTCCCTATAGCTCGACGGTCAATGTCGGGCAGATCCTGCGCGCCAAGAATCCCGACTGGCTGGCGAACGAAACGACGCTGCCGTCGCGGACGCCCAATTTCAAGATCACCTACGGCAACGCGTCGACCGAGATCAGCAACACCTACAACGACGGCACCACCACTGCGGGAAGCTGGTCGAGCGGATCGAACGTCGACAAGAGCTTCTGCAACAACAATGCGAACCCGCCGCCCGACACGACGCCGACGGCCAGCGGGACGCCGACGCGCAACCAGACCGCGCAGTTCATCGATGGTGAGGGCGACCGCATCACGACGTACGACCGCAACCAGAAATACGTCTATTACAGCTATCGCTACACGACCTCGAGCAACAAGTGCAAGTTGCAGGAACGGACGATGACCTTCACGCGGACCTTCAAGGAAACCGTGACCGAAGAGCCGATCAAGACGTTCCAGAACTATACCTACCAGAATCGCTCGTTCGACGTCACCGCGGTGAAACAGGGCAATTCGCTCGTCACCAACACTGGCACGAACGGCGCGGACGTTACCGTTGCCTGGAACGGCTGCATCATCGAACGCGCTACCGACCCCTTCGGCCCGACCGCGACCGCGCCCGACGACGCGCTCGACATGAACATCACGCTGGTCCCCGACCCGAGCGATGCCGACACCCAGTGGCAGATGTTCCTGTCCGAGGTCGCCTATGGCCGGTCGTCGAGCAGCAACACGACGAGCACGACCAACAGCTCGAGCTTTGCGACGCGTTCGCTGACCAGCGACTATGGCGCCTGTCCGGTCGCGGCGATGAAGCTGACCAAGATGACGAAGGCGGACAAGTCGACCTTCGAAGCCTATATCAACGCTCTGCAGCCCAAGGGGTATACCTACCACGACGCCGGCATGGCGTGGGGCGCGCGGCTGATTTCGCCGGTCGGCCTGTTCGCCAGCGAAAATGCGACCGCGTCAAACAACCGGCCGATCAGCCGCCATATCGTCTTCATGACCGACGGTGACATGACCGCGCCGCGCGACAATCTGTCGCACCAGGGCAATGAGATCACGATGCAGCGCATCGGCGCGACCAGCGACAATGATGCCGTCGCGCGGCACAACAACCGCTTCGTCCAGCTCTGCCGGCGGACGCGCGAACTCGGCGTCACCATCTGGGTTGTGTCGTTCGGCGTCGGGACCAATACCCAGCTCGACAGCTGTTCGACTTCGGGCAAAGCTTATGAATCGGACGATTCGGCAGAGCTGAACGCGAATTTCCAGTCGATCGCACGGCAGATTTCGAAGCTGAGGCTATCGCAATGACGCGCCGCCACGCCCTGATCCGCCGCCTGCGCCGCAACAAGCGCGGCGTGGCGATGGTCGAATTCGCGCTCACCGCGCCGGTCTTCCTGCTCCTGCTTATGGGCATCTTCGACTATTGCTGGCAAATGTATGCACAGCAGGTGCTGCAGGGCGCCGTCAGCAAGGCGGGCCGCGATTCGACGCTCGAGCAATTTGCGACCAACCAGAAAGCGCTCGACGACCGGGTCAAGGCGCAGGTGCTGAACGTGTTCAACCACGCCGATGTGACCTTCACCCGCAAGGCCTATGATACCTTCGACCAAGTGGGTACCGAGGAGCGCTATACCGACGACAAGCCGAAAAACGGCCGGTACGACCCCGGTGAATGTTTCGACGACTTCAACAAGAACGGCCGGTGGGATCGCGACCGCGGCCGCGACAGCAACGGCACTGCGGGCGACGTCGTCCTTTACACCGCGTCGATGAAGTTCAAACGCGTCCTGCCGGTGTGGTACATGCTGGGCCAGCCGCAGGAGACGACATTGTCGTCGTCGACGGTGCTGCGCAACCAGCCTTTCGCGAACGGCACCGATGCGCCGCCGGACGAATGCAAATGATCGCCCGTCCCGACCTTCTCCGCCGTGCGCGGATCGCAACCCGGCGCCTGGCGCGCAATGTGCGCGGCGCGATCATGATCGAAATGGCCTTTGCCATCCCGATCCTCGTCCTCATCGGCTTCGGCGGGCTCGAGGTCGCCAACCTGACGCTCGTCAATACGCGGATCAGCCAGATCGGCCTCAGCGTTGCCGACAACGCTTCGCGCATCGCGGCGGGGAGCAACCTCGCGCTGCCGCAGGTGCGCGAGGCCGATATCAACGAGGTGTTCGCGGGCATCGAGAAACAGGGTGTCGGGCTGGATTTCCAGAATAACGGCCGCATCATCCTGTCGAGTCTCCAGCGCAACAACGACGGCGGCCAGACGATCAAATGGCAGCGCTGCTACGGCAAGCTTGCCGTTGCGTCGGCCTACGGTACGGAAGGAACGGGGGCGACGGGCAAGAGTTTCGCCGGCATGGGAGACAAGGGCAAGGAAGTGACCGCAGCCGGCGGTACGGCGGTGATGTTCGTCGAGATCAGCTATAAATATCAGCCCCTCGTCTACGGCAAATGGTTGGGACCGAAGACGATCAAGTCGATGGCCGCCTTCAATGTCCGCGAAACGCGCGACCTGACTCAGGTCTATAGCCCCGGTACCAAATCGAGCTGCTGACGCGCCGCGCGGCGCGCGGACAAAATCGGCATTTATCGGCGCGCCGCCCCCTGCTATCGCGCCGGGGCCGATGACTGCAATCCATCCTCCCGACAGCCAGCACCGGGGTTTCGTCGCCCTGCTGCCGGCCCGTGCGCGGCCCTATGCGCTGCTCGCGCGCTTCGACCGGCCGATCGGCTGGTGGCTGCTTTACTGGCCGTGCGCCTTCGCGCTTGCGCTCGGGGGCGGGGCGGTCAGCCATTGGCCGCTGTTCCTGTGGCTGCTGCTCGGCGCGATTGCGATGCGCGGTGCCGGCTGCGTGTATAACGATATCGTCGACCGCGACCTCGACGCGAAGGTTGCGCGCACCGCGTCGCGCCCGATCGCGAGCGGGGCGGTATCGGTGCGGCGTGCGCTGCTGTGGGCGCTGATCCTGTCGCTTGTCGGGCTGGCCGTGCTGCTCCAGCTGCCGCGCGGTGCGCAGATCGTTGCGCTGGGCAGTCTGCTGCTGGTCGCGGGCTATCCGTTCATGAAGCGCATCACCTGGTGGCCGCAAGCGTGGCTGGGGCTTGTGTTCAGCTGGGGCGCGCTCGTCGCGTGGGTAGCGGTCGGCGGGCAGGACGGCCTCGCGCTGCCCTTGCTCTACGCCGGCTGCATCGCGTGGGTGATCGGCTATGACACAATCTATGCGCTGCAGGATATCGAGGACGATATGCTTGTCGGCGTGAAGTCGAGTGCGCGCGCGATGGGGCGTCATGTCCGCGGCGGCGTCGCGCTTTGCTACGGCACGGCACTGGCGGCGTGGGGCGGGGCATTATGGGCAGTGCGTCCCGATCCGCTGGTGCTCGTCGCATTGCTTCCGGCGGCGGTGCATTTCACCGGACAGGTGGTGACGCTCGACCCGGCGAACGAGGCCGATGCGCTGGCGAAGTTCCGCAGCAATCGGTTTGCGGGCCTGCTCGTCTTCGCCGCGATGCTCGTCGTTGGCAGCGCGCCCTGATCACTCCGCGGCGAGCAGTTCCTCGGCACCGCCCAGATCGACCGAGACAAGGCGGCTGACGCCCTTTTCGATCATCGTCACCCCGAACAGGCGGTGCATGCGCGCCATCGTCACCGCATTATGGGTGACGATCAGATAGCGGGTGTTGGTTTCGCGCGTCATGCGGTCGAGCAGGTCGCAGAAACGCTCGATATTCGCATCGTCGAGCGGCGCGTCGACCTCGTCGAGGACACAGATCGGCGCCGGATTGGTCAGGAACAGGCCGAAGATCAGCGCTACGGCGGTCAGCGCCTGTTCGCCACCTGACAGCAGTGTCAGGGTGCCGAGCCGCTTGCCCGGCGGCTGCGCCATGATCTCGAGCCCAGCCTCGAGCGGATCGTCCGAATCGACGAGTTCGAGATGCGCCTGCCCGCCGTTAAACAGCGTAGTGAAAAGGCGCTGGAAATGCTCGTTAACCGTCTCGAACGCCGCCAGCAGGCGAACCCGGCCCTCGCGGTTGAGATTGCCGATCGAGCCGCGCAGGCGATTCACCGCCTGCGTCAGTTCCTCGATCTCGGCGGCATTTTTTTCGCGCTCGGTATCGAGTTCGGCGAGCTCGTCGGCAGCGACGAGGTTCACCGGGCCCAGCCGTTCGCGGTCGGCGATCAGCCTGTCGTGCTGCGTCGATTCGTGCGTGGCGTCGCCGACCTCGGCGCTGTCGAAACCGGCCTTCTGGGGCAGCAGCGGCGGCGGGCATTCGAAGCGCTCGCCCGACAGGCGGCCCATTTCGATGCGGCGGAGCTCGGCATTTTCGGAGCGTGCAATCGCGCCGGCGCGGGTTTCGCGCGCGGCCGCGACGCGTTCGCGGATCGCGGCCAGCGCCGTTTCGGCTTCGCGCAGCGCCGCTTCGGCGGCCCGTTCCTGCGCTTCGGCGGCGCCTACCTTTTCGCGCAGCGCGGTCTGCTGCTGCTCGACCGCGACGCGTTGCGCCGCGAGCCGCTCCGGCAGGTCGGCAAGCTTGGCGGCCTCGGCGGCAAGCGCGTCGGCGCGCTTGTCCATTTCGGTCACGCGGCGTGCGGCCTCGCCAGCGCGGGCCTTCCAGCTCTTGATCTCGGCGCTGACCACCGCCTGGCGTTCGTTCAGCGCCGCGAGTGCGCGTTCGTGCGCGGCGAGCGCATCGCGGGCGGTGCCGGCGTCGGTGCGGGCGCGTTCGGCCGCTGCCTCTTCGGCTTCGAGCGCGGCGCGCGCGATGCTGTCGTCGGGCAGCGCCGCGAGCGCGGCTTCGGCCACCGCCAGCGCCTCGGCAGCCTCTTTCGCGGCTTCGGCGATTTCGCCCAGCCGGCGGTCGAAAAGCGCGGCGGCGTCGCGGTGACGATCGAGCGCGGCTTGCGCCTGATCGGCAGCGCGCAGCGCGGTCCGGCGCGCCTCGTCGGCCTGCGCCAGTGCCTTGCGCGCCGCTGCGGCAGCTTCGACGATCCGGGCGCTCTTTGCCGCGGCGGCATCGCGCCGGTCGCGCAATTCCTGCACGCCCAGTTCGACCTGTGGTCGCTGCGCCGCGAGCGCGTCGAGCCGGTTCTGGCGTTGCAGGCGCTCGGTCGCGGTCGCGCCGTCGCCGCGGGTAACGAAGCCGTCCCAGCGGCGCATCACGCCTTCGGTGGTCACCAGCCGTTGGCCCACCGCGAGCGGTTGCCCGTCGTCGGTTTCGGCGACTGCAACCTGTGCGAGGCGCCGCGCAAGTGCCGCCGGTGCGGTCACGAAATCCGCGAGCGTGCGGGTCCCGGCCGGGAGCGCCGGATCGGCCTTTACCGGGTCGGCGCCGCCCCAACTGCGCGCCGCCTGCCTGTCGGTTCCGGCGTCGAGGTCGTCGCCGAGCGCTGCGGCGAGCGCGGCCTCATAGCCGGCGGCAACGCGCAACTGGTCGAGAACGCGGTCGTCGCCGCTACGCGCTGCCGCCAAAGCACGCTCGAGCGTTGCGGCCTCGCCGTCGAGCGCGGCGAGCGCGGCGCGGGCCTCGGCCAGTCCGGCTTCGACGCCCGCGAGGTCGGCGGCGGTGGCTTCGCGGTCGGCCTCGGCGTCCTGCAGCGCGGTTTCGGCCGCCGCGATCGCGGCTTCGGCTTCGCCGGCAGCCGCGGCGCTTTCGATCTGCCGCGCGGCGAGCGCGTCGCTCTCGCCAAGCGCGGCAACTTCGGCGTCGACCCGCGCCTTGTCGCCGGCGACGCGGCGCACCGCGCTTTCGGCGCTGTCGCGGGCCGAGGCGGCGATGCGCCGGTCGGCGGCTTCGCTCGCCGCTCTGGCGCGCGCCTGCGCCAGCGCGACCTCGGCGTCGCGGAGACGCGCTTGCGCGGCGAGGCTGGCTTCGGCGAGTGCCGCCTTGCCGGCGTCGTGCCCGGCGATCTCCTGCGCGAGCGATTTCGTCTCGGTATCGAGTGCGGTGAGCGCGCTATGGGCTTCGCGCGCCAGTTCGCCTTCGTGCGCACGGTCGTCGGCGATGCGTCGCTGCTGCGCCGCCAAATCTTCGAGGCGTTGGAGCGCGGCGCGTTCCTCGCCTTGCAGCCGCACCTGCGTCGCGGTCGCCTCGGCCAGCGCGTCGCGCTGCGTCTGCGCATCGCTGCGCGCCGCAGCGACGCGCGTCGCAACCTCGGTCTGCGCCTTCGAGACGGTTTCGAGCTCGTCCTGCGCGGTCTTTACCGCGGCTTCGGCCGCGTCGGCGTCGCGCCGCGCCTGGTCGGCGGCGGCAGCCGCATCGCGCCAGCGTGCATAGATGAGCCGTGCTTCGGCGACGCGGATCTCGTCGCTCAGCCTCTTGTATTTCTCCGCCGCGCGGGCCTGCCGGCGCAGCGCGTTGGCGCGCACCTCCATATCGGCGACGATTTCGGACAGGCGGGTGAGGTTGGTTTCGGTCGCGCGCAGTTTCTGCTCGGCGTCCTTGCGGCGGACGTGCAGCCCCGCGATGCCCGCCGCTTCCTCAAGCATGGCGCGGCGGTCGGTGGGCTTCGCCGCGATGACATTGGCGATCTTGCCCTGGCTGACCAGCGCCGGGCTGTGCGCGCCGGTTGCCGCGTCGGCGAAGATCAGCGCGACATCCTTGGCGCGCACGTCGCGGCTGTTGGCGCGATAGGCGGAGCCGGCGCCGCGTTCGATGCGGCGGATGATTTCGAGTTCGTGGCCTTCGCTCGCGTCGGATAATCCGGCGACCAGCGCCCCTTCGGTGTCGCAATGGATTGCGACCTCGGCAAAGTCGCGCGCCGGACGGGTCGAGGTGCCGGCGAAGATGACATCTTCCATCCCGCCCCCGCGCATCGATTTCGGCGAGGATTCGCCCATCACCCAGCGAATCGCTTCAAGCAGGTTCGACTTGCCGCAGCCGTTGGGACCGACGACGCCGGTCAGACCGGGTTCGATGCGCAGCTCGGTGGGTTCGACGAAGCTTTTGAAACCGGTCAGGCGCAAGCGCTTTATCTGCACGGAGAGCTCCCGCGCAGGCTATCGAATCGGAGCTGTTGCAACCTTGATGTCACATTTCCCCCTGCGACCCGTCATGCCGTGTGGCCGGGGGAGTCGCAAGGGTTTAAGCCCCTCCCCTTCAGGAGTGTCAGGTCGGTCATGCCCCCAGCATGACCTAAACCGTCCGGGGGACGGTTTACCTGACACTGGGTTGGGGTGGGTGGGGGGGCATCGGCCCCGCCCAAGGCCGATGCCCCCCACCCGCTGCGACCAGGCAGCAAGCTGCCAAGTCTCGCTGCCCTCCCCTGAAGGAGAGGGCGTAATACTACCGCGCGCCCATCGTGCGCAGCCGGTCGCGGAGCAGCGGCCAGGTCGCGACACCCTCGGCGACCTGCCCGTTGATCAGGAAGGTCGGGGTGCCCTGCACCTGATATTTCTCGATCGCCGCGTTGGTGCCTTCTTCGAGCTTCGAGATATTCTCGATCTTGCCGAGGCAGGCGTTCACCTGCTCCGCGGTCACGCCGCGCGACTGGAAGAAGGTGTCGAGCTTCCAAGCCTTGGCGAGCGCGGGGAAACGCTGCGCGGGCGCCAGCGCCATCGCTTCCTCGCCGCCCTTCGGGTTTGCCTGCGCCGCGGCGAAGAGTTCGGCCTGCGAGGCGAAGGTATTCTCGATCAGCGGGTAGAAGCGGTCGACAGGCGCGCAGCGGATGATCGCGGCGGCCGACGCGTCGAGCGGATCGCGGACGAAGTTGCGGAGTTCGAGGCTGACGCGGCCGGTATCGATGAAGTCGCGCTTGATCTCTTCGTGGCTTTCCTTCGAGAATTCGGCGCAGTGCGAACAGGTGATCGACGCGAATTCGACGATCTTGATCGGCGCGTCGGGGTTGCCCATCACATAGCCGCCATCGGGGGAGACGGCGACCGTCTGCGACCAGCTCTTGTTCGCGGGCGCCGCGACCTTGGCAATGACATCCTGTTCCTTGGCGGGGTCGGTCTTGCTGTCGCCGCAGCCGGCAAGCGCGAGTGCGCCGAGCGAGGACAGGATGGCGATACGCAGCGTGCGGGTCATGGGTTTTCTCTCCGGACGAAAAGGGTTTGGCGGGCTTTTAGGAGCCCTTGAGCGCGGCGTCGAGCGGCGTTTTCAGCGCTGGCCACGTCGTCGTGCCGGCCTCGCGGCCATTGATGAAGAAGGTCGGCGTGCCTCTCACCCGGTCACCGTTAAAGGCGATATTGGTCATGCCCTCGAGTTCGGCCTGCGCAACGCCGTCGTTCATGCAGCGATCGAGCTGCGCCGCCGTATAGCCGCGCGCGCGCATCAGCGCGTCGAGCCCGGTAAAGGCGGCGATCTTTTTCGCCCGCGCGCCGAGATCGCCCTGATACCAGCTCTTCATTTCGGCCTCGCTGGCCTTCTGGACCTTGGCGAGCCAGACCTTTTGCGCCGCGAAAATCGCCTGATGGTTGCCCGCAAATGCCTTGCCGCCGCCGCACCGGGCGAGGAGCGCGGCGGTCATGTCGACCGGGTCGCGGACGAGGTTGCGATATTCGAAGACCACCAGCCCCTTGTCGACATACAGCGTTTTCAGCGGCACCGAGCCCAGCCGCGCGAAGTCGGCGCAATGGCTGCACGTATAGCTGAAATATTCGATCAACCGGACTTTCGCCTTGGGGTTGCCGATGCTGAACGAGCCGATGTCGGTGGTCGCGACGTTGGCCGACCAGCGCGGCGCCGCGGGCTTGGCCGGTGCGGCGGCGCCGATCAGCGTCAGCGCCCCTGCGGCGAGGGCGCCGATCGCGGCGCGGCGTCCGAAAAGGATGGAGCGGTAAGCGGGCATCGTCGCGGGTCTTTCTAACTGATGCGGGGAAGCTTCGGTGCCGTCGCCAGCCCGGCCGCCATGCGTTCGAGCACGGTCCTGAGCTCCGGGTCGCCGATGTCGCGAAGACTGTCCCCCAGTTCGGCCGGTACGGGTTTCAGCATTGCCGGAGGCTGAACGGGCGGCGCCGGCGTCACCTGGCCGTGCGTCATCCGCACCGTAGCGATCGCGGCATAGCCGAAGAAGCGGTTGACCGCGCCGATGATGTCGGGCGCGACATGCTGGAGCATCGGCGCGTGCGCGCCGCTGATCGTGAGGTGCAGCGTGCCGCCCGCTTTCTGGCCGGCCGGAAAGCGGATCATCGCGGGCTGGGTGACGTCGGCGAGCCGGTCGCCGACGATCTCGCGCCAGCGGCTGACCACCGACGACTGGATGAACCCGAACTTGCGAAAGGCGGTGCGGCCGATTTCGGGAACAAGGTCGGCGATCGACCGCGCCTCGCCGCCACGCGGGCGTTCATAGGGGCGCGCGCTTGCCTTGGGCTTTTTGCTGCCCTCTTTTGCCTTCGCCTTTTTGGCGGGCGGCCGGTCTCCCGTGTCTTTCGTCATCGCATCCGCCATGCCATAGGCGGGGGGTGAGCGTCCAGACATCCGACCATATCGACGATCCGATTGACGCGACGGCCGGCGATTTCGCGGGACGCATCCTGAGCTGGTACGACCGCGCGGCGCGCGACCTGCCGTGGCGGATCGGGCCGGGCGATCTCACCGTCCCCGATCCGTACCGCGTCTGGCTTGCCGAAATCATGCTTCAGCAGACCACTGTTGCAGCGGTTAACGGCTATTTCCTGAAATTCACCGCACGCTGGCCGACGGTTGCCGACCTTGCCGCGGCCGACGACGCCGACGTCATGGCGGCGTGGGCGGGGCTCGGCTACTACGCCCGGGCGCGCAACTTGCTCGCCTGCGCGCGGACGGTGGTCGCAGCGCATGGCGGGCGCTTCCCCGACAGCGAGGCGGGCCTGCGCACCTTGCCCGGGATCGGCGATTATACCGCGGCGTCGGTCGCAGCGATGGCTTTCGGCCGTCCGGCGGTCGTGATCGACGCCAATATCGAACGCGTGCTCGCACGCCACCGGCTGATCACCACCCCGCTGCCGCTGGCGAAGCGCGAGATTCGCGCCGCGCTGGCGCCGCTGGTGCCCGAAGATCGTCCGGGCGATTTCGCGCAGGCGCTGATGGACCTTGGTGCGACCATCTGCACGCCGCGTGCGCCCGCTTGTGCGATCTGTCCGGTGATGGCCGATTGCCGTGCGCGCGGGCGCGCCGATATCGTGCGGATACCGGTCAAGCCGCCCAAGAAGGCCAAGCCGCATCGCCACGGGGTCGCGTGGTGGATCGAGCAGGACGGCCGGCTCTGGCTGGTCCGCCGGCCGGGCAAGGGCATGCTCGGCGGGATGCGCGCGCTCCCCGGCGGCGAATGGGCCAATACTCCGGTGGACGAGTCGGGAATCGCCAGCGTCGATCATGGTTTCACCCATTTCGACCTGACGCTGACCCTCATCCGCCGCGAGGCGCCCCCGGAAGCCACCGATGCCGCAGCGGAAGGCGAATGGTGGCCGGTCTCGGACCTTGACGCGGCGGGTCTGCCGACGCTCTATCGCAAGCTGGTCGACAAGATGCGGGAGAGAGACGCATGAACATGATGGTTTCGCGGCGCGCGCTGCTCGGCGGATTTGCCGCCGCCGGGGCGACGGCGCTGCTGCCGCGCAATGCCTTCGCGTGGAAGGCGGGCGGCGAGCAGCTTTACCCCGGAACCTACAGCTTCATCAAAGGCTTCGTCGACCGCCGCGAACTCGTCGGCACGCTCGCCGCGATCGGCAAGGGGCAGGAGGCGCCGGTGTTTTTCGGCGCCGGGGTACAATCGAACGATGCGCCGACCCCGGTCGGTCCCGACACGCTCTGGCGGCTCTATTCGATGACCAAGCCGGTCACCGGCATCGCGGCGATGCTGCTGATCGAGGACGGCAAGATGACCCTCGACCAGCCGATTGCCGATTTCCTGCCGCTGTTCGCAAAGATGAATGTGCAGAACACGCCCGATGGCTCGATCACCGACGTGCGCCCGGCGAAGGGCCCGATCACGGTTCGCCAGTTGCTCACCCACACCGCGGGGCTCGGCTATAACATCATCCAGAAGGGTCCGATCAAAAAGGCCTATGACGATGCCGGCATCGTCGGCGGACAGGCGAGCCGCCTGCCGATTCCGGGCTTTGCCGACGTGAAGCCTGCGCCGAGCCTTGCCGCGATGGCCGACCGGCTCGCGGCGCTGCCGCTGGTCTATGAGCCCGGCACCAAATGGAGCTATTCGATCGGTCTCGACCTGATGGGCCGCGTCATCGAGGTCGTGTCGGGGCAAGCCTTCGACGCCTTCCTCAAGGCGCGGCTGTTCGATCCGCTCGGTATGTCGAACACGGGCTTCATGGTCGGCGCGCAGGATGTCGCGCGCTTCACGAGCAACTACGCCCCGTTCGGCGGCGCGCTGATCCCGTTCGATCCCGCTGCCAACTCGATCTATCTCGATCCGCCGCCCTATCCGTTCGGCGGCGGCGGGCTGGTGTCGAGCGCGCGCGATTACGACCGGTTCCTCGCGATGCTACTCGGCGAAGGCGAGACGGGCGGGGTGCGGGTGATGCAGCCCGAAACCGCGCGGCTCGCGATGTCGAACCTCATCTCCGACAGCGTCGACCGCAAGGGCAGCTTCATCGACGGCGAAGGCTTCGGTGCGGGCGGCCGCGTGTCGCTGCCGACCTCGCCGGGCGGCGAAGGGATTTTCGGCTGGGCTGGCGCGGCGGGGACGATCGGCTTCGTTCACCGCGGGCTCGGTTATCGGGCGGCCGGTTATACGCAGATCATGCCGCCCGACGCCGTTTCCTTCCAGGGCAAGTTCGGCGAGACCTTCTTCAAGGACGTCGCGGGCTAAGGGCGTGTTCCTCCCACTGACGCATTCGAGGTTTGAAGCGATTTTGTACAGGGCAAGGAAGCGAGGCGCAGGCATATGAATATATTCCAAGGCTCGCTGACGCGGCCATCGACAAAATCGGTCAAATCCCGGAGGGACGCCGAAATGGCTTCGATCTCGTCTCCGCGCGGCCTTGCAAATGGAACCACCATCTGCGGCGGCCGCGCGAAGTCGATATCTTCGCCATTTCGACGCCTCGAATGCGTCAGTGGGAGGAACACGCCCTAATGACTTTGCCGCTGGGTTTCACAGGCGCGCGGCTCGACCGCGCTGACCAGTTGCGCACCGACGCCGATGCCTTTGCGGCGGCGACGTCCGATCCGCGGGCGCGCTGCCTCGCGCTCGACGGAATCGATTTCGTGCCCGGCGATGGCGGCGGGCTGCGCTGGGAGCCGCTCGACCCTGACGATGACCGCGGACTGCTGCTGCTCGGCCTCGACGATGACCGGGTGCCGCATTTCGTGCGTGAGCCTGCTGCGGGCCAGCGAATCGACGCGCGCTCGCGCACCGTCATGCGTCTGCTGCCTTTGCTGTCGGGCGAGGAGGCGGCGCTCTACGGCGGCGCGCGCAGTCTTGTCGACTGGCACGCGCGGCATCGCTTCTGCGCGGTGTGCGGCGTCCCGACCGCGTTGTTTCGCGGCGGCTGGGGCCGCAAGTGCGGTGCCTGCAATGCCGAGCATTTTCCGCGCGTCGATCCCGTGGTGATCATGCTCGCCGAATGCGACAGGCGCGTGCTCGTCGGGCGGCAGGGCGGCTTTCCGCCGGGCTTCTTCTCGGCGCTCGCGGGGTTTGTCGAGCCCGGCGAATCGCTCGAGGAAGCGGTCGCGCGCGAGTTGTTCGAAGAAGCCGGGATTCGCGTGTCCGACGTGACCTATGTCGCAAGCCAGCCCTGGCCCTTCCCATCGTCGCTGATGATCGGCTGCCGCGCGGTCGCGTGCGACCCCGCGCTGACGCTCGACACGACCGAAATCGAAGCGGCAATGTGGGTCGATCGTGCCGAAGTCCGCGCGGCGCTGGCGGGCGACATGGGGGCGCCGTTCACGGCGCCGCCATCGCTGGCGATCGCCCGACACCTGCTGGAAGATTGGGCCCGATAATCCTCCCTGTGGCGAAGCCATGGGGAGGTGGCAGTCTCGAAGAGGCTGACGGAGGGGCAAATTGCGCGGCGCCTTGGCCCCTCCACCACCGCTTCGCGGCGGTCCCCCTCCCCATGGCTTCGCCACAGGGAGGAATCGGAAATGTCAGGGCCGCTTGCCGGTAATCCGGCTGATTTCCTTCGCCACCATCGCCTCGACGAGCGATGGCAGGTTGGTATCGAGCCAGTCCTTGAGCATCGGGCGCAGCGCGTCGAGAACGACGTCTTCCATCGTGCGCGCTGCCGATGCGGGAACTTCGGTAGCACGCGCCGGCGCGGCCTCGGGCGTCACCGCCGCGCTCAAGGCTTCGAGCGACTGGCGCGCAGCATCGGCACTCGCCGCGGACACCAACTCGTCGTTTGACGGCGCGGGATCGCCGCCGCCGACGTCTTCGTCCTGAAGGTCGAGGATATCCTCGACGCGGACCGCCTGCGCATCGCGGGCGGCGCCCGGCGCCTCGTCGCGCGCGATAACGCGCCGGATCGACGACAAGATATCTTCCATCGATGGCTCTCGCGACATGTCGCCCATCAGATCCCCCTTCGGCGCGCCCGGCAAGGGCGATTAACCATGATCATACCGGTGAGGGGCGTCGCTTGCCAAGCCCTATTGTCCGGGGAGCGGTTCGCCGGCAGGGACATTGGCGTTGGCGGCGGGGACGCTGCGCGTGTCGGTCGATTGCTGCTGCGGCTTCGGATCGTCGTCCCAGTCGAAGATCTTGCCGCGCACGCGCTCATAATTGACCGCCGGATCGTAAAGCGCGCCGCCCTCGATGCCGAGGTCGCGCGCCTCGGCCTTGCCCATCGCCGCGAGCACGGAAAAGGCGGCGACGTAGCTGTTGCGCCGCGCGGAGACGAGCTGGACCTGGGTGTTCAGATATTCCTGTTCGGCGTTCAATATGTCGAGGATCGAGCGCGTCCCGACGCTGTTTTCGGCGCGTACGCCTTCGAGCGACAGCGCATTGGCGCCGACCGCCTGCTGCGTCGCCGCGATGATTCGCTCGTTCGCCTGCCACGCCGCATAGGCGCCGCGCGTCTGCGCGATCACGCCGCGTTCGGTCTCGACATAATTTTCGATCGCCTGGCTGGTGCGCGACTGGGCCTGCCGAACCTGCGCTGCGGGGCGGCCGCCCTGGAAGAGCGGGACGGTCAGCGACAGGCCGGCCTGTGCGCTCGTCGTCGTCTGGGCGAAACGCGCCCCGGTCTGGTCGGTGCCGCGCAGCGAACCGAGATAGTCGCTATAGCCGCCGCCGACCGTGCCCGACAACTTGGGCATCCGTGAAGCACGAGCAACGCCGATGTCGGCGCGATTCGCGTTGACGATCTGGTTTGCCGCCTCGATGTCGGGATTGCTGGTGAGTGCGATCGCCACCGCATCCTCGGCGCTCGCGGGCAGGTTCGGCAGCGTCGGCGGGCTTTCAAGGTCGACCGGCGCGTCGCCGACGAGCCGGATATAAGATTCGCGGCTGGCGATCAGGTTCGCCTCGGCGGTGCGCAGATCGCCCTCGGCGAGCGCCAGCCGTGCTTCCGACTGGGCGACGTCGGTGCGGGTGAGGTCGCCGATCTCGAAGCGGTCGCTCGTCGCCTGCAAATTGGTCCGCAGGACCGAGACATTCTTCTGATTGAGCTGGACGATGGCCTGATCGCGGATGACGTCCATATAGGCGCCGACAACTTGCGAAAAGATGCTCGCTTCGGTCGCACGCAGATCGGCCTGTCCCGCCTCGACGCGATATTTCGCCGCCTTCACGGCGTTGCGCACCGCACCGCCCTGATAGATGGGGACCGAAAACTGCCCCGTCGCGCTCAGCACCCGGCCGGGCGAGGTGAAGCTGTTGCCCGGGACGACGATATTTTCCTGATAATCGACCTGCCCGCCAAGGTTCGGCAGGCCATAGCTTTTCTGGATCGGAACATTTTCGTCGTTCGCACGCTGTCCGGCGCGCGCCGCGGTCAGCGTCGGGTTATTCTCATAGGCTTTGGCGAGCGCCCCCTGCAGCGTTTCGGCCTGCGCCTGCGATGCCAGCATCAGCGCGCCGAACGCCAGTCCGCCGAACAGCCGCGCGCGGCGGATTGGCGGTCTGATCTGGATATCGTGCATTATGGTCGTCGCCTGAAGCAAGAGGGAAGGGCGTTTAGAAGCGAAATCCCGCCGGGGCGGCAAAGCCGGGCAGCGGCGCGACATCCATATCGGCGAAGCTGCGCAGCGCGATCGTTCCGCCGGTCTTGACGCCCTGGACCAGCCGGGTCACCGCACCCTCGCGGCGCGCCGCGACCAGTCGCCCGCCTTCGGCAAGCTGCGCGGCGAGCGCCTCGGGCAGCGTCTCGATCGCACCTTCGACGATGATGCGGTCGAACGGCGCGGCGTCGGGCGCACCGGCATGCAGCGGGCCTTGGACCCATCGGATATTGTCGTCGGTGGCGGTGGCCTGAGCGGCCGCCATCAACTCGGCCGCTTCCTCGACGGCATGGACCTCGGCATCCATCAGCGCGAGCAGCGCGGCAGTATAGCCGGTTGCGCTGCCGACCAGCAGCACGCGCGATCCCGGCCGGATCGCTGCCGCGGCGAGCAAACGGCCGGTGACAAGCGGCGGATTGATCACCCGGCCCTGACCCAGCGCGATCGCGCGGTCCATATAGGCAACGCCCGCGAGCGCCGCCGGCACATAGCCCTCGCGCGGCGCCTCGGCCATCGCACCGATGACGGCAGGATCGATGACGTCGCTGGGACGCAGCTGGCTGTCGATCATCGCCGCGCGCATGTCGGCCGCGCTTATCTCGCTATATTGGGTCGCCATCAGCCTGTTTTCCGATTCCTAAGGGTCTTATCCTTACGGGGAAGCTCTACCCGAAGCGGCGCTGTATTGCAATAGTAATACAGGTGCATCCCCATGCTGACGCCGCATAGCTGGCAATGGGGGTGCCGCCAAGCCCGCATCGCCCTTTCGCGAATGCGTCGGTTCGATAGCGGGCGCGGAACTGCGGCCGATTTGCCCAACAATCGGATTGCAGTCGCGAAGTGAAACGGCTAGGGGCGCTGTCTCCACGCATTTCTGCGCTTTGAGGCCCGATGGCGGAGTGGTGACGCAGCGGACTGCAAATCCGTATACGCCGGTTCGATTCCGGCTCGGGCCTCCAACCTTATCCGTCGCAGCAAACGATAGACGGTGTTGTCAGCGAAATAGCGCAATCGCCTGCTTCAGCGACTGTCGTTAATAGGGCAGGTCGTCGAAATAGGCATCCAGCCGGCCCCGCGCGCTGTCGCTCAATTTGATGTACGAGCGCCGGCGGTCGTTCGGATCGGCCCAGCGGACCAGCCATCCTTCGTTGGTCAGCAAGGCGATCCACCGCAAGGCGGTGGTTTGCGGCACCGATGCCGCGATGCAAAGGCTGGAAATCGATACCGCTTCGCCCTCATAGTGCGCGGCATAGAGGTCGAGCAGAATGTCCCAGCAGGCATCCGAAAATAGTTCGGCCGGGAAATATTCCTCGCGTTTGCGCCTGCGGCGAATCGTTTCGCGGGCAAAGCGCGCGCGCGCCTTCGGAAAGCTGGTCGGGCGAATGATGTCCGCCTTGCGCTCGGAGGCAGGCAAAAGACTATCGGGAGCGAGCGCGGCTGCGGCAGATGGCGGTCCCGTTTCCGGAGCCCCCGTGACCATGGTTTCGAGTAATGCAACAAGCTTGTCGAGCCGACTTTCCAGCCGGTCGAGACGCGATTCTTCGGATTCGCTGCGGGCACCGTCCTGCGCCTGATGACCCATTGGCCACCCCTTTCGCTACGGTCCCCGCCCTATAGCGCTTGGCATGCGGGATTTGTTCCATATTTTGTTCATGGCCGGATGCAGTCTCAAAAAGCCACGTCGATCCGGACCGTGTCGCTGTAGCTGCCCGCCGGCGGGGTGATCTGCCCGGGCAGGATCGCGGCGCGATAGCTATAGCCCTGCGTCGTCGTGGAATCATAGATGCCGGCGTTCGTGTCGGCGCTGGCGCTGCTGCGGCGGGCGGCGCCGACGGCGCCCCACCGGTCGGCGGACGTGGCAGTCTTGTAGAGTTCGTAGCGCAGATAATTGGTGCCGCTGCGCATCCGCCGCACGCCGCTGAGGGCATTGTTGCCGTCGTTGAGACCGACATGTGCATGATCTCGGCGCTCGTCTTCGTCGCCGCGACAAGCGCTTCCGCTTTCGTGTAGCCGATCCGTTCGAAGCTCTCGAGCTCGTTGATATAGGCGCCCGGCATATAGTCCGGCCAATCGCTGATCAGGTCGAGCCCGATTCCCATTTTGATGCCGGCGCGCCGCATCTTCTTGCCCATCGCGAGGATGCTCTCCTCGTTCAGTTCGAACCGGCGCGAGGTGGAGCCGAAATATCAACCGTCCCAAGTCCGCATGACGAGGCGATAGGGAACGAAGGTCGGCACCGAGGCGATGCCGCGCCTGGCCATCAGCGCGATGGCGGCGTCGCTCCGCGGCAGCGGATGTTCGATCGAGTCCACCCCGGCCCTGAGCGCCATGTTCATATATGGGTTTCGGTATCCGTCGTCACCGGCAGGCCGAGCGAATGCGCCTCATCGACGGCCGCGGTGATCTCGGCCTGATTATATTCGCTGGCAAGTTTGATCAGATCGGCGCCCTTGGCGAACTGGATGCGCACCGCCTCGCGCCACTGGTCGGGACCTGATGCGATACGGGTCATCGAATTCGGGTTACCGTTGGGGACTTCGGGAAAGGCCGGGCCGAAGGCATGGATTGCAGCATGGCCGCCGGTCTGGGTGATGAGCTGGCCCGCCGCGAAGATACGGGGACCGGGAATTTCGCCGGCCGCTTGCGCCCGCTTGAGCACGAACGGCGAGTCGCCATGCGACCCGACGTCGCGCATGCTGGTGACCCCGGCCTGCAGGAAGATGCCCATGCGCCACTGCCCGCGCATCACGGATTCTGCGCCGCCGATCCCGGCTGACGAATAGACGTTAGCCGCGTCTGCCGAGCGGAAGTTCGTCCGCTGTCGACGTCGAGGACGCGGAAGGTCCGCCGCCGCCTTCCTGCACGGCATAGGCGATGCGCTTGCCGTCGCTTGATACCGACAGCTCGGCGAGCGCGTCGGCTCCGTCTTTCGACCAGCTATTGGGGTCGATCAGCACCCGTTCGGGCCCGTTCAGGCTGTCGCGGACATAGAGTACCGCCTGATTCTGCAGTCCCGAATTGCGGCGCTGGTTACCTTGTTCTGTGCCTCGACCCACGCCGCGACCTGCCTGTCCTCGCAGACGTCATTCTCCAGCCAGCGATAGGGATCGGCGACCTTCTGTCCGAAATGATCCTCGACGACATTATCGCGGCGGGTTTGGGGATAAGCGATAGGCGCCGCCGCCGCTGTGGCCGCCGTTTCCGGTGCAGCCCGGGCAGCGGGCGGTGTCATCAGCATCAATCCCGACACCGACATCGCGAATAGGAAATGTCCCCGCATGCTCACCTCTCGTTTTCAATTATCGTATAATATATTCCATATTACCCGTGACGTGAAAATGCCGGATTCGGACACATGTTGTTCCGAACGGGAATGAGGTTGAAGGCGATATTGGCTTCGATCGGCTAGCGGAGAATTGCGCGATTGATACACAGCTGTATCTTGCTAGACTTGGCCCAGCCGCGACATGTGAACCATTGCCAATGACCAGCAAGCTTTCCGTCATCATCTCACCCGCGTTCACGAGCTTCGTCGGGCGCGGCGTCTGCGACCCCGCCCGCCTGCCGCTTGATGCGGTGATCCTGGGCTTTGGCGATATCGGCGAGCCGGCGGTGATGATGCTGACCGCAGATGATCTGGACGGCGAGGCGCAGGACCATCTGATCGTCTTCGCGATCAGCCGGAGCGAATGTCTGCGCCTGTTCGACCTGCTGCCACGCCCCGACGGGCGCTGGTATCTGCCCGCCAATCTGCGCGGGCTGGGGCGCGCCGTCGTTGCGGTCGAGGGCGAGGGGCTGGTGCCGGAGATGCTGCGCGTCGCGCGCAGCATGGAGCTGCTCTGTCAGCTTTTCATCGCGCTCCAGGCGAACAGCATGGTCGAGGTCGGCGGCGTCACGACGCTGAGCGAGCAGGACATCACGCGGATCGCGGCGGCGCACCAGATGGTCAACGAGCGCTGGCAGGAGAAGCTGACGGTCGGCAATGTCGCGCGGCGGTGCGGGCTCAGCAAGGCGAAGCTGACCTACGGCTTTCGCGAGCTTTACCAATGCACCGTTCCCGAAGCGGTCAGCGAACGCCGGCTGGAACATGCGAAACGGCTGCTGGCCCAGAGCGACCTGCCGATTTCGAGCATCGGCTATCGCTGCGGCTATATGAGCAACGCCAGCTTCACCCGCGCCTTCGCGCGTCGTTTCGGGATGGCGCCCACCGAAATGCGGCGGCTCGAAACGACGGCGTGACGCTGCCCCGCCGCGCGGGCTATTTCTTGAGGATATCGAGCGCCGCGACCGTCATCGCCTGCGTCCCCAGGGTGACCGCCGGACGCGGCTCGATCCGGAAGAATGGCGAATGGTGTGGACGTAGCGGGGCGCCGCCCTTCGCCGCCGCGTCATATTCGGCGCGCGGGGTGCCGCCGACCCAGAAGAAGGCGCCGGGCACCTTGAGGTCGGGCTGGATGAAATAGGAGAAATCCTCCGACCCCATGCTTTCGCGCGGCTTTGAATAGAGGACATCCTCGCCGAGCGCGGCGGCGAAGGCGCTGCGCACGCGCTGGGTCAGCGCCGGGTCGTTCGAGGTTACCGGAGTCGATTCGAACCCAACCTTGACCTCGGGCAGCTTGTCCTCGGGCATGCCGTTCATCCTGCCGACATTGACCGCGATCCGCTTGATCCCGTCGATCAGCTTGGCGCGCGTCGCCTCGTCATCGGCGCGGACGCTGAGTTGCAGCAGCGCCTTGTCGGGAATGATATTATGCTTGTTGCCCGCCTGGAACGAGCCGACGGTGACGACGCCGGGTTTGAGGGGCGATATCTGGCGGCTGACCAGCGTCTGGAGCGCCATGACGATTTCGGACCCCATCACGATCGGGTCCTTGCCCATCTGCGGCGAAGCGCCGTGCGCGCCGACACCCGGGATGATCACGTCGACGCTGTCGGCCGAGGACAGCACCGTCCCGGGCTCGATCCCGAGCGTCCCTGACGGGAAGTCGGACGTGACGTGGAAACCGATCGCATAGTCCGGCTTGGCGAAGCGGGTGTAGAGCCCGCCTTCGAGCATCATCCGGGCGCCCGCGATCCGTTCTTCCGCAGGCTGGACGACGAACAGGATCGTACCCTGCCACCGGTCCTTGAGCCGTGCGAGCTGGCGCGCCGCGCCGATCAGCGCGGTGATATGGACGTCATGACCGCACGCCTGCATCACCGGCTTGGTCACCCCGTCGCGGTCGACCTGCGTCGCGGTCGAGGCGTAGGGCAGCCCGCTGTCTTCCTTCAGCGGCAGTCCGTCCATGTCGGCGCGCATCAGCAGCACCGGGCCGTCGCCGTTGCGCATCACCCCGACGACGCCGGTGCCGCCGACCTTTTCGGTAACCTCGATCCCGCCGATCGCGCGGAGTTCCTTCGCCATGATCGCGGCAGTGCGGACCTCGAGGAACGAGAGTTCCGGATTCCGGTGGAAATCGAGGAACAGCTTTTCGAGATGCGCGGCATAATCGGCTTCGACGGCGGGCACGACATCGGATGCGGCAAGTGCGGGCGTGGCGGTGAGACATGCCGCGACCAGCGCGGCGAAGCCGGTCCCGTGGAAGGCTCGCAGCTTCTTATCAATCCCGCCGCTGCCTTGCTTCCGATGCCTCACGATCGCTTCTCCCATTGCTGCTCATCCCTTCGTCGTGCCGGAGCACTGCCCGGGCCTTGCTTCTGGTGCCCGCTTATCGGAGGGCTGGCAAGCGCTGCCGGCTTGCCCGGCGGCCGCAAATCGCCTTAGTGGTGCGGCAGCAAAGGAGAGACGGCATGGCGCAGGGCACCGCACGGATCGGCAACGACCGCTATCGCACCGAGATCGAGGTCGGCGGCCACACGATCGTCGCCGACGAGCCCGCCGCGCTCGGCGGGCAGGGGGTCGGTCCCGCGCCCTACGACCTGTTGCTCGCCAGCCTCGGCGCGTGCACCGCGATCACGCTGCGCATGTATGCCGATCGCAAGGGCTGGCCGCTGGCGTCGGTCGAAGTTGCGCTGCGTCTTCACGGCAAGGACGAACGACGGATCGACCGGCTGTTGACGATTGCGGGGCTCGACGACGAACAGCAGGCGCGGCTGGCCGACATTGCCGAACGGACGCCGGTGACGCTGACGCTGAAGAATGGCTTGCCGATCGATACGCGGCTGGCTTGATCCTCCCCGTCGCGCAGCGACGAGGAGGTGGCAGCGGCGTAGCCGCTGGCGGAGGGGCAACGAGCGCGAGGCCCCGGCCCCTCCACCATGCTTCGCATGGTCCCCCTCCCCATCGCTGCGCGACAGGGAGGATTGAAAGTTCGCCCACTGGACAAAGCCCCCCCGACCACATATATACCGCCCGTTATGGAAGTCGATTCCCTTCCCGCCACCAAGGGCCGCCCGCGCGAATTCTGCGTCGATGCCGCACTCGCGGCGGCGCTGCGCGTGTTCTGGAGCAAGGGGTATGAGGGCGCCTCGATGGCCGACCTCACCGATGCGATGGGGATCACCAAGCCCAGCCTTTATGCCGCCTTCGGCAACAAGGAAGCGCTCTTCAACAAGGCGCTCGACCTCTACGAGCGCGAAAAGGCCGATTATATGCACGCGGCGCTCGATGCGCCGACCGCGCGCGGGGTCGCCGAACGGCTGATGTACGGTGCGCTCGACATGCACACTTGCCCCGACAATCCGAACGGCTGCCTCGGGGTGATCAGCTCGGTCGCCTGCGGCGCCGAGGCCGAATGCATCCGCGAGGCGGTCGTCGCGCGCGGCGCGGCGGCGAAAAAGGCGATGCTCGAACGCTTTGCGCGGGCCCGGGACGAGGGCGATTTTCCCGAAGGCACCGATCCCGAAGGCCTCGCGTCCTTCCTCACCGCGGTAAACCAGGGAATGGCGGTGCAGGCGGGTGCGGGCGCGACGCGCGCCGAACTCGAACGGCTCGTCGAGACTAGTCTGAAGCTGTGGCCGGGACGCTGATAGAAATATTTTTACTGCGCGGTACAGAAGGGTCTTGACGCGGCGCAGCATAGATTATATACCGCATAGTACATAAAGAAGGATGAACCGGCACCGGTGGAGCGCTTGGCGCTTTTTCCGAGAAGGCGCGGTCGCGTTCGAAAGGAAACAGTCTCTCCCCCGACCGGCTGCCGCACCCCGTCCGTGCGGCGGCCGGGAAGATTCGCCGCTGCCCGGTCCACCGGGGGCGGGCTTCAGATCCGACGAATATGCCAGATAACCGGCAGCCGCGACAAAAGCGGCTGTCCAGGGAGGGCGGCGCTTTGCCGCTTCTCGACAAGGGATTGCCCGATCCGGCCCGGAAGATGCGCTTCCGGGATCGGGGGCGTGTGCCCGATCGACCGAACAAAAAGAAGAGGCCCAGCCATGACCGTCCACACTCCGATCGAAAAATTCGATCCCGCCGATGCCAAGGTCCGCCGCGACCTCAATGAGCTGCTCCACCCCGGCCGCCGCCGGCGCGCAGCGTGGGTCGGCGCCTTGCTTGTGCTGATCGCAGGCGCCTGGTGGCTGCTCGGCGACCGCACCCCGCAGGCCGCCGCCGCACCGCCGCCGGTGCTGACCGTCGCGGCGCCGCTGGCGCGCGAGATCACCGAATGGGACGATTATATCGGCCGCTTCGAGGCGAGCAAATCGGTCGAGGTGCGCCCGCGCGTGTCGGGCGCGATCACCGCGATCCACTTCACCGACGGTCAGGTCGTCCGTCAGGGCCAGCCGCTTTTCACCATCGATCCGCGTCCCTATCGCGCCGCGCTCGCCGAAGCGCGCGCGTCGGCGGCCAGCGCGCGCAGCGACCTGGCGCTCGCGCAGCTCGAACTCGAACGCGCCGGCCGGCTCGTCGATGTCGAGGCAGTGTCGCAGAGCGAGATCGATCGTCTCCGCGCCCGCGTCCGTGCAGCGAATGCGGCGCTCGCCGGGGCCGACGCCCGCATCGCGGCGCGCGCCCTCGACGTTGAATTCACCACCGTGCGTGCGCCCCTGAGCGGGCGCATCTCGGATCGCCAGATCGACGCGGGTAACCTCGTCTCGGCGGGCGACGCCGGGGGCACGCTGCTCACCACGATCAATGCTCTCGATCCGATCTATTTCAGCTTCCAAGGCTCCGAAGCCCTGTTCCTGAAGGCCAAGCGTGCCGCTGCCGAAAAGGGCTCGACGGTCGAAGTCCGCCTGCAGGATGAAGGCGATTACCGCTGGAAGGGCCAGCTCGATTTCACCGACAACGGGCTCGACCCGCGTTCGGGGACGATCCGCGCCCGCGCCCGCTTCGCCAACCCCGAAATGTTCCTGACCCCCGGCATGTTCGGCAACATGCGCCTGTCGACCGGCCAGACCGTTCAGGCGCTGCTCGTCCCCGCGGCGGCGGTGCAGACCGATCAGGCGCGCAAGATCGTCTATGTCGTCGGCAAGGACGGCATGGTTGCCGCGAAGCCTGTCGAACTCGGTCCCGAGGTCGACGGCCTGCGTGTCATCCGTTCGGGGCTCGCCGCGACCGACCGCGTCGTGATCACCGGCTATCAGTTCGCACGGCCCGGCGAAAAGGCGGCGACCAAGCCCGGCCGGATCGCGGCGGCAGCGGAGAAGAAAGCCGCATCGGCCAGCGAACCGCTGTCGGCGCAGGCGACCTTCGCGAAGTGAGTTGAGTTAGCCCCTCGCCATCGGGCGAGGGGCCGGGGTGGGGGCTGCGGCCACCCGCAAAGGCCGGCGGCCCTCACCCCTTACGCTCCGGATCGGTCCGGAGGTTCGACACCATCCTAGAACAGGGGCTCTCCCATGCGCCTATCGCGTTTCTTCATCGACCGGCCGATCTTCGCGGCGGTTCTTGCGGTGATCATCACCATCGTCGGCGCGGTCGCCTATATCGGCCTGCCCGTCTCGCAATATCCCGACATCGTCCCGCCGACGGTCACCGTCACCGCGACCTATCCCGGCGCGTCGGCCGAAACCGTCGCCGACACGGTGGCGGCACCGATCGAACAGGAAATCAACGTCGAACAGGAAATCAACGGCGTCGACAATATGCTCTATATGAGCAGCCAGTCGACCGGCGACGGCGCGGTGACGATCACGGTGACTTTCAAGATCGGCACCGACCTCGATGCGGCGCAGGTGCTGGTACAGAACCGTGTCGCGATCGCGACCCCGCGGCTGCCCGAGACGGTGCAGCGGCTCGGCGTCGTGACGCGCAAGACGTCGCCCGACTTCCTGCTGATCGTGAACCTGGTGTCGCCCGACAAGTCGCTCGATCGCGCCTATATCTCCAACTATGCGCTGACCCAGCTGCGCGACCGGCTCAGCCGCATCGACGGGGTCGGCGACGTGCGGCTGTTCGGCAGCCGCGATTATGCGATGCGCGTGTGGATCGACCCCGGTCGCGCCGCCGCGCTCGACCTGACGGCGGGCGAGATCGTCGCGGCGCTGCGCCGCGAAAATGTGCAGGTCGCGGCGGGGTCGCTCGGCCAGCCGCCGCAGGCGAATGGCAGCAGCTTTCAGTTGAACGTCGAAACGCAGGGCCGACTCGCCGATCCCGCCGATTTCGCCAACATCGTCATCCGCAGCGACGCCGACGGGCGGCAGGTGCGGGTATCGGACGTCGCGCGCGTCGAACTCGGCGCGTCGGACTATAATTCGAACACCTATTTGTCGGGCGATCCGACCGTCATCCTCGCGACCTTTCAGCGCCCGGGATCGAACGCGCTCGCCGCCGCGCAGGCGGTCGAGGCCGAAATGCAGGCGGCGTCAAAAAGCTTTCCCAAGGGGCTCGAATATCGCGTCATCTATAACCCCACCGAATTCATCGCCCAGTCGATCGACGCGGTGATGGACACCTTGTTCGAAGCCGTCGTGCTCGTCGTCATCGTCATTCTCGTTTTTCTGCAAAAATGGCGCGCGGCGGTCATTCCGGTGCTCGCGATTCCGGTGTCGCTGATCGGTACCTTCGCGGTGCTCGCCGGCCTCGGATACAGCCTCAACAACCTGTCGCTGTTCGGCATGGTGCTGGCGATCGGCATCGTCGTCGACGACGCGATCGTTGTCGTCGAGAATGTCGAGCGCAATCTCGAACGCGGCATGAGCGCGCTCGAAGCGGCGCGGACGTCGATGGACGAGGTGTCGGCGGCATTGGTGGCTATCGTGCTCGTACTCTGCGCGGTGTTCGTGCCGACGCTGTTCCTCACCGGGCTGTCGGGTGCTTTCTACCAGCAGTTCGCGGTGACCATCTCGACCGCGACGATCATCTCGCTGATCCTGTCGCTCACCCTGTCGCCGGCGCTCGCCGCGATCTTGCTGAAGCCGCACGCGGCGCCGGTGAACGAGGGGCGCGGCATGCAGCTCGTCCGCCGCGCCGGCGACGCGTTCAATCGCGGTTTCGAACGGATGGGCGACGCCTATGCGGCGCTCACCGCGCGGCTGGTGCGCGCGCCGAAGAAGGTAATGGCGACCTATGCGGGGCTGATCGCGGCGACCGTCGCGCTGTTCTGGGCAACCCCGACCGGCTTCATCCCGGCGCAGGACCAGGGCTATTTCCTCGTCGTCGCCAAGCTGCCTTCGGGCGCTTCGGTCGAGCGCACCGACGCGGTGCTGCAAAAGGTCGCGCAGCGGGTGCTGCCGGTCGACGGCGTGCTTGGGTCGGTGATGCTCGCGGGCTTCGACGGCCCGTCGCAGACGCTCGCTCCCAATTCGGCCGCCGCCTATTTTCCGCTCAAGAGCTTCGAGGAACGGGGGAAGCTCGGCGTCACGCTGGCGGACATCATGGGCGAGGCGCAGAAGCGCACCGCCGATATCACCGAGGCGCAGATCGTCATCATCCCGCCGCCGCTGATCCAGGGGATCGGCACCGCGGGCGGGTACCGGATGATCGTGCAGGATCGCGGCGGCCACGGCTATGCCGAGCTGGCGAAGGAAGTGAACGGCCTGATCGGCAAAGCGAACCAGACGCCGGGGCTGGCGAATGTCTTCACCTTCTTCGATCCCAGCAACCCGCGCATCTATGCCGATATCGACCGCGCCAAGGCGAATGCGCTCGGCGTCCCCTCCGACCGCGTGTTCGAGGCGTTGCAGGTCTATCTCGGATCGGCCTTCGTCAACGACTTCAACCTGCTCGGCCGCACCTATCGCGTCACCGCGCAGGCCGATGCGCCCTATCGCCAGACGGTCGCCGATATCGCGAACCTCAGAACCCGGTCGAATTCGGGGGCGATGGTGCCGATCGGATCGGTCGCCAATTTCGAGGACCGCACCGGGCCGTACCGCGTCACGCGCTACAATTTGTTCCCCGCGGTCGAGGTCGATGGCGACACCGCGCCGGGATCGTCGTCGGGCGCCTCGCTGACGACGATGGAAAAGCTCGGCGCCGAAACGCTCCCCGCGGGCTACGGCACCGAATGGACCGGCATCGCCTTCCAGCAGAAGGCGGCGGCGAACACCGCGGGCATCGTCTTCGCGCTCGCGGTGGTCTTCGTCTTTCTCGTGCTCGCGGCGCAATATGAGAGCCTGACCCTCCCGCTGGCGATCATTCTGATCGTGCCGATGTGCCTGCTCGCGGCGATGATCGGGGTCAATTTGCGCGGCATGGACAATAATGTCCTCACCCAGATCGGGCTCGTCGTGCTGATCGCGCTCGCGGCGAAAAATGCGATCCTGATCGTCGAATTCGCCAAGCAAGCTGAGGAACAGGACGGACTGTCGCCGGTCGAGGCGGCGGTACGCGCGGCGCGCGATCGCCTGCGCCCGATCCTGATGACCAGCTTTGCCTTCATCCTCGGCGCGGTGCCGCTGTTGATCGCGAGCGGGGCGGGGGCGGAGCTGCGCCAGGCGCTCGGCACCGCCGTCTTCTTCGGCATGCTCGGCGTGACGGCGTTCGGCCTCATCTTCACCCCGACCTTCTACGTCGTCTGCCGCGCGCTCGGCGAGTGGATCGCCGCGCGGCGGCGGCGCGGGTCGGACGACCATGGCGCGGCGCTGCCGGCGCCGGCGGAATAAGGAGAATGACCATGCTGCTCCGCAATCTCATAACCGCCGCTTCGGCGCTCGCGCTTGCCGCCTGCGCCGTCGGCCCCGACTACAAGGCGCCGCAGTCCGCGTCGGCGCCCGCCGCGACCGGGCCGTTCCTCTCGGCAAGCAGTCCCGCCGTGAGCCTTGATCCGGTCGCGGCCGACTGGTGGCGGCTGTACAACGACCCCGTGCTCGACGGGCTCGTCGCCGATGCGCTGGCCGCGAACACCGACGTTCGCGTCGCGGTCGCCAACATCGCCAAGGCGCGGGCATCCTTGCGCGGCGCGCGTGCCGACCGGCTGCCGCAGGGCGAGATCGGTGCGGGCGCCAACTATGGCCGCAGCCCCGAAGGGCAGCGTCTGCCCGGCGCCGATCGCGAGGACTGGTCGGTCGATGTCGGGCTGAACGTCGCATACGAGGTCGACCTGTTCGGCCGCGTCGACCGCTCGATCGAGGCAGCGCGCGGCGATAGCGAAGCCGCCGAGGCCGATGCCGACGCGGTGCGCGTGATGGTCGTCTCCGACACCACGCTCGCCTATGCCGATGCGGCGTCGGGCGCGGCGCGGCTCGACGTCGCGCGGCATATCGTCGAATTGCTCGACCAGCAGGTCAGGCTGACCGAGCGGCGCAAGGAGGCGGGGCTCGCGACCGGGCTCGACCTTGCGCGCATCACGACGCTGCGCGACCAGCGCGCGGCGGACATTCCCGACATCGAGGCCGACCGGCAGGCGGCATTATTTCGTCTCGCAACGCTGACCGGCCGCCCCCCCGCGGCGTTGCCGACGATCGCCGCCGACCGCAACATCAGCCTCGAGATCACCGACCCCATCCCGGTCGGTGACGGGGCGGCGCTGCTGAAGCGCCGCCCCGACATCCGCGCCGCCGAACGGCGGCTGGCCGCCGACACCGCGCGCATCGGGGTCGCGACCGCCGACCTCTATCCGCGCATCACGCTCGGCGGCTCGGTCGGCTCGACCGGTGCGGGCTTCGGCGACATCTTCGGCGGCGGGCCGCTGCGCTGGCTGCTCGGGCCTTTGCTCAACTGGGCCTTCCCCAATCAGGAACCGGCGCGGGCCCGCATCGCGGCGGCCGAGGCCGAGACGCAGGCGTCGCTCGCGCGCTTCGACGGCACGGTGCTGCGCGCGATCGAGGAGACCGAAACCGCATTGTCCTCCTACGCCCGCTCGCTCGACCGGCGGCAGGCGCTGCGCGCGGCGCGCGACCAGTCCGAACGCGCGGCACGGATCGTCCGTGCGAAGCGCGCCGAGGGCGCGTCGGATTCGCTCGAATGGCTCGATGCGGAACGCACGTTCGCGGAGGCCGAAGCGGTGCTCGCCGCGCAGGACGCGCAGATCTCGCGCCGCCAGATCGCGCTGTTCCGTGCGCTGGCGGGCGGCTGGTCGAGCTGAGTTTTCAGATCACCGGCAGCGCCTGCGCGGCGGGTGACCGCAAATGCGCGTCGAGCGTGCGGAGGCCGCGCGCGAGGGTGTTGCGGTCGATCGCGCCGCCGAGCGAAATGCGCAGCGCTTTCGGTGCATCGGCCGCGACCGCAAAGCGGTCCGAGGTTACCGCCGACAGCCCTTCGAGCGCGATCGCTGCGGCGAGCATCTCGGGCGCGAGACCCGGCGCGAGCGGCAGCCACAGATGATAACCCTCGGGGTGCGCCGTGTGCCGCGCGTCGCCAAGCATCGTGTCCGCAAGCCGCTGGCGCCAGGCCGACTCCTTGCGCACCGCGCCGACCAATGCGTCGAAGCTGCCGTCGGCGAGCCATAAGGAGACCATCGCGGCGTTGACCGGCGGCGCCATCACCGCGCTTTCATGCTGGCAGGCGGCGAGCGCCATCGCGTCGACGACCGTCGGGGCGCGGACAAAGGCGACGCGCAGCGCGGGCGAGACGATCTTCGCCGTACTCGCGATGTACCAGCCGATATCGGGCGCGAAGCTGGTAATCGCGGGCAACGGTTTTTCGGGGAGCAGGCCATAGGCGTCGTCTTCGATGACCCGCACGCCGGTAGTCTCCGCCCAGGTCGCGATCGCTGCCCGGTCATCGGCAGCGATCGTCTGCGCGGTCGGATTGTCGTTCGTCGGGACCACATATAGCGCGCGGAGCGGCGCGGCGTCATGCGCGGCGGCGAGGGCGGCGGGCGTGATCTCGGCAAGCGGGACGAGCGTGAAGCCGATCCGCCGGGCAAGGGCGTGGAAGCCCGGATAAATATAGAGGCCGCACGCAACGCGGTCGCCGGGACGAAGCAGCATCGAAGCGATGGCGTGGAGTGCGTTCTGGCCGCCGGCGGTCACCGCCAGCTGTTCGGCGTCCGATGCCAAACCGACCCGGGCGAGCAGGGCGCTGCCGGTCTCGCGATCCGCCGCCGCGCCGCCGGGGCGCTGATAATGCAGCCGCGCCAGTTCTCCCCGCCGCGTCAAGGCTCCCAAAGCGGCCGCCATTGCTTCGCTCAGCCGTGCTTCGGGCGGGGTTGGTGGGCTGTTCATCATGATATCGGTCTGCGCGGCCGATGCCGCCGCGTGATCGCGCGCCTGCGGGCTGACGAAGCTGCCCGCGCGCCCGCGGGCGACGATCAGCCCGCGCTGGCGGGCTAGGTCATAGGCTTTGGTGACGGTGGTCAGGTCGATGCCGAGTCGCGCGGCCAGGTCGCGCTGCGGCGGCAGGCGGTCGCCATGATGGAGGCGCCCGCGCGCGATGTCGGCGGCGATCGCTGCCGCGACGGCGCGATATTTCGGACCCGCCTCTGCCGACAGGTCGGGCAGCCAGCCGCTATTGGTCACGCCGCTTGTCCGCCTCCTCGCGGGCATGGAGCTTGGCCCACAGATGCTCGGTCCCCGATTCCTGCGCCTTGTTCACATATTGCGAAGCGACGAGCCAACCCTTGATCGGACGGAGCGGTAGCACGCAGCCGATAACCATCAGCGGGATCGAAAAAAACAGATGGACCCAGATAGGCGGATCATAGGCGATCTCGAGCCACAGGACGAGGAAGGTCAGCGGAAAGGCGACGAAGCATTGCGAGAAGAAGGCCGGGCCGTCGTCGGGCGCGGCGAAGCGGAAATCGAGTCCGCAAACCTCGCAGCGGTCCGCGAGCTTCAGCCACGACCGGAACATCTTGCCCTCGCCGCATTCGGGGCAGCGCCCGTGCCAGCCCGCCCACAGGATCCAGCGCAACTTGTCGTTGCCGAGTTCGCTCAACATTCCTCATCTCGCCTGTACATGCAATGTACCGTACATAGGAGTGCAATCAATATTGTCCATATCGATAAAAATATAACGTTTACAAATATATAAACTAAAATATGCGATTTTGCATGGATAAAACAGGCAATATATCCATGCATATGGAGAACATGATCAGCTTTGTCTTGCCGGCAATCTTGCCTGGCCTGAAAGGTCGCGGCGCGGCTTGATCGCGCATCGCGTCGGCGCGAGGCGATGGAGCCATCGTTTACGCCGCTTTTACCAGTCCTGTTGCATGGTGTTTACCAATGTTTGCGACTGGGGATGAATGATGGACAGCATGCGCGGACTGCTCTCGGGCAGCCACGGCCACGATGACGGGGCGATCGACGCGCCCGTCTCTGTCGGCGTCGACGAACGGCGGATGCAGGTGCGCGCCTATAATTACTGGGCGTCGCTGCTCGCCGATCGCGCCTATCCGTCGGTCGAGGACCTCGACCTCGAGAATGTCGGCGATTTCGGCCCGCATTCGGTCTTGCTCGATTTCACCACCGGGGTCGAGAACCCCGGCATCGCGTTCATCGGCGAGCGGCTGCGCGCCGAGTCGGAAATCGACGAAGAGGTCCATTATATCAACCAGATACCGGGGCGTTCGCTGCTGTCGCGGCTGACCGACCATTATCTGCAGATCATCGCCAACCGCGCCCCGATCGGTTTCGAGGCCGAATTCGTCAACGACCGCGGCGTGACGATCATGTATCGCGGCATCCTGCTGCCCTTCTCGTCGGACGACGACACGATCGATTTCATCCTCGGCGTGATCAACTGGAAGGAAGCGGCGCCCGCCGACGAGGCGGAGGAGCTCCAGCTTTCGGTCGAACAGTCGCTGCGCAGCGCGCCGCCGCTCACCGCGCCGGTGCCGGTGTGGGCCGACGGTCCCGACTCGGGGCATATCGACGACGATGCGGCGCCGGGCTTTGCGGCGCTGGGCGAGGGGAGCGAATTGCTCTCGGTCCGCGGTGGCGCAAGGCATGCGGGTCTTTCGCCCGTCGATCCCGGCGATGACGCCGAACTTGCCGACTGGCTCGCGCTTGCGCGCGAAACCGCCGACCGGGCGAGCGCCGCCGACAGCCGCAGCCGCAGCGCGCTGTATCAGGCGGTCGGCCAGGCATGGGATTTTGCGCTCGTCGCCGAACGTCAGCCCGAAGCCTTTGCCGCGCTGCTCGACGATGCCGGGCTGACGGTGCAGGACCGCGCGCCGATGACGCCGGTCGTGAAACTGGTTTTCGGCGCCGCCTATGACAAGACGCGCCTCGCCGAATATGCCTGCGTGCTTGGCCATGCGAAGGGCGAAGGTATCGGCCGCGGCGAACTCGCCGCCTATCTCGATCGCTATCCCGGCGGGCTCAAGGGTCTCGTCAAGGACGAGCGCGCACGGCGGCGGCCGGCGAAGGACGGCGACGAGGGTAGCGGCACGGCGCTCGACACGCTCCGTCAGGCGCATCCTGCCGTGATCCTCGAACATGAAGCGGAGGGCGCCGAATTTGTCGTGCTGATCGCCCGGGCGCTGCCGGGCGGGCATATCGGCATCGTCGCCAAGGCGGCCGATGATCCTGCTCTCGTCGCCCGGCTGGCGCGCAAAGCGAGCCCGATTTTGCCCTGACATTGACGTTCACGTAATAGTCAATCAATTGCGTGATATTTATTTGCGCGACCGCTGCGCGGGGGGTTGAGCCCTGCGCGCGGCGGGCGCATAGGGACGGCAGCGAACGGACCAGCCGATCGTCGGCAAGGGTTCGCCTCGGTTCAGGATGCCGCACCCCATGCCTAAAAAATTGTCCGAAACCCCCGATACGGACGCCACGCTTTCGACCCCCAAAATCCCCGCCAAAATCGCCGCCGCCTATCTGGCCGCGCTACGCGGCAGCGCGCTGCCCGGTGAAGGCGACGACCTCGATCAGGCGGCGCTTGCCGATGCCGCGCAGTTCGTCGGCCGCGCCTCGATCGCGCGCGCTCCGGGCAAGCCTTCGTTGCTGCTGGAGCCCGTCGTCGCCGACGGCACCGACCGGCGCATGCGGCTGGCGATCGTCAATGACGATATGCCGTTCCTCGTCGATTCGACCTCGCAGGTCGTCGCGGCGCAGGGGCTTGTCGTCCACCGCATCCTCCACCCCGTCGTCGCGGCAAAGCGCGATGCCAAGGGACAGCTTCAGGAAGCCGGCGATGCGCAGCCCGGCAGCGCCGGGCGCGAATCGGTCATCTATATGGAACTCGAACGCGGCGATGCCCGCGCCCGCCGCCGCCTGGTCGACGGCCTCGAACAGGCGCTCGGCGACGTCCGCGCCGCGGTCCAGGACTGGAAGGCGATGCGCGCCGCGATGCTCGCCGATGCCGCGATGCGCGCCGACGGCGAAGCCGCCGAACTGCTGCGCTGGTTCGAAGGCGGCGCGCTGACGCAGCTCGGCCACGAATGGCGCGCGCGCTCGGGCCCGGCGCAGGACCCGCTCGGAATTTCGGCCTCGGGTGCCGGCGATCTCCTGTCGGCGGCGGCGCTCGAAGCGGCGTTCGCCTGGTTCGACAAGGGCAACCAGGGGCCGCTGCTCATCAAGTCGAACCGGCTGTCGGCGGTGCATCGCCGCGTCCTCCTCGATCTCGTCATCGTCCCCGAATATAAGGGGACGAAGGCCGAACGCCTGTCGATCCACGCCGGCCTGTGGACCAGCGCCGCGCTGTCGGCGCGTCCCGACAAGGTGCCGATGCTGCGTGCGCAGCTCGCCGCGCTGATGGCGAAATTCGGTTTCGATCCGACGGGCCACGCCGGCAAGGCGCTGACCCATGCGCTGACCGCGCTGCCGCACGACCTGCTCATCGCCTTCGACGCCCCCTCGCTCGAGGAACTGGTGCTGACCTCGATGTCGATCACCGACCGGCCGCGCCCGCGCATCGTCATGGTGCAGAGCGCGCTCGGCCGCCACCTGTTCGCCTTTGTCTGGTTGCCGCGCGACGAGGTGTCGACCGGCCGCCGGCTTGCGGTCGAAACCTTGCTGGTGCGCGAGGCGAAGGCCGGGGTGATCGGTTGGACGATGGTCCTCGAAGACGGCGGTGCCGCGCTGCTCCGCTATACGCTCGACCTGCGCAGCGGCGGGGTCGTTCCCGACGCCGATACGCTGAACGCACAGCTCGAACAGATGGTGCGCGGCTGGCAGCCCGAGGTCGAGGCCGAGCTGGCGAAGCGCGGCGATCCCGGCCGTGCGGCGGCGCTGGCGTCGCGGTTCGCCGCTTTGTTCCCGCCCAATTACCGCAACCTCTATTCGCCTGAGGAGGCCGCACGCGACATCCTGCGGCTCCGCGACCTCGACGCCGAGAGCCCGCGCGGGGTGCGGCTGGCGCGCAAGAGCCTCGACGGCGACGACCGGCTGCGGCTCAAGGTTTACAGCTCGGCGGGCGCGCTCGCATTGTCCGACGTCGTCCCGGCGCTCGAACATTTCGGCTTCCAGGTGCTCGAGGAAATCCCGACCGCGCTCGGGCCGAACCGCGCCCCTGACGCCGACGGCGAAGAGCAGCCGGCGTTCATCCACGACTTCACGCTGCGCGTGCCTGCGAATGTCGACGAGACCGCGCTGCTCCCGCACACCGACGTGATCGAAGGTGCGATCACCGCCGTGCTCGGCGGTACGGCGGAGAATGATGCCTTCAACGAACTGGTCATCGCGACGCAGACCGATCCGCAGGCGATCGTCTGGCTGCGCGCCTGGTTCCGCTATCTGCGGCAGGGCGGGGCGAGCTATGGCATGGACACCGTCGTCGCGGCGCTGCGCCACGCGCCTGAACTGACCGCGAAGATGATCGAGCGTTTCTGCGCGCTCCACGATCCGAAACGCGCCGATGCCGACCGTGCGAAGACGCTCGGCGAAGAGATCGTCGCCGGGTTCGCCGACATCAAGTCGATCGACGACGACCGCATCCTCCGCCTTTTCCACGCCGTCATCGGCGCGACCTTGCGCACCAACGCCTTTGCGCCCGCGGCGGCCGAAGCGCTGGCGTTCAAGATCGATTCCAGCCTGATCCCCGGCCTGCCCAAGCCGCTGCCGTGGCGCGAAGTGTGGGTGTACAGCCCGCGCGTCGAGGGCATCCACCTGCGCGCTGGTCCGGTCGCGCGCGGCGGGCTGCGCTGGTCCGACCGCCGCGACGACTTCCGCACCGAAATCCTCGGCCTGATGAAGGCGCAGCGGGTCAAGAACGCGGTGATCGTGCCGACGGGGGCGAAGGGCGGCTTCTATCCGAAGGCGCTCCCGGATGTAGCGCTCGACCGCGATGCGTGGTTCGCCGAGGGCACCGAATGCTATCGCATCTTCATCCGTTCGCTCCTGTCGATCACCGACAATATCGTTGCGGGCAAGGTCGTGCATCCGAAGGGCGTCGCGATCCACGACGGCGAGGACCCCTATTTCGTCGTTGCCGCCGACAAGGGCACCGCGACCTTCTCCGACGTCGCCAACGGCCTGGCGATGGAGCGGAACTTCTGGCTCGGCGATGCTTTCGCGAGCGGCGGGTCGAAGGGCTATGACCACAAGGCGATGGGCATCACCGCCAAGGGGGCATGGGTTTCGGTCCAGCGCCACTTCGCCGAAATGGGTGTCGACGTGCAGACCGACAGCATCCGCGTCGTCGGTTGCGGCGACATGTCGGGCGACGTGTTCGGCAACGGCATGCTGCTCAGCAAGGCGATCAAGCTCGTCGCGGCGTTCGACCATCGCCACATCTTCCTCGACCCCGATCCCGATCCGGCGAAGAGCTGGAAGGAACGCGACCGTATGTTCGCGCTGCCGCGGTCGAGCTGGGAAGATTATGACAAGAAGCTGATCTCGAAGGGCGGCGGGGTCTTCCCGCGCAGCCAGAAGAGCATTCCGCTGACCGCCGAAGTGCAGGCGGCGCTTGGCCTTTCGCAATCCGAAATCGACCCCGGCTCGCTGATCTCGGCGATCCTCCGGGCACCCGCAGACCTGCTCTGGTTCGGCGGTATCGGCACCTATGTGAAGGCCGCGAGCCAGAATAATGCCGAGGTCGGCGACCCCGCGAACGACGCCCTGCGCGTCGATGCCGAGGATTTGCGCGTCAAGGCGGTTGGCGAGGGCGCCAACCTTGGCGTCACACAGGCGGCGCGCATCGCCTTTGCGGCGAAGGGCGGCCGGATCAACACCGACTTTATTGACAACAGCGCCGGCGTCGACTGCTCGGATAACGAGGTCAATATCAAGATCGCGCTCAACCGCGAGATGGCCGAAGGCCGGCTGGCGCAGGACGATCGCGATGCCTTGCTCGTCCGGATGACCGACGATGTCGCGGCGCTGGTGCTCGAGGACAACCGGCTGCAGGCGCTGGCGCTGTCGATCGCCGAAAAGGGCGGTTCGTCGGCGGTGCCTTCGCTCGTCCGGATCATGGAGACGTTCGAGGCATCGGGCCGGCTCGACCGCAAGGTCGAGGGGCTCGCGGCGAACGACGAACTGCTCCGCCGCTCGGCCGAGGGCCGCGGGCTGACGCGGCCCGAACTCGCGGTGCTGCTGTCGACCGCGAAACTCGCCTTGCAGGACGCGATCGAGAATAGCGAGCTGCCGGGCGACCCGGCGCTCGGGTCCGACCTTGCGGCGGCCTTCCCGGCCGAGATGCAGCGCGACTTTGCGGGGGCGATCGCCGATCACCAGTTACGCCGCGAAATCATCGCGACCAAGCTCGCCAACCGGATGATCAACCGTCTGGGCGTCGTCCATCCCTTCGAACTCGTCGAAGAGGAAGGCTGCGCGCTCGGCGATATTGCGGCGGCGTTCGTCGCGGTCGAACGCCTGCTCGACATGCCCGCGATCTGGACCGCGCTCGACGCGGCGAAGATCGACGAGACGATCCGCCTGTCGCTGTTTGCGCAGGCGGCGTCGGCGATGGCTTCGCAGATGGCCGACCTTCTGCGCGTCAAACCAACGCTGACGCAGCCCGGCCCGATCGTCGCCCGGCTCGAACCGGGGGTCGATCGCCTGACCACCGGGGTCGACGGCCTGCTCAGCCCGTCGGTCAAGCGCCAGTGGGACATGCTCAGCCAGCAGTTGCTCGATGCCGGGGCGCCCGAGGCGCTGACCGCATCGGTCGTGCGCCTGTTCAAGACCGACGGCGCGATCGGCATCGTCGACTTGGCCGAACGGCGCGGCGACGACGAGATCGCGGTGACGCACGCCTTCACCCATTTGGGCGAAGCGCTGGGGCTCGACTGGGCGCAGACGCTGGCGGCGCATATGAGCCCCGCCGATCCGTGGGAGCGGCTGCTGGTCAACAGCCTTGCGCGCGATTTCCAGCAGATGCGGCTGGGTTTCCTGGCGGGATTGCCGAAAGGCGATCTCGACGCGGCGGTGACCAAATGGCTCGCTGACAATGCGCCGCGCGTTGCGCAATTCAGGGCGACGGTCGACCGCGCGCGAACGATTCCGAACCCGAACGGCGCGATGCTGTCGCATATCGCCGGGCAGGCGCGCGGGCTGCTGGGGAGGTAATGCCTTTCCAGCCCCGCGTCGCGATCCTCGTCCCGGCGTCCGACTATTACGAAAAATGGCGGCCCGCCTTCGCGCGCAAGGCGGCGGCGCTGACAGCTGCAGGGCTGGTCGTCGAGCAGCGCGTGTGGACCGATCCCGGCGACCTGACGGGATATGAGCTGATCCTGCCGCTCTTTACCTGGGGCTATCAGCGCGACGTCGCCGCCTGGTATGCGCTGCTCCACCGGCTCGAAGCTGAGGCGCTGCCGGTGGTCAATCCGGTGCCGGTGCTGCGCTGGAACAGCGACAAGGCCTATCTGGCCGAACTGGGCGCGGCAGGGGTTGCCGTCGTGCCGACGGTCGAGATCGCCGCGCTCGACGAAGCGGGGCTTGGCAAGGCGCGCGCCGCGCTCGGTGCCGAAGAGGTGGTGATCAAGCCCGCCATTTCGGGCGGCGCCGACGGCACGCACCGTGTGGCTCCGGGGGCGCCGATCCCCGGCGATGCGCTCGGCCGGCGCCGGCTGGTCCAGCCATTGATGCAAGGCATCCTGACCGACGGCGAATATTCGCTCTTCTTCTTTGCCGGCAAGTTCAGCCACGCGATCGTCAAGCGCCCTGCGGCGGGCGACTTTCGCGTCCAGGAACAGTTCGGCGGGCGCGAGGCCGATTGGGACGCGAGCGAAGCGGCGCGCAATCTTGCTGCCGCCGCGCTCGCCGCGGCGCCGGCGCCGCCGGTCTATGCGCGCGTCGACATGGTCGGCGATGCGGCGGGCAGGTTGCACATCATCGAACTCGAGCTGATCGAGCCTTCGCTCTTTCTGCACCACGCGCCCGACAAGGGGGCGGCGTTCGGCAGGGCGGTGGCGGCGGCGCTGTTCGGTTGAATGCCCGGCGCATGACGATTGCGCCGACGCGCCTCGCGGCCTAAATCGACGTCATGGCTTTCGACCTCAGAGCGGCCCTGCTTCGCAAGGAAGAGGTGGAATCGGCGCGGCTGATGGATTTCGAATTCCGGCAGCGCGCGCGGACGTTCCGCCTGCTCGCCGAAGCGTTGGGCGCGAGCGGTGACGAACTGGTCGGCGAAATCGCGCTGTCCGACGATGCGGGAATATTGGACCGGCTTGTTGCCGAGCGGCGCCTCGATCGGGCGGAACTCGGCGCGTCATATGCGCGCTGCCGTGCCGAAGCCTATCGGCAGCTCGTCGGCGAACTGGGAGACCCGACGCCGCACCGTCTGGGGTAGGGGGCGCGGCGAACGCGCCCGCCGGATCAGCGTTCGCGCCACAGCCATTGCCGGATCGCCGATGTCAGGTTGGGGGGATCGTCGACCTCCATCCGCTCGACATCGATGCGTGCGACGAGCGCGTTGACCGGGAGCGCGAGCCGCGCTGCCGCTTCCTCCAGCGCGTCCCAGAACAAGGGTTCGAGGCTGATCGACGTCGGGTGGCCGGCGATGGTGACCGAGCGTTTGACGGGGGGACGATAGGGGACGGCCATCGCCGCAGCATAGCGGCTCCGCCGTGGATTGAGGTACGAATTATTTGGGGGTGACCGCGTTCGGGCGGGGCTTAATGTCGGCGTCGATAGCAGTGGAGCGAGGGACAGGAAACGTGACGACCGCCGGAATCCAGGCGCTCACCGAAAAGGAAAAGGAGACGCTGCGTCTGCTGGTCAGCGGCTATGACGCCAAGTCGATGGCGCGCCACCCGGGCCTGTCGGTGCATACCGTCAACGAGCGGCTGCGCGATGCGCGGCGCAAGCAGTCGTTCAAGACGCTCAACACGCTGGAGACCCGGGCGCGCGTGGCGCGCCAGGTGCAGGGGCCGCTCGGCGCAGTGAAGGCGCGCGTGCTGCTGAGCGAAGAGGCGGTCCCCGCGCCGCCCTATGGCTATCAGATGGTCAAGTTCCGCACCGACTATGCGAACAAGGCGGGGGCGATCGAAACGCTGTCGCTGGTGCGCGAGGGCGGGAGCTGGCGGGTTGTGGGCGTGATGGTGGAGTAATCGGGAGGCGCCGATCCGGGGTCGGAATTCCCCTCTTCCCGTTTGTGGTGAGCGACGTCGAGACAGGCGGCGAGATAGCCAAGCCCGAGGGGCATCTCGACTTCGCTCGATGCGAACGGGTTTATATTTGGTGGAGCGCTAGCGGCGACGGCAAAGCCGCCGCCATGACGTCAGACGGGTTCGGCGATCTTGCGGATCGCCGCCCCGCTGGCCGAACCGATGGCTGCCGCTGCGCGGCACCGGCGGGTAACGCGTCGTTCGCTGCGCGAACGCCTTTTTACCCGCCTGCCATCGTCAATACATATGCTGTCCGCCGTTGATGCTCATCGTCGATCCGGTGACGAAACCCGCATCCTCGCTGCACAGAAAGGCAACGCCGCGCGCGATCTCGTCGGCCTGGCCGAGGCGGCCGACCGGGATCTTGGCGACGATCTTTTCGAGCACCGGCGCGGGCACCGCAGCGACCATGTCGGTGTCGATATAGCCGGGCGCGATCGCGTTGACCGTCACGCCCTTCTTCGCGCCTTCCTGCGCGAGCGCCTTGGTAAAGCCGTGAATCCCCGATTTGGCGGCGGCATAGTTGACCTGACCATATTGGCCGGCCTGTCCGTTGATCGAGCCGATGTTGACGATGCGGCCCCAGCCGCGCTCGACCATGCCGCCGAAGGTCGCCTTGGCCATGTTGAAACAGCCGCCGAGATTAACGCGCATGACGTCGTCCCAATCGTCATAGCTCATGCGGGCGAGCGTGCCGTCGCGGGTGATCCCCGCGTTGTTGACGACGATGTCGATCGGGCCGACATCGGCGGCGATCCGCGCACAACTGTCGAGACACGCCTGATGGTCGCCGACGTCCCACTTCATCGCCGCGATGCCGGTGCGTTCGGTAAATTCCCGGGCTTTTTCGTCGTTGCCGGCATAGTTGGCGACGACGGTGACGCCCTGCTCCTGCAATTTCAGCGAAATGGCTTCGCCGATACCGCGGCTGCCGCCGGTGACGATTGCTACGCGTGTCATGAATCAGGCTCTCCCACAGAGTTGAAGGACCAGAGTAGGCGGCGGTACGGGGCGCCGCAAGTTGACCGGAACGTCAATCGCAACGCTATTTCAGGGAGGTGGGCAGGGGGCTAGTTGCTGACCTGCACGACCGGCCGGTCGAGCCGTCCCGCAGCCAGATCGGCCTTGCGCATCGTCAGCACCAGATGGTCGACATCGCCGAACATCCAGCTCATCAGCCCGCTCGACGGCAGTTCGAGCATCGTCGCATCGGCGTCCGCATCATAATCATGGACATAGGCGAAGGGGACGTGGCCGATCCCGCCCATCTCGCGCGCCGCCAGTTCGCGGCAATAGGGCTCGAGGACCGCAAGCGCCTCGGGCGACAGCGCGTCCGACCCGGCGGCATAGGCATGTTTGGCATGGTCGAACCAGATGCTGTGGTAATCATGCGCCCACAGCGGCGCATCGGGATGATGCTCGGTGAGCGGCAGAATGAGCGTCTCGATCGCCTCGGCGCCGGGGCGCCCTGCCGGATCGGGCTTGCGGTTGACCTTGGCCCAGCGGATCGTCTGCAGGGCCCCCATCACCGCCGCGGCGGCCGCCGGCGAGAATTCGTCGCGGCCGGCGCTTTCGCGGACGATTGCGATGATCTCCTGCGCATTGGCCAGCGCTTCGCGGTTCATCTCGGCTGCGGCATGTGCGGCTTCGGCAAGCTCGGTCAGCGTCGCAAGCTGGTTTTCGAGCAGCGTCCGGTCGAGCGGATCGCCCTCGGCCGTGTCGGGCTCGCCGAGGCGGCGTTCGATATTGGCGAGCTGGACCTCGATCGGCGATGGCGCACCGCCGGGATCGCGCCAGAAGCGCGAAATCCGCATGTCGAGGATTTCGGCCATCGCGGTCATGCTCGCCCAGTCGAACGGGTGCCACGCCGGGTCGGCGATATCATAGCCGGCGCGATAAAGGCGGTGGCCCGGCCCGTCGTCGCCGCCTTCGGCGTCGCGCGGATCGGGATCGCCGGGGCGTACCGCGACCAGATCGACGGGCCATTGGGGAAAGGCGCGCCGCGTGAAGGGCATAAGGTCGCCGAAACGCAGCCCGCCGTGCGGCGCGAAGAAAACATCGTCGTCGCCCTGCGGCCGCGGCGGGCCGACCGGATCGCCGGGCTCGGCGACATGGACGACGAGCATGTCGCCGTCGCGCGGATGGATGAAGAAGGCGAGCGCGCCGCTGCGCGGTCCCAAACCGTCCCAAAGCTCGGCGGGCAGCGCGGCGCAATCGATCTGCGCGAGGAAATCGGCCGGCGTCTCGCGAATCTCGGGCCATGGCGTGCGCGCGTCGAGGCGCGGGGTGCCGCCGAGCCAGCTCGTCGCCCCGTCCGCGTCGCGCGGCGGAATTTGCGGGACAAGGCGGATGGCCACGGCGTCGTTACCGCGTCGGTCGACCAGATCGGCCTCATGTTCGACCTGCGCCACCATCGACGCGAGCATCGCTTCGGCCATCGCGCGCGCTTCGGGATCGGGCGGCGGCGCGCTCGGTTCGGGTTCGGGGGCAGGTTCGCTCAGCCCGGCGAGCGGCGCCTTGCCGCTGACCCGCGCGAGCCGCGATGGCGAGATTTCGACCGGTTCCTCCGCGACCGCCCGTTCCTTGCGCGACAGCGCCGGCAGCTTGAATTCGCGCGGCATCGACGGCGAGCGGGGCATTTTCGGGGCGGCCGGCACGGTCTCGCCCTGGCGTTTCCGCCACACGAACCAGGCGACCAGCAGGAAGGCGAGCGTAACGCCGATCAGCTTCACTGCTGCCGATTCAAGCTGGCTCATCGATCCTACCTCCGACTGAAGCGGCTTTGCGCCGTGCCGGAGAGCTTAACGCAAGGACCTAAACAGGAAGTAAGCGTCTACAGCCATCCCGCGAGTTCGCGCCGGACCAGCGTTTCGAGCATCGTCATGCCGGGAGCGCTGTCGTTCAGACACGGCAGATAGGCGAACTGCCGCCCGCCCGCGTCTGCAAACTGCTCCTTGCCGCGGATCGCCAGCTCCTCGAGCGTCTCGAGGCAGTCGGCGGCAAAGCCCGGCGCGAAGACGGCCACGCTTCGGCCCTCTGCGCCCAGCCGTGCCAAGGTCGCATCGGTCGCGGGCTCGAGCCATTTGGCGCGGCCGAAGCGCGACTGAAACGCGACCTCGACCGGCCGCCCCAGCGCGTCGGACAAAAGACGCGCTGTTTTCCGACATTGGCAATGATAGGGGTCGCCGAGATGCAATGTTCGTTCAGGCATGCCGTGAAAGCTCGCCAGCAATACATCGGGGGTAAAGTCGAGCGCGGCCAGCCCCGCCTCGACGGAGATTCTCAGGGCGTCCAGATAGGCGGCATCGTCATGATAGGGCGGCAGGAAACGCAGCGCCGGCTGCCAACGCAGCCGGTTCAGGTGCGAGCCCACGGCATCGACCACCGTCGCCGTCGTTGCAGCGCAATATTGGGGATAGAGTGGTGCGACGAGTATGCGTCTGCACCCCGCCGCCATCATGGCATCGATCGCCGGACCGATAGCGGGCCGGCCGTAGCGCATCGCATAGGCGACTTGCACCGCGTCGCCGAACGCCGCCTGCAGAGCGCTGCTCTGCGCGCGGGTTATCGAAGCAAGGGGCGATCCTTCGTCCGTCCACACCTGGGCATAGGCGTGCGCCGACTTTTTCGGGCGGGTGGTCAGGATGATGCCGCGCAGGATCGGTTGCCACAGAAGTTGCGGAATCTCGACCACCCGGCGGTCCGACAGGAACTCGGCAAGGTAACGGCGCACCGACGGCGCATCGGGGGCGTCGGGGGTGCCGAGGTTGACCAGCAGGACACCGACGCCCGGCGCGGCGATTGGAGGATGCCCGCTCGGGATCTTCATAGCGGATGCGCCGAGAGGGGCAGGCGGCGGATACGGCGCCCGGTCGCCGCGAACAGCGCGTTGGCGATCGCGGGGGGAACCACTGGTACGCCGATCTCGCCGAGCCCGCCGGGGTCGCGGTCGCTGTCGACGAACTCGATCAATATCTGCGGCGTTTGCGACAGTCGCGGCAGGCCGAGCTGGCCGAACTTGCGCGCCGTCGCGACGCCGCCCTCATAGTCGGTCGTCGCCCCGACCGCGGCGGCGAGGCCGAAGATCAGCCCCCCTTCGATCTGCTGGCGCGCGATCGCCGGATTGACGAGGCGGCCGGCGTCGACGACCGCGACGAGCTGTTCGACCTGCAGGCCCTTGTCGCTTTGGCGCGCGGTCGCCATCAGCGCAATGTGACTGCCGCGCATGCTGTGGCAGGCGAGACCCTGCGCGGTTCCCGACAGGCCGCCCTCCCAGCCGCCGAGGCTCGTCGCGGTGAGCAGGCAGCGCGCGAGCAACGGCGCATCGCCGAGCATCGCAATCCGGTACGACAGCGCGTCGGTCCCGGCGCGCGCCGCCATTTCGTCGACGAAGGATTCGGTGAAGAAGGCGGTGTAGCTGTCGGCATTGCCGCGCCAGCGCGCGGTCGGCAGGCCGATATCGGCGGGGCAATGATCGACCGCGAGATGGGGGATCGCATAGCCGTTTGCCGCCCCCTCGACCGCTGCGGCGTCGGCTTTTCCCGCTGCGGAACGCTGCGCGACGTCGGGCGGGCTATTGTCGAACAGCCGCTCGCGGACTTCATGGTTGGTGGACGGCACCGAGATGCGAGTAACGAGCGCGTCGATGCCGCCGGCGGCGTTCAGCGTCGCGGTCAGCTTCGCGCGCGCCGGCGCGCGCGGGGGCACGCGCATGATCTCCTCGGCGCGCGACCAGGCGAGCTGGACGGGGCGCTTGATCTGCAAGGCGATGATCGCCGCCTGCACCGCGACATTATGGTCGAGGCAGGCGTCGAACGAACCCCCGGCCATCATCGGGAACAGCGTGACGGCCGCCGGCGCCAGCCCGGTCGCGCGGGCGATCGCATCGCGGCACTGCGCGGGCGCCTGCGTCGCGACCCAGACGCGCAGCTTCGCGCCATCAGGGGCGGCGGTCGCGGTGCGCGTTTCGATGGAAGCGTGGAGCGCCGGAGCGACGGCATATTCGGCCGCGACCTTGGTGCGCCCCGCCATCGCCTCGCCAACGTCGCCTTCGCTCCTGATCCGGAAGGCATCCTCCTTGAGCGCGCTTTTCAGCGCCTTGTCGATCCGGTCGCTCGAAACCGGCGTGCCGTCGGTCTCGAAAACCGGGGCGAAGCGGTCGAGCGCGCGGTTTGCCGCCCACCAGTTGCGCGCGACGGTGGCGAGCCAGCGCTCATGCTCGACGATATGGAGCAGGCCGGGCGATTTCATCCCGGCTTTGCGGTCGATGCCCTTCAGCCGCGTCGCGCCGACCGGGCCCTGGCGGATCGCGGCAAACACCATGTCGGGCAACCGGATGTCGCCGGCATAGTTCGCCGATCCGTCGACCTTCGCCGGCAGGTCGAGCCGCGTCAGTTCCTTGCCGTACAGCGGATCGGCGCTCGATGCGCGATAGACCGGCTCGGCGGGCGGCTCGAGCAATGCGGCCGCTGCCGCGACCTCGGCGAAGCGAAGCTTCTTCGCGCCAAGGATCACAAAGCCGTCCTGCGTGTCGCACGCCTCCCAGTCGGCATCCCAGCGCCGCGCCGCCGCCATCATCAGCAGCGCGCGTGCCTGCGCCGCCGCGTCGCGGCACGGCGCCTCGAACATCCGCACCGACGAACTGTTCGCGGTCAGCATCACGGCGTGGCGGACCGCCCATTCGCGGCGCACCCAGCCGCGCACATCGTGGACGAAATCGGGGACGCCGCCGCGCGGGCTAAAGACGGCGCTATCCTCGTCGATTACCAGCGTGTTGGTGTAGAGCGGGCTGATCGGCGCGGTTTCGACCGCGATCGTGCGCCAGTCGGCGCCGAGTTCGTCGGCCATGATCTGCGGCAGCAGCGTTGTGACACCCTGTCCCATCTCGCACTGCGGGACGATGGCGCTGATATGCCCGTCGTCGCCGATCTTCAGGAAGGCGTTGAAAATATGCTCGTCGGGCGCGGCAGTCAGATTGGGGCTATAATCGCGCGGCCACAGGCTCCACGCGATCGCGAGGCCCCCTGCGGCGGTCGCGCCGACGAGCAGCGAACGGCGGCTGACATGCGGCAGGCGCCTTTTGTCTTTCCCCACAGTGTCGCGAATGCCCGCCATCCCCGCCGCTGATAGTCGGCGCGAGTCGGCGACGCAAAGGCTTTCGGACGAGCGGGAGTCCGGCGCTATTTCTTCGTCAGCGCGAAATCGACCTGCACCGACACCTGCGATTCGCTGACGCCGGGGTTGAAGGGCGGCGCGGCGGCGACGGCCTGCGGCGCGACGCGGTTCGCGGCGTCCATTTCATAATAGGGCATCGGCGGTGGCGCGCCGCCGCCATCGCGGATCGCGAGGACGCGGTCGATCTTGAGCCCCGCCGCGCCGGCATAGGCGTCGGCACGCGCCCGCGCGGCACGGTAAGCGGCGGCATAGGCCGACTTGGTCGCGGCCTCCTGATCGGAGACGCGGAGCGTCGGACCCGACAGGACATTGGCGCCGGCGCGGGTCGTTGCCGCCACCGCTTCGCCCGCCTTGTCGACGGCGCGCATCCGCACCTCGACCTGGTTCACTGCTTCATATTTGCCCTTGTTGGCGCCCCAGTCGATCCGGTTGACGGTCAGCTGGCGCGTCTGAAGATCCTTTTCGGCGACGCCGAAGGCTTTCAGCGCTTCGGTCACCTTGGCCATGGTTTCGTTGTTGCGCTGGGTCGCTGTCTCGGATGACGCGGCGATCGTGCTCACCCCGGCGGTAAAGCGCGCCTCGTCCGGGCGGGTCTCGGACCGGCCGGTCGCAGACACCGACAGCAACGTCTCATCATGCTCGACCCCGCGCGGGTCGGGCGCCTTGTCGCCGCACGCGGCGAGCGCGAGCAGAGGGATCAGCATGAGGGGCTGGGTGCGCATGTTTTTCTCCCGTTCGATGCCGGGCTAGCGCATGACGGGCGGAAGGGTTCCCCTTACCAGCCCCAGGGTGCGGGCGGCGGCGCCACCGGGCTGGCATAGTCGAACGCGACGCGAAAATGCCTTTCTTCGCGGTTCAGCCCATAGGTAAAGCCCGCAGTGGTCGTTTCGACCGACCAGATGTTGGTGTTCGAAACGCTGCGGCCGGTCGCCGTGAACATCGCAATCGACTCAGCGTCGACGGGAAAGGTCTGGCGCGTCGCCGTCCCGCCATCGGCGGTGTCGCCGCCATAGAGGGTGACGGTGTCAGGCTTGCCATCGGCGTGGCGATGGTCGTGCTTGAGGCGGAGGCCGGTGGCCGTGCGGCTGATGATCCACGTCCGCGAGCGGTCCCAGCCGCCGTCGGGACCGAGGCCGTCGATGTGGAAAGGGATTTCGATGCGGTCGGGCGTGCAATGGCGGATATGCATCACCATCGCCTTGCCGCGCATGTCGGCGTCGGCGTCCTGATCGCTCGCGAGATGGCCGGCATAGGCCTTGCCGCAGCGCGCGGTGAGAGCCTCGAAGAAAGCGTCCTGCGGGTTCGTGCGCGTCGCCGCGGTCGCGCATCCAGCAAGCGTGGTGGGGATGAGCAGCGGCAGAAGGGCCTTCACCTGAGCAGGCCGAGGCGCGGGATTTCGACCTTGGGGCAACGGTCCATGACCACGACCAGCCCCGCCGCTTCGGCGCGTGCGGCGGCTGCTTCGTCGATCACCCCCATCTGCATCCACACCGCCTTGGCGCCATGGACGATAGCTTCGTCGACCGCGGCGCCGGCGTCGGCGCTGTTGCGGAAAATGTCGACGAGATGCGCGGGCGGCTCGACATCGGCGAGCGTCGCAACGACGGGAGCGTCATGGATCGTCTTGCCGGCGTGGCCGGGGTTGACGGCGATCACGTCATGGCCCTGCCGGACGAGGAAGGCGAGGACGCCGTTCGACGGCCGGGCCGGGTTGGGCGAGGCGCCGACGACGGCGATGCGGCGCGGCTGGCCCAGCAATTCGCGGATTTCGGCATCGTCGTTGATCGCCATCATTTGCCCTTTCGTGCAGCCAGCCATGCGGCGACCTTCGCCGCTATCGCGTGGAACGGCTCGCCCGCCGGGTCGGTTCCGGCGGCCGGGGGCACGCCGCCGTCGCTGGCGAGGCGGATACCCATCGACAGCGGCACGCGGCCGAGGAAGTCGATGTTCATCGTCTGCGCCGCCGCCTCGGCGCCGCCGCAACCGAACGGGTCGCTGACCTCGCCGCAATGCGGGCAGGCATAGCCCGCCATATTCTCGACAAGGCCGATGATCGGCACCTCGGCCTGTTCGAACAGGCTGATTGCGCGCGTCGCGTCCATCAGCGCGAGGTCCTGCGGGGTCGATACGATCACCGCGCCAGCGGGCTTGTGGCGCTGGATCATCGTCAACTGGACGTCACCGGTACCGGGCGGCAGGTCGACGACGAGCGTGTCGATATCGCCCCAGCTCGCATCGACGAGCTGCTCCAGCGCTTTGCCCGCCATCGGGCCGCGCCAGGCGATCGCCTGTCCGGGCGCCGCGATCTGGCCGGTCGACAGCATCGGCACGCCATAAGCGTTGGGGACGGGGGCGAGCTTCGATCCGCGCGCCTCGGGCTTGACGCCCTCGCTGTCCATCAGGCGGGGCTGCGATGGTCCATAGATATCGGCATCGACTAGCCCGACCTTCACCCCCTGCCGGCGCAGCGCGACGGCGAGGTTGGCGGCGAGCGTCGACTTGCCGACGCCGCCCTTGCCGCTGCCCACCGCGATGATCGTCAGCGCCTTCTTTTCGGCGGTCATCGCGACGCGCACCTCGGTAACGCCGGGCCGCGCGAGCAGTCCCGCGCGGAGCTTGTCCTCAAGCGGTTTGCGCTCGGCTTCCGCCAGCCCGGTGACGTCGAGGACGATCGCAAGCGTGCCTTGCTCGTCGAGAAAACGGAGGCCGGAGCTGCGGCCGCCGCTGAGGTCGGTGGCGATGCTGGCGAGAGGAGCGATATCGGTCATGTGAGCGGGAAATAGGGATGGCAGGGGGGATTGCCAGCCATTTTCGCGCGCACCCCCTGTTAATCGCGCCCGTCGCCCCTATAAAAGCAATATGAACGACAAGATTGACGGCAGCATGGGACGCCGCACTCCCCGGGGATTGCGGCAATTTTTCGATTCGATCAGCCTGATGGCGAACAGCCCGTGGGGCAGCGGCCCCAAGGGCGGCGGCGATGGCGGACCCGACGATGGCAAGAAACCCGGCCCGCGCAATCCCTGGGTCACCCCCGATCCCGCCGACCAGCAGCGCCCGCGTAAACCGCGCGGTCCCTCGGCGCTCGACGAATTGCTGCGCAAGGGGCGCGGCGGCTTCGGCAGCGGCGGCTCGGGCGGCGGCGGTGGCGGGGGGCTGAACCTCCCCGATTCGGCGCGGCTCTGGAAATGGGGGGTCCTCGCGGTCGCCGTGCTGTGGGTGCTGTTTTCCTCCTTCCACATCGTTCCGCCCGAAAAGGAAGGCGTCGTCACCCGCCTCGGCAGCTATTCGCGCACCGTCGGGCCGGGCGTCAAATTCACCTGGCCGGCGCCGATCGAGCGCATCCGGCTGGAGGACGTGCGCGCCATCCGCACGATGGCGATCGGCTCGCCGAATGCCACCGACGAGAATTTCGTCCTGACGCGCGACCAGAGCATCGTCGACCTCGCCTATGAGGTCCGCTGGTCGGTGCGCGATCCCGAACTTTTCTTCTTCCAGCTTGCCGACCCCGAAGGCACGATCCGCGAGGTCGCCGAAAGCGCGATGCGCGCGACCGTCGCCAATTTCGACCTTGTGCAGGCGATCGGTCCCGGCCGCGTCGAGATCGAAACGCAGGTTCAGGCGCGCATGCAGGAATTGCTCAACCAGTATCGCGCTGGCGTGACGATCCAGGGCATCGCGATCCGCCAGGCCGATCCGCCGAGCCAGGTCGACGAGGCCTTCAAGGAAGTCACCGCGGCGCGGCAGGAGCGCGAATCGGCCATCAACCTTGCGCGCGCCTACCAGCAGCAGGTCCTCGAACGCGCGCGCGGTGACACTGCGGCGTTCGACAAGATCTATGAACAGTACAAGCTTGCGCCCGCGGTGACGCGCCAGCGGCTTTATTATGAAACGATGGAGAATGTGTTGTCGAACGTCGACAAGACGATCGTCGAACCCCGCGGGGTGACCCCCTATCTGCCGCTCAATCAGGTCCAGCGCCGCGCCGCGGCCGCCGAGCCCGAAGCGGCGACGAAGGGAGGCCAGTGATGTTCGACGCCCTCTTCCGCAACCCGATGCGCTTGCTCGTCGGCCTCGTCGTCCTGCTCGTCATCCTGTCGCAGTCGCTGGCGATCGTGCCCGAAGACAAGCAGGCGCTGATCCTGCGCTTCGGCGAGATCGAGCGCACGGTGAACCGCTACAAGCCGAACGAGGATTTCGGCCGCTCGGGCGCCGGGCTTGTGCTCCGCGTGCCGTTCACCGACGGCATCCAATATATCGACAAGCGCATTCTCGGCGTAAACATGGAGCGCCAGCAGGTGCTGTCGACCGATCAGCAACGGCTGCAGGTCGACGCCTTCGCGCGTTTCCGCATCACCAACCCGGTGCGCATGTACACGGCGATCCGCACCGAGGATAAATTGCAGACGCAGCTTGCGACCATCCTCGGCTCGTCGCTGCGCAACGAACTCGGCAAGCGCACCTTCGCGACCTTGCTGTCGGCCGAACGCGGCGCGGTGATGGACAATATTCAGGTCGCGCTCAATCGCGAGGCGAACAAATATGGCGCCGAGATCATCGACGTCCGGATCAAGCGCGCCGACCTTCCCGAAGGCGCGACGCTCGAGGCGGCGTACAACCGCATGCGCACCGCGCGCCAGCAGGAAGCGATCTCGATCCGCGCCGAAGGGCAGAAGGAAGCGCAGATCATCCGCGGCGGCGCCGACGGCGAAGCGGCGCGCATCTATGCCGAAAGTTTCGGCAAGGACCCCGAATTCTATGATTTCTATCGTGCGATGCAGAGCTATCGGCAGACCTTCCTCGGTGAGAACAACCAGGGCGGGACGTCGATCATCCTGTCGCCCGACAATGAATATCTGAAGCGTTTCCAGGGAGGCTGAGCGGGGCAGGACGCCCGATGAACGGATGGTACAAGGATCGTTCATGTTCAAATAGCGTTCAGCCAACGGCGAGCAGATACCGCAGCGCCGGGATTCAGGACCTTCAACGGTTTTCGTAAGAGAAAAGGATTTGCGATCGTGCGTTATGTTTATGGCATCACTTCGGCCTTGCTGGTGGGTGGCACGGCGCTGGCGCTGGTAACCCAATCCCCCGTTGGCGCGCAGGTCGCGCAGAACGAGAAGAGCGAGATCGCCAAGGTCGTTCCGCGTTCGGGCGCGCCCGAAAGCTTCGCCGACCTCGTCGAGCAGCTCCAGCCCGCGGTTGTCAACATCTCGACCAAGCAGGAGGTCACGCTTGGCGTCCGGCTCAATCCCTTTGCGGGGACACGCGAACCGATCACGCAGGAACAGCAGGGCGGCGGCTCGGGCTTCCTGATCTCGGCGGACGGCTATATCGTCACCAACAACCATGTCATCTCTGGCGGCCCGCGCGGCGAGGCGGTCAATCAGGTGACGGTGACGCTGACCAACCAGAAGGAATATAAGGCGACGATCGTCGGCCGCGACGTCGCGTCCGACCTTGCGCTGCTCAAGATCGATGCGACGGGGCTGCCCTTCGTCAAATTCGCCGACAGCAGCACGGCGCGCGTTGGCGACTGGGTGGTGGCGATCGGCAATCCCTTGGGCCTCGGTTCGACGGTGACCGCGGGCATCATCTCGGCGGTGCAGCGCAACCTCGGGCAGGGCGGCGCCTATGACCGCTACATCCAGACCGACACGGCGATCAACCGCGGCAATTCGGGCGGTCCGCTGTTCGACCTGCAGGGCAATGTCGTCGGCATCAACAACATGCTGATCTCGCCCGTCGGCGCGAACATCGGCGTCAACTTCGCGATCCCCGCCGATGCGGCGATCCCGGTGATCAACGCGTTGCGCGCCGGCGAGAAGGTCGAGCGCGGTTACCTCGGCATCGGTATCGCACCGGTCGACGAGGATCTGGCGGCCGCCCTCGGCCTGCCGAAGGACCGCGGCGAATTCGTCCAGCGCGTCGAGGATGGCGGCGCGGCCGCCAAGGCCGGCCTGAAGCGCGGCGACGTCGTGACCAAGGTCAACGGCAAGGATGTGACGCCGCAACAAACGCTGTCGTACATCGTCGCCAATACCAAGCCGGGGACGCGCATTCCGCTCGAAATCGTCCGCGACGGCAAGCCGATGACGCTCAACGCCGTCGTCGGCACGCGGCCGCCCGAGGAACAGCTCGCAGGCACTAACTTCGACCCCGAGGAAGAACAGACGCTGCCCGACGATCCTTCGGGCGCCGCCGATACGACGATCCAGGAAGCGCTCGGCCTTGCGGTGCAGCCGCTGACCAGCGACATCGCGCGCTCGATCGGCGTCGATGCGACGACCAAGGGTCTCGTGATCGGCGCGGCGTCGGCGAACAGCGACGCGGGCCGCAAGGGCCTGCGCCGCGGCGACGTGATCCTCAGCGCCAATCGCACGCCGGTGACGACGAGCGACGCGCTGGCGAAGATCGTCGGCGATGCAAAGAAGGCGGGCCGCGATGCGGTGCTGCTCGAAATCCTCCGCCGCGGCGGCCCCTCGGCCTTTATCGCGGTACGGGTGAAGCCTTAACCGGCTGCGGTCCCGGCTCGCGGGACAAGCTATCGAAAAGGGCGCCGCGACCTTCGGGTCCGGCGCCCTTTTTGTTTGCGTCCCGGATTTTTGTTCCTAAAATGTTCTCATGGATCGAGTCGGGAGAGCAATGATGATCGGTTATGTGACTTTGGGGACGCGCGATCTGGCCAAGGCGGCGGTCTTTTACGACGCCATCGCCGCCGAACTGGATACGCCGCGGATGATGGAATTCGACGGCTTCATCGCTTGGGGCAAGGATGGCGGCGGCGCGGGCATCGGCCTGACGCGGCCGTTCGACGGCAATCCAGCGAGTGTCGGCAATGGCGTGATGGTCGCGCTGCAGGCGTGTGACAAGGAACAGGTGCATCGGCTCTACGACATCGCACTCGCGAACGGGGGGACCTGCGAAGGCCCGCCGGGACCGCGTGGCGAAGGCTTTTACGCCGGCTATTTCCGCGACCCCGACGGCAACAAGCTCAACGCCTTCATCATGGGGTGAGGGGGGCTGGGTCAGCGGTTGCGAGTTGGTGAGCTGCCGTTGCTTTGCACACTTTCGTCATCCCGGACTTGATCCGGGATCCACAGCCGCGCCGTCGTCATGGACCCCGGATCAAGTCCGGGTGACGAAGAGAGGAAAATCCTCCCTGTGCTGCAGGCATGGGGAGGTGGCGGCCCGTAGGGCTGACGGAGAGGCCGAGCGCGAAGCGCTCGCTGCGTTCGCGGCGCCTCCATCGCCGCTTCGCGGTGGCCCCGCTCCCCACGGCTGCGCCGCAGGGAGGATTTAAACGTCAGCAATCGGTCGAAAGCCGTCACTCGGTCTTTGCGGTTGGCAACAGCTGTCATCGGCTACCCCAAAAGGGGGGAAGCCACCCGGAGCGGCGAACCGTCCCGGATGGCTTCAGTGCTCGCCAATGGCCTTAGAGGGTTGGGGGGTAAGGCTCAGTTGGCGAGCGAGGCGACGACCATTGCGAGGCCGTTGCCGGGTTTCCAGTCGTTCTTCGTCCAGACGGGCTCCTGATCGACGACATTGCGGTCGGGGGCGCTGGCGCCGCCCGCGTAGATAAAGCCCTGCACGGGGTTGGCGCGCAGGCCGAGGTCGCCGATCGGCGCGTACCAGACGCGGACCATGCTCCAGTCGCCGCGGTCGCTGACATCGATCACGCGGACGTTGCGTTCGATCTGGCCGCGGCGGCCGTTGATCGGCGACCAATTGGCATGGTCGATCAGGATTTCGCGGTCGCTGACGATCTTCTTGACCACCGCGACATGGCCGAGCGGCATGCCGCGGGTGCCGGCAAACGCCATCACCGCGCCCTTGCGGGGCTCTTCGCCGCGTTCATAGGTGCCGGCGGCCTGTGACCACCAGGTCTTGGCATTGCCGCGGATTTCGACGCCCGATTCGGCGCGGGCGAAGGGAACGCACTGCAGATAACCGCGCGCCGCCGCAGGGGTGGCAGCAAGGATACCGGTCAGCATCATCAAGGACGCGGCGACGGCACCCAGAAAGCGGCTGTAAAGCATGGATTGCGACCCCCAATTGGCTTGTCTTCAAGCGTTGAAGGCTGTTTGCCACGTTTGACGAACGCGACCACAATCTAGCGGTGAGTTGCGCCCGAAGTGCGATGGGCGGCGGAACCTTTTGGTAAGGCTTTCAACTCGTCGTGGCAGGGCTTCGGCCCGTCGCCGAAAGCCGATATCATGCCGCTTGGGTGTCGAGCGAATCCGGGCGGCGGAAAAGCGTCAGCACGTCGCTCGCCGGCATCGGGCGGCCATAATAATAGCCCTGGATGTTGCTGCAGCCGAGCGCGCGCAGCGTGTCGACCTCGACTTCGGTCTCGGCGCCCTCGGCGGTCGTCGACATGCCGAGGCTGTCGGCGAGCGCGACGACGGCGCGAATGATCGCGATCGATTCGATGCTCCCCTTGGCGGCGCCGACGACGAAGCTGCGGTCGACCTTGATCGTCGAAAATTGCGTCTTGCGTAGATAACCGAGCGACGAATAGCCGGTCCCGAAGTCGTCGAGCGACAGGCGGATGCCGAGGCTGATGAGCTGGTCGAGCAATTGTGCCGCGCCGCCGCCGTCGCGCAGGAAGACGCTTTCGGTGACTTCGATCTCGAGCCGTTCGGGCGGCAACCCGCTCTGCGCGAGCGCCGAGACGACGACCGACGCGAAGGCGGGGTCGGTGAGCTGTTCGGCCGAGACGTTGACCGCGACCTTGAGGTTCGACGGCCAGCGCATCGCTTCGTGGCAGGCGGTGCGCAGCACCCATTCGCCGATCGGCGAGATCAGGCGGCTGTCCTCGGCCAGCGGAATGAAGCGGCCGGGCGAGACATTGCCGAGCTTCTGGTTGTTCCAGCGGATCAGGCCTTCGAACCCGTTGAGCGTGCCGTCGGTGGCGGTAACCACCGGCTGATAATACATCTCGAACTCGCCGCGATCGAGCGCACCGCGCAGCTCCTGTTCCATCACGCGCCGTTCCTCGGCCTGCGCATGGAGCGAGGCGACATAGGCCGCGACGAGATTGCCGCCCTTGTCCTTCGACTTGTAGAGCGCAAGGTCGGCGTTGCGGGTCAGCGTCTCGACCGTCGCGCCGTCCTGCGGCCCGATCGCGAAGCCGATGCTGGCGCCGACGAACAACTGGTGATTGTCGACCACATAAGGCCGGCTGACCGCAGCGATGATCCGCTGCGCCAGATCCTCGGCATCGAGCGCCGAGGGCACATCCTGCAGCACGACGGCAAATTCGTCGCCGCCGAGCCGGCCGCAAGTCATGCCGCGATCCATCATGCTCTTCAGCCGCGCGGCGACCTGCGCGAGCAGCTTGTCGCCGACGGGGTGGCCCAATGTGTCGTTGACCGCCTTGAACCGGTCGAGGTCGATCATCAGCAGCGCGCAGCGCGATTTCGCATCATTCGCGTGCTTCAGTGCCCGCGCGAGTTCCTCGTTGAGGTGCAGGCGGTTGGGCAGGCCGGTCAGATTGTCGAAGCGCGCCATCTTGGCGATCTGTTCAGCCGACGCGCGCTGTTCGGTGACGTCGGAGCCGACGCCGCGAAAGCCCAGGAACTTGCCGGTTTCGTCGAGGCGCGGCGATGCCGACAATTCCCACCAGCGCGGCTTGCCGCCGATGGTCACGGGCACGATCAGGTTCGAAAAGCTCTCGCGCCGTTTCATCCGCTCGGCGATGTCATGCAGGCTGCGGGGGAATTGTCCCGTCTCCCACGCGTCGCCCGACAGCGCCTGGAGCAGCGGCACGCCCTCCAGCCCTTCGGCCGAGGCGCCGAGCGCATAAGCAAGGCGCGGCGAGACATGGACGAGGCGGCGGGCGTTGTCGGTCTGCCACAGCCAGTCGGCTGAGGTTTCCTCGAACTCGCGGAGCAGCAGGCTGACCGTCTCGTTCTTTTCGTGCAGCGTTTCTTCGGCGCGGCGGAAGCGGACGTGCGTCTTGGCGAAGCGGATGCACGATGTGCAGAGCAGCAGCGCCGCGACCAGCGCCACCGCCGCGAGTTGCGGCGCCCCCGCGCGGACGAGCGCCACGGCTGCCGACAGGCTGACCGGCGCGATATACAGGATGCAGATCATGGGCATGCTGTGCGCGATCATCGCCAGCGTCAGCATCATCAGCAGCGCGATCGTCCAGATCGACAGCACATGATCGAGGGTCGGTACCCCCTGCAGCCAAAAGGTCGAGGACCAGAGCATCGCCGAATAGAAGGCGTGGCGATGGCAAAGCCGGTATTCGGGCAGGCCCGACAATTTGAGTTCGCCGATGGCAAGGCTCGCGAACGCCCGATAGGACCAGAGGCTGAACAGCAGTGCCACGGCGAACCACGCGCCGGCGATCGCGACGGGGACGCGCAGGACCATGGTCAGCGCAGCGACGAGCGCCATCCCGAGCCCCATCCACAGGCGCAGACTGCCCTTGCCGCGCAGCGGCGCGAGCTGGAGCTGGCGGAGGTCGCCGACATCCTCATCGCGCGGACCCAGCCCCAACAGGGTGCGCGCGGGAATGTCGTCGGCAAAGATCTGGTCGGTCAACAGGCTTTTCACGAGCGCCTGTTTAATGAGGTGGGGTTACCCGAAGGTAACCGTACCCGGCCTGCGCGTGATCATTTTTTGTCCTGCTGCGGGACAAATTTCCGATATCGTCAGGCGGCGATCGCGAACGGCTGGATTTCGCCCGCCAGATATTGCGCGCGCGCCTTCGACCGGCTCAATTTGCCCGAACTCGTCCGCGGCAGGGTGCGCGGCGGAATCAGCTCGATGACGCAGTTCATACCGGTGATCGCGCGGACGCGTTCGCGGATCGTTTCGCGCAGCAAGGCGCGTTCGCCATCGTCGCTGGTGCGGCACTGGACGAGCACCGCCGGCGTTTCCTCGCCCCCCGGCGCGGTGATCGCGAAGGCCGCGATATCGCCCGACTTGAAGCCCGGCAATTGTTCGACCGCCCATTCGATATCCTGCGGCCAGTGATTCTTGCCGTTGATGATGATCATGTCCTTGGCGCGGCCGACAATGTAGATGTAACCGTCTGACAAATAGCCCATATCGCCGGTATCGAGCCAGCCGTCGACCAGGCAGGCGGCGGTCGATTCGGGATCGCGGTAATAGCCGGTCATCAGCGACGGACCGCTGCACCAGACCTTGCCCACCGTCTGGTCGGGCAGGATGTTGCCGGCCTCGTCGCGGACCTCGATCGTCATATCCTTGACCGCGCGGCCGCAGTTGACGATCGCGCGATAACGCGTCGGGCGGCCGGCGTCGTTCGCGGCGCCCGACAATTCGGTTTCCTCGACCAGTTCGACGACGATGCCCTGACCCGGCGGCATGATGCTGACCGCGAGCGTCGCTTCGGCAAGGCCGTAGCTCGGCAGGAAGGCGGTTGCCTTGAAACCCGCATCGGCAAAGGCATCGACGAAGTTTTGCATGACGTCGGGACGGATCATGTCGGCGCCGTTACCCGCGACGCGCCAGCGCGACAGGTCGAAGCGGTCGGCGACGTGGGTCTGGCTCGAGATGCGGCGCGCGCAGATGTCGTAACCGAAGGTCGGCGAATAGCTGAGCGTCGTGCCCTCGTTGCGGCTGATCAGGTCGAGCCAGGCGAGCGGACGGCGGGCGAAATCCTCGGTCTTCAGATAATCGACCGAAACCTGGTTGGCGACGGGCGACAGCAGGCAGCCGACCAGACCCATGTCGTGATACCAGGGCAGCCACGAAATGCAGCGGTCGCTGTCCTGAAGCTGCATGCCGTGCGAATGCGCCGATAGATTGTTGAGCAGCGCGCCGTGGGTGACCGCGACGCCATGCGGGAAGCGCGTCGAGCCGCTGCTGTACTGGAGGTAGCAGGTCGCGTCGCTCTGCTGCGCCGGCAGGTCGGTGACCGGCGCCGGGCGCTGTTCGAACGCGCTCCAGTCGACCGGGGTCACGCCCCGCGCTTCGGCGGCCTCGATCGCCATCGCCGCGATTTCGGGCGGGAAGAAGAGCATCGTGGGATCGCAACTCGTCAGTTGGACGGTAAGCTGGCCGACATAGGAGTCGCGGCCGCCGAAGCTGGTCGGCAGCGGCAGCGGCACCGGCCACGCACCGGCATAGATGGTACCGAAGAAAAGCGCCGCAAATTCGGGGCCGGTTTCGGCGATCAGCGCGATCCGGTCCTCGGGCTTCACCCCCGCCGCGATCAGACGATAGGCGGTTGCAATGGCATCGGCCTGCAGCTCGCGGTACGGATAAGGCCGCGTCAGCTTACCGCGCGGATCGTGGAAATTGAGCCCGCGCGAGCCGCTGGCGGCATAATCGAGCGCTTCGCCGACGGTGGCGAAATCCGAAAAGCGGCGCGGCTGGGCGCAATGGGTCGGCGTCGGCGCGAGGCCGTCCGCAGCATCTGCGGTGAGGGCAGGATTTTCGGTCATAATGGGTGCTGAGTCCCGTAAACCGGGCCGCGCGGCAACAAGCATGTCATCTTTCTGAGCCATGTTATGGTGCGCGAACCCTATATTGTTGGAACAAAATGGCCCGTTTCCGGGCTTTGTTGCCCGATATGACGGTGCTGATCGTTCTCAATCGGGCCCGACTGTGGCATAAACATGGCATATGGCCAACCGCCGCGCTCTCCCCGACCGTTCAAAAAGGCCACTCGGCGCAGCAAAGCTCGACGAACTGGCGCTCGCCTATGTGGCGCGATTCGCGACCAGCCGCGCCAAGCTGACGCGCTATCTTTCCCGAAAAATTCGCGAATCCGAATGGGTTGACGAAATTGACGCCATGGCGGCGTGCGAGGCGGTCGCCGGCCGGATGGAGCGGCTCGGCTTTCTCGACGACCGCCAATATGCGGCGATGCGCGCCGGGGCGATGACGCGCCGCGGGCTGGGCGTTCGGCGGGTCAAGGCACAGCTCTTCGTCGACGGAATCGCGCCCGGCGACAGCGAGGATGCGCTGTCGGAAGCCGAAGACAAGGCGCTGGCGTCGGCGATCGGCTTTGCCCGGCGGCGGCGTTTCGGTCCGTTCGCGGTGCGCACGGCCGACGATCCGGCGATGCGCGAACGGCAGGTCGCCGCCTTTGCCCGCGCGGGCCACAGCCTCGCACTCGCGCGGCGGATTCTGGCGGTCGCGCCGGGGGACGAGGATGCTCTGGCCGCGCTGGACGCCGAAGCGGCGCTCGACTAGGCCGGGACATCATTTCCGGCGAAAGGATCTTGCCGATGCGTGCCGTGCTTGCCGCCCTTGCCCTGTCGTTCGCCTTGCCGATGGCAGCATGCAGCTCGCACGGCAACGGGGCGGAGCAAACCGCGACCATCCCGCTGACCATCGCCGCGGGCGAAAAGCTGCATAAATTCAACGTCGAAGTGGCGCGGACGGCCGAAGAGCAGCAGCAGGGACTGATGTTCCGCACCAGCCTGCCCGCAGGCGGCGGCATGCTCTTCCCGTTCGAAAAACCGCGCATCGCCAGCTTCTGGATGAAGAACACGCTGATCCCGCTCGACATGATCTTCGTCCGCGCCGACGGCAGCATCGACCGCATCGCCGAAAACACCATCCCCGAATCGCTCGAACCCGTGGCGAGCGGCGGCGAGGTGGCGGCGGTGCTCGAACTGGCGGGGGGCACGGCGGCCGAACTTGGCCTCGACGAGAACGCCAGAGTGACATGGGACGACAAGAAATAGCGGTGCGGCGGGTGGTTTGCGGCTTGCGGATTGCGCCAGCTTGGCTGTAAACGCCGCAGCCATGAGCATCTTGGGCAAGATTTTCACCTGGTGGGACGGCGCAACCGTCGGTACGCTGCTGAACAGCTGGAGCACCGGCGAGAAGGTCGGCGAGGACAGCCTTGGCAACCGCTATTTCCGCGCGAAGAAGGGCGGCCGCCGCTGGGTGATCTATAACGGATCGAACGACGCGAGCCGCGTCCCCCCCGAATGGCACGGCTGGCTGCACGGCACTTTCGATGAGCTTCCCGCCGATGTCCTTCCCGCGCCGCGCGCGTGGGAAAAGGAGCCGACCGCCAACCTTACTGGCAGCACCGGCGCCTATCGCCCGGCGGGCGCGCTCGAACGCGGCGGGCATCGTGCCGCCGCGACGGGCGATTACGAGGCCTGGCGGCCCGGCGCCGAGTGAGCGCCGGCGTGACGAGGCTGACCAGGGCGGCGGGGCTGGCGATTGTTGCCGCCATGTCGCTCGCAGCTTGCGACCGGTCGCCCGCCACGAAAACGGGCGGTACCGACAAGGCGCCGCAGATCGCAAAATCCGAGCGCGTGCCGCAGGAAGTCGGCGGCATCGAGGGCGCGACGCCGATGGCCGATCGCGTCGCGGTGCTCGGCCTGCTCAACAAGCGCAACGGGCTGGTCCGCGATCTCGAAATGAAGCCCGGCGATTCGGCGCGCGTCGGCCGCGCGATCGTCCGCCTGCGCGCGTGCGAACAGACCGCGCCATGGGAAGACCCGCCCGAAACCGGTGCCTTCGTGCAATTGACCGTGCAGGACCAGCGCGACAACAAATGGTACCGCGTCTTTTCGGGTTGGCTGTTCAAGGAACGGCCCGACCGCAACGTGATCGAGCATCCGATCTATGACGTTTATGTCAAAAGTTGCGCAATGACATATCCGGGCGGCGAACCGGTCGCGCGTTCGGCACCGAAGACGGCGTCCGGCGCCGCAGCGCCCAAGGCGTCGAGCGCCCCCCAATCGCCGGCGACGAACGGCGGCGAGGGAAGCCCGGCACCCGCCGCAGCGCCCGCGCCGGCACCCAGGGCCCCGCCGCCGGCACCTTCCGACAATACCGAGTAAAGCCGCGCCAGATAATCGCGCTGGGGAATTTCGATTGCCCCGAGGCTGGCGAGGTGCGGCGTGATGAACTGGCAGTCGAGCAGCCGCCACCCCCCGGCGCGCAGCCGCGCGACGAGATGCGCCAGCGCGACTTTCGACGCGTCGCGCGCGCGGCTGACCATCGATTCACCGAAAAAGGCGCGCCCGAGCGAAACGCCATAGAGTCCGCCCGCCAGCGCGCCGTCCAGCCACACCTCGACGCTGTGGGCATGGCCGAGCCGGAACAGGCGCTCGTAACTCGCCTTGATGACGGGGTTGATCCACGTCGTCGGGCGGTCGTCGGCGGACTCGGCGCACAGCGCCATCATCTCGGCAAAGGCGGTGTCGGTGGTGACCCGAAAGCGGTCGGAGACGATGACCTTCTTCAGGCTGCGCGACAGGTGAAAGCCGTCGAGCGGCAGGATCGCGCGCAGCCGTGGTTCGACCCAATGGACCGACGGGTCGTCCGCCCCGTCGGCCATCGGGAAAAGCCCCTGCGCATAGGCGCTCAGCAGCAGCGCGGGGTCGATGGTCTCTACATGCTTCAGCTTGCCGGCTTTACGAATTTCAGCGTCATGCGGTCCGATTCGCCGATCGCCAGATATTTTTCGCGGTCCTTGTCGCCTTCGGTCAGGTTCGGCGGCAGCGTCCACACACCCTTTTCATAATCGTGCGTGTCCTTGGGATTGGCGTTGATATCGCTCTCGCCGACGAGCTTGAAGCCCGCCGCTTCGGCAAAGCCGACGACCGACGAGCGCTTCATATAGCCGCTCTTTTCCTCGAGCGCCGAAGCCATCTCCTCGGGCAGCCGGTGCTCGACGACGCCGAGCGTGCCGCCGGGTTTGAGCATCGCGAAGATCTGCTTGAACGCATCCGCCGTCTTGTCGGCGCCGCCGAAGCGCCAGTTGTGGACGTTGCGGAAGGTCAGCACGGCGTCGGCGCTGCCATCGGGAACCTTGTCACCCGCGCCGGTGCCCGGGAATTCGGCGAGCTTGACCGCGCCATAGGTCGCGGCGTCCGCCGCCTGCTTTTCCTTGATCCGGTTCAGCCCCTTTTCCCACGGCGCTGCGACATAGAGCGTGCCGCCGCCGGCCTTGGTCAGCGGGGCGAGGATTTCGGTGTACCAGCCGCCGCCGGGCCACAGCTCGACGATCGTGTCGCCGGGCTTGACCCCGAAGAAGGCGAGCGTCTCGGCGGGGTGGCGATATGGGTCGCGCGCGGTGTTGGCGGGGGTGCGCGTCGAAGCGGCGACCGCGGCGGCGATGGCCGCACCCGCGGTATCGGCTTCCTTCACGGCGGCGTGCGTGTCGTGACCGGCATGGCCATCCTGCGCGAAGGCGGCGGGATCCGAAAGGGCAATGGCGGCACTTGCAACCAGCAACAGGGAACGCATATGGGCAACCTCTCTCTTGGGGGGAATGCCCCTGTTTGCGTAGGGATGCGCGGCAATGCAAGTATCCATGCTCTCGCTCGGCATCGGCGCCGCCGCGATGTTCGGTTTCGCCGAGGTCGCCGACTGGCGCCGCCGCAACCGCCGCGATGTCGACAAGGTCGGATTCATGCCCTGGCGCGGGATCGCGATGCTGTCCGCGATGGTCGCGCTGCTCTCGACCGCACTCTGGCTGCACCAGTGATGCGGCGCCGGTGACGACGCTCCCCGTCATCGATATCGCGCCGCTGCGCGCGATGGACGATGCGGAGATGGTGGAGCGCACCGCTGCGGCTATCGGCGCGGCGAGCGCCGAATTCGGTTTTTTCTATGCTGATGGACATGGCATCGCCGACAGCCTCGTCGCGCGGCTCGAAACGGCGAGCCATCGTTTCTTTGCCTTGTCCGGCAAAGAGAAGGCCGAAATCGCGATGGCGCATGGTGGCATCCCCTGGCGCGGCTGGTTCCCGCTCGGCGGCGAGCTGACCTCGGGCCTCGCCGACCGCAAGGAGGGGCTTTATCTCGGCGAGGAACTGACGGCCGAAGATTCGCGCGTGATCGCCGGCTGGCCGCTGCACGGCGCCAACCTCTGGCCGCGCGCGGTGCCCGAACTGCGGCGGGCGGTCGGCGACTATCTGGCCGCTGCGGTCGCCGCCGCCGAAGCGCTGATGCGCGGCATGGCGCTCGCGCTCGGCCTGCCCGCGGAGCATTTCGCGGCGGGCATGACGCGGCGGCCCACCCTGCTGTTTCGTATCTTCCACTATCCTCCCGACGGCGCGCCCGACCGCTTCGGGGTCGGCGAGCATAGCGATTACGGCCTGCTCACCTTGCTCGGGCAGGACCGCCATGGCGGGCTGGAGGTGCGCGCCGCGAATGGCGACTGGATCGCGGTGCCGCCACAAGGACGGATGCTCGTAGTCAATATTGGCGACATGTTCGAACGGCTGACGCGCGGCCGCTTCCGCTCGGCGCCGCACCGCGTGATCAACGCCTCGGGACGCGACCGGCTGTCGTGGCCTTTATTCTATGATCCCGATTTCGCAGCGCCGGTCGATCCGCTGCCGATCGCGGCTACGACGCGCAGCCTGCCCCGCTGGGACGATATCGACGTCCATGCCGCGGGCGGTACCTATGGCGATTATCTGCTCGGCAAGGTGGGCAAGGTCTTTCCCGATCTCGCCGGCAAGGCGTTTCGCAACTGAACCCTTAGAGGCACGCCTCGAGATAGGGCTGGTCGAAACCATACTGGCGCGCCTTTTCGAGCGTATAGGGGCGCAGGCCCATGGCGCGATATTCGCCGACGATCTTGCCGTCCTTGTCCTCGTCGAGATATTCGAACTTGAACAATTCCTGGGTGACTATGACGTCGCCTTCCATGCCGATCACCTCGGTGACGTTGGTGACGCGGCGCGAACCGTCGCGGAGGCGCTTGATCTGGACGATCATGTCGACCGAATCGGCGATCTGTTTCGAGATCGCTTCCTTCGGAATCTTGATGTCGCCCATCAGCACCATATTCTCCATACGGCCGAGGCATTCGCGCGGGCTGTTGCTGTGGAGCGTACACATCGACCCGTCGTGACCGGTGTTCATCGCGGCGAGAAGGTCGAAACATTCGGCGCCGCGGACCTCACCCATGATGATGCGGTCGGGGCGCATACGCAGGGCGTTCTTGACGAGGTCGCCCATGTGGATCGCGCCATTGCCCTCGAGGTTCGCGGGGCGCGTTTCGAGCGGAAGCCAGTGCGGCTGCTGCAGGCGAAGTTCGGCGGCATCCTCGATCGTCAGCACGCGCTCGCCGGGGTCGATCATCTTCGACAGCGCGTTGAGCATCGTCGTTTTACCCGAACCCGTACCGCCCGAGATGACGATGTTGAAACGGCTGGCGCCCGCGATCTTCAGCGCGGTGCACATCTTCTGGCTCATCGCGCCCCACTGGCAGAGCATGTCGAGCGTGATCGGCTTGGCCGAGAATTTACGAATCGAGATTGCGGTGCCGCGCAGGCTCAGCGGCGGGACGATCACGTTGACGCGGCTGCCGTCCTTGAGACGGGCGTCGGCGAGCGGCGTGGTCTGGTCGACGCGGCGGCCGACCATGTTGCAGATGCGCTGGGCGATCTGGAACAGATGCTGTTCGTCGCGGAACTGGATCGGCGCGATGACCAGCTGGCCCTTACGTTCGATCCCACATTCTCCAAGTAAGTCGCTGATTTCGCTGTCGTAATCGTGATATTTCGCATATAAATCATGGCGTTGACGGCTGCGAGGGGCGCGTTTCATGGATCACCTGGAGGGTGCGGGCTTGGCGCGGGGAGATCGGGTTGATTTCGACCGCCGTGTGCGTCTGGAGTTCCGTGGTGCGCAGATCAGTTCAGACGGTGGCCTGCTGGTGATGCGCGAGCTTGATGACGTGCTCGGCCTGTCCAATCTGGCGTCGGAGGCGCTGCGAGACAGCCGCACCGGGAAGAACACGCTCCATCGGCTTGACGGATTGTTCCGGCAATCGGTGTTCGGACGACTGGCCGGATACGAGGATGTGAACGATGCCGACCGCTTGGCCCTCGATCCCGTGATGCGTCAGGTCGTTGGCGGCAGGGCCGTCGAGGCGCAAGCTGCTTCGGCATCGCAGATGGGACGGTTCGAGACCGAGACGCTGGCTCTGGCCGCGAACCGGGCGGCGCTGGCCGATCTGAACGGCCAATGGATCGACCGGTTTCATGACCGCAACGGGTTGAAATACATCGTGCTGGACATGGACAGCTCGGTCAGCCCCACCCACGGCGATCAGGAAGGTGCTGCCTGGAACGGGCATTTCGACTGCACCTGCTATCACCCCATCTTCTTGTTCAACCAGTTTGGCATGCTGGAGCGCTGCGCCCTGCGTAACGGCAATGTCCACAGCGCCGATGGCTGGCGGGATGTCCTTGATCCCGTCATTGCCCGATATGCTGGCCGCGACCTTGGTGGACGCTTCTTCCGGGCCGACGCTGCCTACGCGATCCCCGCGATCTATATGCGGCTGGAAGAAGCCAGGTTCTTCTACGCCATCCGTCTGCCCGCCAACGCCGTCTTGCGCGAGAAGATCGCGCATCGGCTGACACGGCCCGTGGGACGGCCTTCGCTGACCAAGGTCAAACGGTTCTTCGAGGACTTCGAGTATCAGGCGGCGTCCTGGGACAAGCCGCGCCGCGTCATCGCCAAGATCGAATGGCATCCGGGCGAGCTGTTCCCCAAAGTCGGCTTCATCGTCACCAACCTGCCGATGGAGCCAGACTGGGTGGTGAGGTTCTACAACCAGCGCGGCACCGCAGAGCAGCACATCAAGGAAGGCAAATATGCCTTTCGCTGGACGCGGCTGTCATGCCGGAAGTTCCGGCACAACGAGGTGCGGCTGCAACTGCACGCGCTGGCCTACAACCTGGCAACCTTCCTGCGCTGCATCGAACTGCCCGAGGCCATGGCGGACTGGTCGTTGACCAGCCTGCAACTCAAGCTGATCAAGATCGGCGCCCGCGTCGTCCGCCACGCCCGCGCCATTACCTTCCAGTTGGCCGAGGTCGCCGTCACCGGCCCGATGGTGCGGGCCGTCCTTGCCGCCATCCGCCGTCTTCGAACGCCTCCGTCATGCGCATGACCACGATCCATGCCCAAGCTGAACGAAAGCGGCAGGACAGGTCCGTCTGCCGCGCGGAAAAGCGGCTCTGCCGGGCCAGAATGCTGCGGGTTCGAGGCTTGATCCACCCGACTTCGGCCGTTTGCGCGACGACAGACACCGCTCGGGGCGAAAAACGCTTGCCCAGCGAGCAAAATCAGGCGATCTTGAAGTCAAGCGGCAGGCCACTTGGGGAATGTCGGGTAAAATGCAAGATGGGCCGAGCAATTACGATACTCATCGAATTGCATGGCGGTCGCGTGAGCCATTCATGCACACAATTCTATGGAATAATCCAGGAGACCATAATGAAAGCTGCGATACTTAACAATCTCGACGGAACATTCCAGATCGAGGAGATTGAGATCGACGTTCCGCGCGGCCGAGAGGTGCTAGTGGAAGTCAAGGCTTCGGGTCTGTGTCATTCTGACCTGCATTTTGCCGAACAGGATTTCGGGGTCCCCCTGCCGGCCGTCTTGGGTCACGAACTGGCAGGCGTCGTTCTCGCTGTCGGCCCTGAAGTACGAGAATTTTCGGTAGGGGACCATGTAGTAGGATCATTGATCCAGTTTTGCGGTCATTGCCGGGCCTGTATTGGCGGCCGAACCTATCAATGCACCAGGCCTGAAGAAACATTGCGTGACGATCCCAACCATATGCATCGCTTGACCAGGGACGGCGAGGGGGTTGCACAGGGATTCGGTACAGGCGCCTTTGCAGAACGCGCGCTGGTGCATGAGAATCAGCTGGCCCTTGTACCAAAGGAACTGCCTTTCGCTCAGGCTTCGCTACTGGGCTGCGGCACGATCACCGGTGCGGGCGCGGCCATCAACACGGCTTCGGTCCGGCCAGGAGATACTGTGGCGGTAATCGGCATCGGCGGCGTTGGCCTCAATGTGATTTCCGGCGCTAAGCTGGCCGGTGCGTCACGGATCATTGCGATCGATATGCAACCCAAAAAGGCTGACCTAGCCCGCAAGTTCGGTGCAACCGACTTTATCGATGCGTCGGCTGGCGACACCGTGAATGCGGTGCAGGCCCTGACTGACGGCGGCGTCGATCATGCCTTCGAGGTTGTAGGAATCAAAGCGACTTCGCAACAGGCGATCCAGATGGTTCGCAAAGGCGGTGGCGCCTATTTGATTGGCGTTCACTCTCCCACGAGCACGATCGACGTCAATGTGACGATTGATCTGCTGACCCAACAGGTCGATCTGCGCGGCGTCTATATGGGATCGTCCAATATCAAGCACGATATTCCAATGTACGCCCACCTCTATCTGCAGGGAAAGATCAACCTCGATGATCTGATTTCCCGCGAGATCAATCTGAGCGATATTAACGAGGCTTATAAGGAACTGAAGGGGGGCTCAATTGCGCGCAGCGTAATTACATCCTTCTAAGCCTGATCCACGGTTAATTGATTTGATCAAGTGAGCCGATGGTTGCGCAAAATGGCGACCATCGGCAATGATATGCGGACATCCTAATCAAGCTCGCCTTTAAGGATAGGGCGACTGTTGTTCAAACGCATCGACCGGCGCGTCGTTGAAGCGAATCAAGGTTTGCAATAAAACATCTGTAAGCGGTGGCCTCAGCCCACGGCGGTCCAGGGCATGAGTTCATGAACGCGATTGGCGGGATGGCCGTTGGCGAGCGCAGTGAGGGTCTGGGTCAGCCAGTCGTTGGGGTTAATCGCGCCCAGCTTGCAGTTTTCGATGAGCGTGGCGATGACCGCCCAGTTGTCGCCGCCTTCGTCGGAGCCGGCGAAGAGCGCGTTCTTTCGGTTCAAAGAGAGGTGGCCTGGAGAATCTGGATCGATATAGGTCTGGTACGGGCCGTTGACCATGATGTCGCTGATGTCGGGATCGGCGAGCAGCTCCTCGAGCGGGCCGAAGCCGAGCAGTTCGTCGACGAGCACCTTTTCGAGCGCGAACTGTTCGCGGCGATTGAGCGTGATGCGCAGTTCGGCAAGCACTTCGAGAATGATCGGGCGGAATTCCTCGGTCAACTCGTCCTTGCTCAGCGTCGCCGCCGCCTCGGGATCGACGCGTTCGAGCAGGCGCGGCAGCACCTGTTCCTTGATCTTGTGGACGCTCGCCTCGAACCCTTGCGCCTTTTCCGGCTCCGCCATTTCGGCGGTCGAACGCTGGTTCAGCCGCTCCATCGCCTCCATTTCGGGCGACAGCGGACCCGACGGCGAATCGGGCATCGCAGCTGGCTCGATCGCCGGAAACTGGCTGCCGCCGGCGGCACCGCCACCGCCCTGCATCGGCTTCGCCACGCCAAAAGCGGGGCGGCCTGCGGTTCCGGGTCGACGTCCGAATGCACTCATCGCGTGGGTCCTGCCTCTATTTATACGGGAAACCGCGACATTTGTACGCGGACCCCCAATCCGACAGGGTGAATAATCCGGAAACTTTGACATTCTCCTAATGCGCCGGTGGGTGGGTGCGAGGAGGGCTGAGCCGATATCCCCGCCTGCGGGAGGGGAGAAGGTCGGCGGCTTCCGCCATGCCATTCCCCCTTGCCGAGTCCGGCGCATCGGCCTATATGCGGCGTACTTCTTGACATGGTTAGCCAGTTGGGACGTCGGGGCCGCGGGCCGCGGCGGCCGTTCCTGCATGGCTTCCGGTTCATGGTTTTGGGAATTTTCATTGGTCGATATCGGCGTCCTCAATGCGATCATCGCGCCCGAAGCCGAGGCGATGGGCCTCGCGCTGGTGCGCGTCGCTTTCTTCGGCGGCGAGAGCGACCCGACGCTGCAGGTGATGGCCGAACGGCCCGACACGCGCCAGTTGACGATCGACGACTGCGCCGATCTGTCGCGCCGCATCTCGGACCGGCTCGACGCACTCGAGGAAGCGGGTAAGGACCCGATCGACCAAGCGTACCGGCTGGAGGTCTCGTCGCCCGGCATCGACCGGCCGCTGACGCGCCGCGCCGATTTCGCCGACTGGGCGGGGCATGAGGCGAAGATCGCGCTCAAGGAAAAGCTGAACGGGCGTCAGCGTTTCAACGGCGAGCTCGTCGGCATCGACGGCGATACCGTCAGGATTTTGGACAAGGAAGAGGTGGAGCACAGCCTGCCGTTCGACGCGATCGACACGGCAAAGCTCGTCCTCACCGACAAGCTGATTGCCGCAACCGTCCCGCTCTCGATCGAGGGCGCCGACGAAATGGAAGAAGAAGGACAGGACTGATGGCCACTGCCATTTCCGCCAACAAGGCCGAACTGCTCGCGATTGCCAATTCGGTCGCCAGCGAGAAGATGATCGACAAGACGATCGTCATCGAGGCGATCGAGGAAGCAATCCAGCGCGCCGCGCGCGCGCGTTACGGCGCCGAAAACGACATCCGCGCCAAGCTCGACGCCCAGACTGGCGACCTCCGTCTGTGGCGGGTCGTCGAGGTCGTCGAGCAGGTCGAGGATTATTTCAAGCAGGTCGACCTCGCGTCGGGCCAGAAGCTGCAGAAGGACGCGAAGATCGGCGACTTCATCGTTGATCCGCTGCCCGCGGTCGACCTTGGCCGCATCGACGCCCAGTCGGCGAAGCAGGTGATCTTCCAGAAGGTCCGCGAAGCCGACCGCGAGCGCCAGTATCAGGAATTCAAGGACCGCGCGGGCGAGATCATCACCGGCGTCGTGAAGTCGGTCGAATTCGGCCACATCGTCGTCAACCTCGGCCGCGCCGAGGGCGTCATCCGCCGCGACCAGCAAATCCCGCGCGAACTGATGCGCGTCGGTGATCGTGTCCGCGCGCTGATCCTGTCGGTGCGCAGCGAAACACGCGGCCCGCAAATCTTCCTCAGCCGCGCGCACCCCGACTTCATGAAGAAGCTGTTCGCGCAGGAAGTGCCCGAAATCTACGACGGCATCATCGAGATCAAGGCGGCCGCCCGCGACCCGGGTTCGCGCGCCAAGATCGGCGTCATCAGCTATGACGGTTCAATCGACCCCGTCGGCGCCTGTGTCGGCATGAAGGGCAGCCGCGTCCAGGCGGTCGTCCAGGAAATGCAGGGCGAAAAGATCGACATCATTCCCTGGTCCGAAGACACGGCGACCTTCGTCGTCAACGCGCTCCAGCCGGCAACGGTCCAGCGCGTCGTCATCGACGAGGACGACAGCCGCATCGAAGTCGTCGTTCCCGACGACCAGCTCAGCCTTGCCATCGGCCGCCGCGGCCAGAATGTCCGTCTCGCGAGCCAGCTCACCGGCAGCCAGATCGACATCATGACCGAGGCCGATGCCAGCGAGAAGCGCCAGCGCGAATTCGTCGAACGCTCGACGATGTTCCAGGAAGAACTCGACGTCGATGAGACGCTCGCGCAGCTCCTCGTCGCCGAAGGCTTCGGCGAACTCGAGGAAGTCGCTTATGTGGGCCTCGACGAGCTCGCGAGCATCGAAGGCTTCGACGATGAACTGGCGCAGGAGCTGCAGAGCCGCGCGACCGAAGCGCTCGAACGCCGCGAGGAAGCATCGCGTCAGGAACGCCGTGCGCTCGGCGTCGAGGACGATCTTGCCGATATTCCGCACCTGACCGAAGCCATGCTCGTCGTGCTCGGCAAGGCGGGGATCAAGACGCTCGACGACCTCGCCGATCTCGCGACCGACGAGCTGATCGCCAAGAAGCGCACCGACAACCGTCGCGGCCCGCCGCGGGGCGAACGCGCCGAGGACAAGGGCGGCGTGCTCGGCGAATATGGCCTGAGCGAAGAGCAGGGCAACGAGATCATCATGGCGGCGCGGGCGCACTGGTTCGAAGACGAACCCGTGGCCGAAGCGCCGCAAGCCGGGGAGGCCGCCGATGCGGACCCCGCGCAATGATCAGCTGACCGAAACCGACCGCGCAAAGGGGCGCGGCCAGCATGTGCCCGAGCGGCGCTGCGTCGTCACCGGCGAGGTTTCGCCGGCGGAGCAGCTCGTGCGCCTGGCGCTCGGCCCCGACGGCAGCATCGCGCCCGACGTGCATGGCAAGGCGCCGGGACGCGGCGCGTGGATCGGCGTTTCGCGCGCCGACCTTGAAACCGCGCAGGCGAAGGGCAAGCTGAAAGGCGGGCTGGCGCGCGCTCTGCATGAGGGTCAGTTCACCATCCCCGACGATCTGGGCGACCGGATCGAGGCACAGCTTCGGCGCGCGACGCTCGACCGGCTGGGTCTCGAATCCCGTTCGGGAACGCTGATCAGCGGCAATGAAAAGATCGAACAGGCGGCGCGGCGCGGACAGGTCCGGCTGTTGCTCCACGCCAGCGACGCGGGCGAGGATGGCCGCAAGAAACTGGCGCAGGCATGGCGCGTCGGCGAGGACGACGAGGGCTCGGGCCGCGAGGGCCGGGTCTTGCCGGTGGACCGGCACACCCTATCTATGGCATTGGGCCGCGAGAATGCGGTGCATCTGGCGATCACGGACGCCCGCGCGGCGGACCGGGTGCTGGCGCATTTGAGCCGCTGGCAGTTTTTCACAGGATGGAGTAGGGACGCGGCCAACCGCGATTCCGATCCGCTTGCCCCGCCGCCCGCCGGCGAGGAAAAAACAGGGGCGGCGCCAGCTGGCACCGCCGCTTCGGACGCGTTTTGAAGGAATGATGGTTTTCGATGAGTGACGAACAGGACAAGCCGACCCTTACCCGCAAGCCTCTGGGGCTGAAGCGGACGGTCGAGGCCGGGCAGGTGCAGCAGCAGTTCAGCCACGGACGCCGCAACACGGTGGTGGTCGAGGTGAAGCGCCGCCGCGTGCTCGGTCGTCCGGGCGAAGCCGCTCCGGCGCCCGAGGCCGAAGAGGTTCAGGCCGCTCCGGCCCCCGCTCCGGCCCCCGCCCCGGCTCCCAAGCCTGCGGCGCCGCGCGCGACCGAGTCCGACAGCCTGATGTCGCGTCAGGAACGCCAGGCGCAGTTGCTCCGCGAAGCGGAAGAGGCCCGCATGGCGGCGCTCGAGGAAAATCGCCGCCGCGACGAAGCGGCGCGCGCGCGCGCTGCCGAGGAAGAAAAGGCGCGGGCCGAAGCGCGTGTCGAACAGGCGGCCGCCAAGGCGGACGAACCCGCTCCGGCGCCGGCTGCTGCCGAACCGGCCGCACCCGAAGTCCCCGCCGCAGCCGCCGAGCCGCAGGCCGAGGCTGCGCCGCGTCCTGCGACCACCAGCGCCGCCCCCGCGCCGCGCCGCTTCACGCCGGTCGAGGCGCCCAAGCGCCCCGAACCCAAGCGCCCCGAGCCCAAGGCGAACCGCGGCACTGACAATCGCCGCCAGTCGGGCAAGCTCACCGTCACGCGCGCGCTCAACGAGGACGAGGGCGCTCGCGCGCGCAGCCTCGCGGCGCTGAAACGCGCCCGCGAAAAGGAAAAGCGCTCGCACATGACCTCGTCGGGTCCGCGCGAGAAGCAGGTCCGCGAAGTCGTCGTTCCCGAATCGATCACGGTACAGGAACTCGCCAACCGCATGGCCGAAAAGGGCAGCGATCTGGTCAAGGCGCTGTTCAAGATGGGCAGCCCGGTCACGATCAATCAGGCGATCGATCAGGATACCGCCGAACTGCTTGTCACCGAGTTCGGGCACGAGATCAAGCGCGTCAGCGAAGCCGATATCGACATTCGCCACGACGAGGATGTCGACGATGCCGCGCAGCTCAAGCCGCGCGCACCGGTCGTCACGATCATGGGCCATGTCGATCACGGCAAGACCAGCCTGCTCGACGCGCTGCGCGGCGCGAATGTGCAGGCGGGCGAAGCCGGCGGCATCACACAGCATATCGGCGCCTATCAGGTAAAGGCGAAGGACGGCAGCGTCATCACCTTCCTCGATACGCCGGGCCATGAAGCGTTTACCGAGATGCGCCAGCGCGGCGCGAACGTCACCGACATCGTCATCCTCGTGGTGGCGGCCGACGATGGGCTGAAACCGCAGTCGATCGAGGCGATCAACCATGCGAAGGCGGCCGGCGTGCCGATCATCGTCGCGATCAACAAGGTCGACAAGGAAGGTGCCAACCCGCAGCGCGTCCGCGAACGCCTGCTCGAACATGAGCTGGTGGTCGAGGAAATGGGCGGCGACGTCCAGAATGTCGAAGTGTCGGCGCTGAAGAAGACCGGTCTCGACAAATTGCTCGACGCGATCGCGGTGCAGGCCGAAATCATGGAGCTGAAGGCGAACCCCGATCGCGCCGCCGAAGGCACGGTGATCGAGGCGAAGCTCGACAAGGGCCGCGGCCCGGTGGCGACGATCCTCGTTCGCCGCGGTACCTTGAAGGTCGGTGACATCTTCGTCTGCGGCGCCGAAAGCGGCCGCGTCCGCGCGCTCATCGACGATCATGGCAAACAGATCAAGGAAGCCGGTCCGTCGATGCCGGTCGAGGTCCTCGGCCTTGGCGGCGTCCCGATGGCGGGCGACACGCTGACCGTCGTCGAGAATGAGGCGCGTGCCCGCGAAGTCGCGGCATACCGCCAGGAGCAGGCGACGCGCAAGCGCACGGTGCAGGCGCCCGTCAGCCTGGAGGGCATGTTCGAGGCGCTCGCGGACAAGGCGAATGTCATCCAGTATCCGGTGGTGATCAAGGGCGACGTGCAGGGCAGCGTTGAGGCGATCGTCAATGCGCTCAACAGGATATCGACCGACGAGATCAAGGTTCGCGTGCTCCAGTCGGGCGCCGGAGCCATCACCGAAGGCGATGTGACGCTCGCGGCGGCGACGGGAGCCCCGATCATCGGCTTCAACGTCCGCCCCAACGCCAAGGCGCGCGATATCGCGAAGCGCGAGAAAGTGCGCTTCATGTATCATGACGTCATCTATCATCTGACCGACGAGGTCCGCAAAGAGATGGCGGGCGAGCTGGGTCCCGAACGCATCGAGAATGTCGTCGGCCGCGCCGAGGTCAAGGATGTCTTCCCCGCCGGCAAGCGCGACAAGGCCGCCGGCCTGCTCGTGCTCGAAGGGTCGATCCGCAAGGGCCTCCACGCACGCCTCACGCGCGACGACGTCATCGTCTCGGCGACGACGATCGCGTCGCTGCGCCGTTTCAAGGACGACGTCGCCGAAGTGCGCGCCGGTCTCGAATGCGGTGTCGTGCTGGCCGATACCAACGATATCAAGCCGGGCGACCACCTCGAAGTCTTCGAGGTCGAGCTGCGCGAACGGACGCTGTAAGCCCTTTGTGTCCCGGCGAAGGCGGGGACACAAAGCGGCACGGAGCCACAACGGATCGGCACAAGGCCGGGCTATGTCTACATCATGGCCAGCGCCCGTAACGGCACCATCTACATTGGCGTGACGAGCAATCTCGCGAAACGCGCATGGGAGCATCGCAGCGGTGTCGTGGCGGCTTCACCCGCGACTATGGTTGCAAGCTGCTGGTCTGGTATATGGCATTCGAGGATATCCAGGATGCCCGCGCCCACGAACTGCGTATGAAGAAATGGAATCGCGTCTGGAAACTGCGCGCAATTGAAGAGATGAATCCGCTGTGGAACGATTTATATCCAACCTTGGCGCCCTGACGCTCTGGGTCCCCGCCTTCGCGGGGAAACATGGAGGTTTCGATGCGGCATAAGGAACAACCCCAAGGCCCGTCGGTTCGCGTGCTGCGCGTCGGCGAACAGGTGCGTCATGTACTGAGCGAAATCCTCGCGCGCGGCGACGTGCACGACGACGTGCTGGCCACGCATCCGGTCAGCGTGACCGAGGTGCGCATGTCGCCCGACCTCCGTCACGCGACGGTGTTCGTGAAACCGTTGCTCGGCAAGGACGAGGCGGCGGTGCTCAAGGCGCTGCGCACCAACACCGCCTATCTGCAGCGCGAGGTCGCGCATCGCATCCGCATGAAATATGCCGCGAAGCTCAAATTCCTCGCCGACGAAAGCTTCGACGAGGCGAGCCATATCGATGCATTGCTGCGCGATCCGAAGGTAGCGCGCGATCTGGAGAGCGGCGAGGCGGAATAATAGCCGTCGGCTATTTCTTCCCCGTCTTGATCCCCGCCGCCGCTTCCAGTTCGACCAGCGCTTCCTCCAGATAGTCGATCATCCGCTGCGCATGCGGGACGCTGCGGCGGCACGCGGTGATGCCGAAATCGATATTCTGGAAATTCGAGACCTGCGTGATGTTCATCGCCATGCCGTCGACCGGAATGCTCGCGGGATACATGCCGTCGAGCCGCGCGCCGTTCCAGTACATCTGCTCGCGCGGGCCGGGGACGTTCGAAATCGTCACGCTATATGCCGGGAATTTGTCGGCGGTGCGCGTCAGCGCGGTAAGCATCATCGGGAAGCTGGTGATCGCGGTGTAGAGCTGGATCTGTCCCGCGGTCATCGCGCGGAGCTGCGCCTTTGCCGAGTTCATCGATTCCTGGATCGCCGCCATGCGCGTCGCCGGGTCGTCGATATGCGTCGCGAGATTGGCGGTGACCGACGCCACCGAATTGCCCGAATCGATGTCATCCTTGGGCCGGATCGACACCGGCGCCATGGCCTTCAGCGGCTTGTCGGGGAGTTCGTTGAGCGATTGCAGATATTTGCGCATCGCCCCCGCGCACATGCCGAGCACCGCGTCGTTGATCGTCCCGTCATAGGCCTTGCCGACCGCGCGCACGCGCTCCAGCGACCAGCTTTGCGCAACGAAGCGCCGCGCGCCGGTGATGTTGCGGTTGAAGCTGGTGCGCGGTACCCCGGCGAAGGGCGTGACCAGCCCGTCGCCGCCAAGGCCGAACATCGCGGCGAGATATTGGTTCATCGCCTTGGTCACGCCGACGCTGTTGCCCCATTGCTCCTTCAGGAAATCGCCGATCGCCTTGATGTCCATCAGGTTGGGGCGCGGCGGCTTTTTCGGCGCGGGGAATTGGCGTTTATACGCTTCATAGGCCTCGACCGACAGCGGCGACGCGGCGCGCCGTTCCGCGGGGTCCGCCGACAGCATCGAATTGTAGAAATGGATGCTCGCCGCGCCGTCCATCAACGCATGATGGACCTTCTTGAAGGTCGCGATCTGGCGGTTCGGCAGGCCGGAGATCAGCGTGATCTCCCACAAGGGCCGGGTGCGGTCGAGCAGCCCTGAATGGAGCCGCGAGGCGAGTTCGAACATCTCGCGGTAGCGCCCCGGCTTGGGCAGCGCCGCGGCACGGACATGGTAATGCATGTCGATGTCGCGGTCGGGTTCGAGACGGATCGGACCATATTGGCCGAGCGGGGTCAGCTTCAGCACCTCGCTGAACGGCCGCCGCAGCCCTTCCGACTGGCGGAGGAGCGCGAGCTGTTCGTTAAGCCATTCGGTCTCGTCGACCCCGTCGGGCAGCGTGTAGAGATTGATGCCGCCGATATGCATCGGCATCTCGCGGCTCTCGCCCACCAGGAACATCGCATCGCTGACCGGCATCAGGCGCATTCGCAGCTCTCCCCACTGAATATGCTGCACTCTTTGGATGCAGCATGACAGGGGACGAGGGCGAGTCAAGTTGCTCCTTCCCCTCGTCACCCCCGGGCGAGGCGCGTGTCTCGCCCGCCTTGATCCGGGGTCCATTATGCCGGTGCTGAATGGACCCCGGATCAAGTCCGGGGTGACGAAGCTTTGAAGATTGGCGGGCGGCCGTGAACGGGTTATCCCCCACCCATGGCCAAGCTCTATTTCTACTATGCCAGCATGAACGCGGGCAAGTCGACGACGCTGCTGCAGGCGGATTTCAATTATCGCGAGCGCGGCATGGAAACGATGCTGTGGACCGCGGCGCTCGACGACCGTTACGGCGCCGGACAGGTGACCAGCCGCATCGGGCTGATGGCCGAGGCGCATAAATTCGACCCCGACAGCGACCTGTGGGAAGCGGCCAATGCGGAAAACCGACAACGGCCGCTGGCCTGCATCCTCGTCGACGAGGCGCAATTCCTGTCGCGCGAACAGGTTTTCCAGCTCGCCCGGCTCGCCGACGAGGCGAATATTCCGGTGCTCTGCTACGGCCTGCGCACCGATTTTTCGGCGGCACTGTTTCCCGGCTCGGCGGCGCTGCTCGGCATCGCCGATGCGCTCGTCGAATTGAAGGCGGTGTGCGAGTGCGGGCGCAAGGCGACGATGAACCTGCGCGTCGATACCGAAGGGCGTGCGGTGGTCGAGGGCGCGCAGACCGAGATCGGCGGCAACGACCGTTATGTCGCGATGTGCCGGCGCCACTTCATGGCCAAGCGCCGCGAAGCGGCAAAGGTGCTGGCCGATGCGTGACCGTCTCTATGTCGAACTCGCCGACGGCGACCTTCGCCTCCTCAAGCTGGCGGAAACGCATCGCGAGGCGCTGCGCGCCGTCTGCGCCGCCGACTCCGATATCTGGCCGATCTATTCGTCGAGTTTCGGTCCTGACCATTTCGATGCCAGCTTTACCGCGCTGATCGCACACGATGCCCGCATGCCCTATGCGATCGTCGACGGCGACCGGCTCGTCGGCATGACGGCCTGGCTCCGCCCCGACTGGATGGCCGAGACGGTCGAAATCGGCAACAGCTATATCCATCCCGATGCGCGCGGCACCGGTTTCAACGGGCGGGTCAAGCGGCTGATGCTCGACCATGCGTTCGGCGCCGGCATCCGCCGCATCGAATTCCGCATCGACGAACGCAACAAACGTAGCCAGGCGGCGGTCGCGAAGCTCGGTTGCGCGAAGGAAGGCGTGCTGCGGTCCGAACGCATCACCTGGACCGGATATGTCCGCGATACCGGGCTGTGGTCGTTGCTGGCAGAGGAGTGGCGCGCGCGTTCCTGAACGGGGGTCAGCACCGGTTCAGACTCGCTGTGCTACCCGCTGTCTATGAAACAGAAACTCGCACTCTCCCTGGCCGCCATGCTGCTTCCCCTTTCTGCGGCGGCGGCCACCGAGCCCGCTGAGGCGCCAAGCGCGCTCGGCGTCGAATCGAGCATCGCCTTCCCGAGCGACAGCACGATCCGCAACTGGCGCGCCGACCGCGAGCGCGGCATCTGGATCGAGGGGCGCAGCGGCGAATGGTTTTACGGCACCTTCGCCGGGACCTGCCGCAATCTCGACTTTGCCGAGGCGATCGGCGTCGAAACGCGCGGCGTCTCGCGGCTCGACAAGTTTGGGACGCTGATCGTGCGCGGCCAGCGCTGTCTGCTGACCAGCTTCGTCACCTCGGCGCCGCCACCGACGAAGGAAGAGCAGAAGGCGGCGCGCGAAGCCGAAAAGGCCGCCAAAAATTGACAAGACATATTGCCGAGCCCTAGCGGCGCTCGGGTGAACGGCTGGATCATTCTCGACAAACCGGTGGGGCTGGGCTCGACGCAGGCGGTGGGCGCGGTGAAGCGCGTGTGCCGCGAAGCCGGGCTGGGCAAGGTCAAGGTCGGTCACGGCGGGACGCTCGACCCGCTCGCCTCGGGCGTGCTGCCGATCGCGCTCGGCGAGGCGACCAAGCTCTGCGGGCGGATGCTCGATGCGAGCAAGGTTTACGACTTCACGATCGCGTTCGGGACCGAGACTGCGGGGCTCGATGCCGAGGGCGAAGTTGTCGCGACCAGCGCCGTCCGGCCGAACCTGGCCGACGTGGAGGCGGTTCTGCCGCGCTTCACCGGCCCGATCGAGCAGGTGCCGCCGGCCTATTCGGCGATCAAAGTGGGCGGCGAGCGGGCGTACGATCGCGCCCGCAAGGGTGAAGTGGTCGAGATGAAGGCGCGGGCGGTGACCATATTTGCTCTCTCTTTCCGTCATCCCGGCGAAGGCCGGGATCTCGCCATTGGCGGCTCTGATCCGGACCGGCGAGACCCCGGTCTTCGCCGGGGTGACGAGGTTGGGGAAGGGGGGGAGTTGGAAGAAATCACCCTCACCGCGCATGTCTCCAAAGGCACCTATATCCGGAGCTTGGCCCGCGACATCGCTTATGCCGTCGGCAGCGTCGGCCACGTCACGATGCTGCGCCGCACGAAAGCCGGGCCCTTCACGCTCGAACAGGCGATTTCGCTGGACAAATTAAACGCTTTCGGCCAAGGGGCCGCCCAATCAGAAATATTTCTGCCGCTCGAGGCAGGGCTGGTCGACATCCCGGCTCTGAACCTTTCCCCGGAAGCGGCAGGGGCGATCCGTCAGGGTCGCGTCTGGACCGGGGGTAGCACGGATGACGGGCTCTATTGGGGAAGGGACAGCGACTTGCGTCCCGTCGCCCTGATCGAGGCTTTGGCGGGAACGCTGAAGGTCGTCCGCGGCTTCAATCTTTGACACGATGTTCGAAGGAAGTTTGCATATGTCGATTACCGCCGAGCGCAAGACCGAAGTCATCAACGACAATGCCCGCAAACAGGGTGATACCGGCTCGCCGGAAGTTCAGGTCGCGATCCTGACCGACCGCATCAACAATCTGACCGACCATTTCAAGGCGAACCACAAGGACAACCACAGCCGCCGCGGGCTGCTGATGATGGTCAACAAGCGCCGCAGCCTCCTCGACTATCTGAAGAAGAAGGACGAGGGCCGCTATCAGGCGCTGATCGCGAAGCTCGGTCTCCGCAAATAAGAATTTCTGGCGGCCCCGGACTTCCGGGGCCGCTGTCATATTGGTCCCGCGCTCTTGCGCCGGACCGCAGGGCCGCTCCCGCATCCGGCGGGACCGCCATAGGGCAGACCGATGCCCTGAACCGCCCCGGGCCGGATTGCCCGGAATCAGAGGCCCCGCCCGGCATAGGGCCCGGCGGGCGAAGGAAACCACATGTTTGACGTGAAAAAAGTATCGATCGAGTGGGGCGGTGAAACGCTGACGCTCGAAACGGGTAAGGTTGCCCGTCAGGCCGACGGCGCCGTGATGGCGACGCTGGGCGAAACGGTCGTTTTGTGCGCCGTGACCGCCGCGAAGTCGGTGAAGGACGGGCAGGATTTCTTCCCGCTCACCGTCCACTATCAGGAAAAATATTCGGCCGCCGGCCGCATCCCGGGCGGCTTCTTCAAGCGCGAACGCGGCGCGACCGAAAAGGAAACGCTCGTCAGCCGCCTGATCGACCGTCCGATCCGTCCGCTGTTCCCCGAAGGTTTCTACAACGAAATCAATGCCATTGCTCAGGTTCTGAGCTATGACGGCCACAACGAGCCCGACATCCTCGCGATGGTCGCGGCGTCGGCCGCGCTCACCATCTCGGGCGTGCCCTTCATGGGCCCGATCGGCGCTGCGCGCGTCGGCTATGTCGACGGCGAATATATCCTGAACCCGACCGATGCGCAGGTTGCCGAGGGCGACCTCGACCTCGTCGTCGCCGCCACTTACGACGCGGTGATGATGGTCGAATCCGAAGCCAATGAGCTGTCGGAAGAGGTCATGCTCGGCGCCGTGCTGTTCGCGCACGACGCGTGCAAGGAAGTCGTCAAGGCGATCGTCAAGCTCGCCGAACAGGCTGCCAAGGATCCGTGGGAAGTCGCCGCCGGCGACGACAATGCCGCGATCAAGGACAAGCTGAAGAAGCTGATCGGCAAGGACATCGCCGCCGCCTACAAGCTGACCGACAAGTCGGCCCGCTCGAACGCGCTCAACGAAGCGCGCGCGAAGGCGAAGGCACAGTTCGCCGAAGACGGCCTCAGCCCGCAGGAAGTCATGGCCGGCATCAAGCTGACCAAGAAGCTCGAAGCCGAAATCGTTCGCGGCGCCATCCTGAAGGACGGCAAGCGCATCGACGGCCGCACGACGACCCAGATCCGTCCGATCGTCGCCGAAACGCACTTCCTGCCCCGCGCGCACGGCTCGGCGCTGTTCACCCGCGGTGAAACGCAGACCATTGCGACCGCGACGCTCGGCACCAAGGAAAGCGAACAGATGGTCGATGGCCTCAACGGGCTGTCGTACCAGAACTTCATGCTGCACTATAACTTCCCGCCCTATTCGGTCGGTGAAGTCGGCCGCTTCGGCGCGCCGGGCCGCCGCGAAGTCGGTCATGGCAAGCTGGCATGGCGTGCGCTGCACCCCGTGCTGCCGACGAAGGACGAATTCCCCTATACGATCCGCCTCACCAGCGACATCACCGAGTCGAACGGCTCGTCGTCGATGGCGTCGGTCTGCGGCGGCAGCCTTGCGATGATGGACGCCGGCGTGCCGATCAAGCGTCCCGTCTCGGGCATCGCGATGGGCCTGATCCTCGAAGGCAAGGATTATGCGATCCTCAGCGACATCCTCGGCGACGAGGATCACCTCGGCGACATGGACTTCAAGGTGGCCGGCACGTCCGAAGGCATCACCACGATGCAGATGGACATCAAGATCGCGGGCATCACGCGCGAGATCTTCGAAGCCGCGCTGAACCAGGCCAAGGAAGGCCGCGCGCACATCCTCGGTGAGATGAACAAGGCGCTCGGCGAAACCCGCAGCGAATTGTCGGCGCACGCGCCGCGCATCGAGACGATGCAGATCGACAAGTCAAAGATCCGCGACGTCATCGGTACCGGCGGCAAGGTGATCCGCGAGATCGTCGCGACCACCGGCGCCAAGGTCGACATCGACGACGAAGGCCTGATCAAGATCTCGTCGAGCGACCTCGACCAGATCGAAGCAGCCCGCAAGTGGATCAGCGGCATCGTCGAGGAAGCCGAAGTCGGCAAGATCTATGACGGCAAGGTCGTCAACCTCGTCGATTTCGGTGCGTTCGTGAATTTCATGGGCGGCAAGGACGGTCTCGTCCACGTCAGCGAAATCAAGAACGAACGCGTCGAGAAGGTCTCGGACGTCCTCGCCGAAGGTCAGGAAGTCAAGGTCAAGGTGCTCGAGATCGACCAGCGCGGCAAGGTCCGCCTGTCGATGCGCGTCGTCGATCAGGAAACCGGCGAAGAGTTGGAAGACACCCGCCCGGCGCGCGAACCCCGCGAACCGCGCGGCGATCGTGGTCCGCGCCGCGACGGCGACCGCGGTGACCGTGGTCCGCGTGGCGGCGGTGGCCGCGATCGCGGTCCGCGCCGCGACGGCGGCGACCGTGGCACCCGAGGCGAAGGGCGCCGCGAGCGCAACGACGGTCCGGAAGATCAGGGCCATGTGCCCGATTTCCTGAAGGACTAAGTCCTTCGGCTATCGAACAAGGGAAAGGGGCCGCGTTTGCGGCCCCTTTTTTGTTAACATTTGAAGCGATATGAATGGTGCCAATCGCAGGGGAGGGTGAGCGGTGCCGAGATCAATGACATTGCTATTGGTTACGGTGCTTCTCGCCATCGCCGCCTCCTTTAGCGTTCCGACTAGTGCCTGCGCTTGCGTCGATCCTATGCCAGACAAGGAATTGCGCGCCCTGATCCGGTTGGCGGATCAGGGCGATATCCGGGCCACCGGACAAGTTTGGCAGGAATATGCTCTGGTGCGGGAGGACCGTCGCAATGCGAAGCTTTGGGCGAGTCGGGCTATTCGGGCGGGCGACCCGGATACCATGGAGTCCATGGCCGACGATTGGATGTGGGAGGGCCAGCGCGCCGTCGAAACGCGACACAAGCTGGTGTTTTACGATGCCGCTCTTCGACTGTTGGAAAATGGATATCGCAATCGCCGCTTGCTCCCCACCTGCGGTGGGGCCGGTCTGAACGACCGGTATTTTTATGTCGCGAATATTCGCAGAGCGCGCGCTGCCTTGGCTACCGCCCGCAATGGTCCAGACGTGTGGATACAGCGCGCGAATAAAGGCAGCTCATCGGCCGCCTATCATTTGGCGAATCATTATTTTTGGGTCGAACTCGACCAGACAAAGCGTGGCCAGTGGGAGCGCCGCGCTTCCGAACTTGGCGATCCCATGTTCGCCGGCAATATTGTTCTCGGGCGGCCAGCGTCGGAAGATATTCGCGATATCCTGTACGCATTGGGTAAAAAGCCCGAAATCGCGAAACTCGGGGACGCATGGGTGCAAGATGCCGTGACGGCCGATCTTCGGGATCGCCTCGCCCGAACGCGACACTTTGCGAGCGGGAAGACAGGCAAATTTAGCGGCGGCTCCTGTAAAACCGCCTGACGAGACTATCGGAGCGCGGCCCGAGCCAGCTTACGGTTTTAAGTATCCGGGTCGCAATGGACTATCCGCATTCCATCCCGGCACGCTATCCTTGTTCGCAACCCGGTCGACCAGCGCATAGAAGAAGCGGTTGAAATCACCCGCCGCCTGCCAGTCGATCGGCTGACCCGGATCGTCCTGCGGCGTGTGATAGCCGGTCTTGTACCAGTGCCGGTATATTTCCTCGCTCTTTGTGCCCGGGCGATATCCGAAGACGAAGCCCGTCGCCGGGATGCCCGCCTTGATGAACGCCCAATGCTCCGACCGCTTCAGCATGTTGCGTTCGGGTTCGGGGTCGCGCTGGACCGCGATGCCCAGCCCCGTCGCCACATCCCGGGCATCGACGCCGAGGCTGTTGTCTTCGAGCGCATGGACGGTGAGCAGGTCGAGCGGGAAGATCGGCCGGAGCTGGTCGAGGTTGATGTTCCCCGCCAGCGCCGCCTTGGGGAGCGTCGGATGGGTGACGAAATATTCGCCGCCGAGCAGTCCCTTTTCTTCGCCCGCAAAGGCCGCGAACAGCACCGGGCGCGCATAACCCTTGCCCTGCCGCTGCTGCGCGAGGCGAATCAGCAGCGCGACATAGGCGGCATCGTCGAGCGTGCCGTTATAGAGATTGTCGCCGCCGATCGGCTCGCCATAGCCGTACCCGTCGAGATGGGCGGACAGGACGATCGCTTCGCCGGCGCGCGCCGGATCGGTCCCGGGCAGCAGCCCCAGCACGTTCGACGAGCTGATCCGGCGGGCCTTGGTCTCGATACGCGCGTCGAGCGGATCGGCGATGTCGAAAGCGGGCAGCGGGTCGCCGCGGCTGCCCCGCGCGATCAGGTCGGCGGCCTCGGCGCCGCTCTTGCCGGTGAGGGTGCCGAGCGCGCCCGCATTGACGACGATCCGTACGAAGCGGTCGGTATCGGCGGAAGCTCCCGCGAGCCTGACCTGCCGTGCATAGGCGGCGGGCCAGCGCGGCGGCTCGACGGTGAAGCCGGGGTCGGCGATGCTCAATATGCCGATGCCGCCCGCCGCCTTGACCGCGGCTTCGCGGTCGGCATCGCCGGGCAGTCCGGCGCGCCGCGTCGCATGGCAGATGACGATCTTGCCTGCGACCATGCCTAGTACCGACGCATCGCAATAGCCGCGATAGGCGAGCGGGGCGGTGAACTGCAAAGGCATCGCCGCTGTGGGGGTGAAGCGATAATCGTACAGGAAGGTCAACGGGCGGCCGCCGACGCGCAATGCGGCGCGGGTGATCGCGATCTCGTCCATGGCCACCGGCTGGAACCAGCCGCCGTCGTTACCGGCGGGCTTGAGCCCGGCCGCCGCGAAGGCGCGCGCGACGACATCGGCAGCGCGATCATAACCCGCCGAACCCGTGTCGCGGCCTTCCATCGCGTCGCTCGACAGCTCCTCTGTGATCGACCACCAGGCTTTGGTGTCGGCATCGGCCGTTTCGGGCGGTGATGCCAGCGCGGCCGTTGCCAGGGAAGCCGCCGTCAGACCTGCCGCACACAGAAGCGCTGGAAAACGCATGCCAATCCCCTTGTTCAACCGGGGTGTCTTAACGAAGGCGGCCGCGCTGACAAACAGCAAAAGGGGTCGCCACCGCCGCGCCGCGCGGTTATGCCTTGGCCCATGCTGACCATCATTCTCTCCGCGCTCGCGCTCGCCGCCCAAGGTCCGACCACCCCGACCGTTCCACCCTCGGCGACCCAATTGCCGCCGCCTGCGCCGCCGGTCCCTACGCCCGTTACATCGGTCGTGGATACCGACACACGGCCATATGTTGCGCTCGCGACCGATCTCGGCACGATCACGGTGCGGCTCGAGGACAAGCGCGCGCCGGTCACCGCCGCCAATTTCCTCCGCTATGTCGATACGAAGCGGATGGACGGGTTCAAATTCTATCGTTCGACACGTAGCTGGGGGCCCGCCAGCCAGCTCATTCAGGCAGGCAATCGCGGCGACGCGCGCAAGAATTTCCCCGTCATCGCGCACGAGCCGACGAACGTCACGGGCCTCACCAATTGCAAGGGGGCGCTGGTGATGGCGCGGCTCGCGCCCGGCGACGCGATGACCGATTTCTTCCTGCTGCTCAGCGATATCCCGGGTTTCGACGCCGATCCGGCGCAGAGCGGCGACAATGCGGGCTTTGCGGTGTTCGGCGAGCTGGTCGGCGGCGCCGACGTCGCCGAAAAGATTTTTGCGGCTCCGGTCTCGCCGACTGCGGGCGAAGGCGTGATGCAGGGCCAGATGCTCGAACCGATGGTGACGATCAAGACCGCCCGCCGGATTCCCGCGCCCGCTGACGCACCGAAAGGCTGTGTCGTCAAGGCGCCGTAAAGCTGCGTCCACAGGCGATCATTTATTTTGCGTTCATGCGCGCTGTGGCTATACCGCCCGCATGACTCAGCGTCCCTCTTCGCGCGCCATGACGCGCCTGCTCGCCGCCGCCCTGTTGATTTCGCCTCTGGCGGCCTGTGCCGGGGGTGGCGGGGTCAAGAAGGACACGCGCTATGTCGCGCGCGACGTCAACACGCTTTACCGCGCCGCGCAGGACCGGCTCGAACGGCGCCAGTATCGCCTTGCCGCCGCGCTGTTCGACGAGGTCGAGCGCCAGCATCCCTATTCGCCCTGGGCGCGCCGGGCGCAGCTGATGAGCTCGTTCAGCTATTATATGGACCGCGAATATACCCCGGCGATCGAATCTGCGCAGCGCTTCCTCGCCATCCATCCGGGCAACAAGGACGCGGCTTATGCCTATTATCTGATTGGCGTCAGCTATTATGAGCAGATCAGCGATGTGACCCGCGACCAGAAGATCACCCAGCAGGCGTCGAACGCGCTGGGCGAGGTCATCCGCCGCTATCCCGACAGCCGCTATGCCGCCGACGCGCGGTTGAAGGTCGACCTCGTGCAGGATCACCTTGCCGGCAAGGAAATGGAGATCGGCCGTTTCTATCAGCGCAGCTCGAACTGGCTCGCCGCGTCGATCCGCTTCCGCGAGGTCATCGACAAATATCAGACGACCAGCCACGCGCCCGAGGCGCTTTATCGCCTGACCGAATCCTATCTCGCGCTTGGCATCCCGGCGGAAGCCAAGAAATCGGCCGCGGTGCTCGGCGTCAACTATCCGGGCAGCAAATGGTACGAGCGCGCGTACAAGCTGATGCAGAAGCACGCGCCGAGCGCCTGATTTCGCGCCGGCGTGGATTCGCGCTTTGTTCTAATGTAAGGGGCGCATTGTGCTGACCGCCCTGTCCATCGCCAATATCGTGCTGATCGAGCGGCTCGACCTCGATTTCGAGGCGGGGCTCGGCGTGCTGACCGGCGAGACCGGGGCGGGCAAGTCGATCCTGCTCGATGCGCTCGGCCTCGCGCTCGGCATGCGTGCCGACAGCGCGCTGGTTCGGCAGGGCAGCAATCAGGCACAGGTGACGGCAAGCTTCGCACCGCCCGCGCCGGGCACGTCGCTTGCCGACCTGCTCGCCGCGAACGAAATCGCGCTCGAAGCGGGCGAACCGCTGCTGATACGCCGCACGCTGAAGGCCGACGGCGGCAGCCGCGCCTTCCTCAACGACCAGCCCTGTTCGGCGGCGCTGCTCCGCGAAATCGGCACCCATCTGGTCGAGATCCATGGCCAGCACGACGACCGCGGCCTGCTGGCGCCCGCCGGGCACCGGGCCCTGCTCGATACCTATGCGCGCGCCGATACGGCGGCGGTGGCGTCGGCGCATGCCGCGTGGCGCGCCGCCGAAGCGAAACTCGCCGCCGCGCGCGCCGCCATCCTCGAAGCCGAACGCGATCGCGAATGGCTCGCGCATTGCGTTACCGAATTACAGGCGCTCGGTCCGCAACCGGGAGAGGAAGCCGAACTCGCCGAAGCGCGCGCCGCGATGCAGAAGGGCGAACGGCTGGCCGGCGACCTCGGCGCGATCATGGAAGCCTTCGAGGGAAGCGAAAGCGGCCCGGCGCTGCTGCGCGGCGCGGCGCGGCGGCTCGACCGGCTTGCGGGCGATCATCCGCTGCTCGCCGAGGCGCTTGCCGGGCTCGACCGCGCGATCATCGAGGCCGACGAGGCCGAGACGAAGCTGCACGAAGCGGCGCGCGCGATGGAATATGACCCCGAGCGGCTCGAAGCGACCGAGACGCGCCTGTTCGAACTGCGCGCGATGGCGCGCAAACACAATGTCCAGCCCGACGATCTTGCGGCGTTGACCAGCGACCTCGCCGCGCGGCTCGATGCGATCGAGGGCGGCAGCGCCGGGCTCGCGAAGCTCGAAGCGGCGGTGGCAGAGACGGCCGCCGCCTACACCCATGCCGCGACCGCACTGTCCGACCTGCGCACGAAAGCGGCGGCGCGGCTCGACGCGGCGGTGGCGGGCGAACTGGTGCCGTTGAAGCTCGACGCGGCGCGTTTCCGGACGCTCGTCGAGCGTCTGCCCGCGGAACGCTGGGGCGAGGCCGGAATGGACCGCGTCGAATTCCTCATCTCGACCAACCCCGGCGCGCCCTTTGCGCCGCTCGCCAAGATCGCGTCGGGCGGCGAGCTTTCGCGCTTCATCCTCGCGCTCAAGGTCGCGCTCGCCGAAGAGGGCGGCGCTGACACGATCATCTTCGACGAAATCGACCGCGGCGTCGGCGGCGCGGTGGCGAGCGCGATCGGCGAGCGGCTGGCGCGGCTGGCCAAGGGAACGGGAGGGGGCGCGGGGAAGCAATTGCTCGCCGTGACGCACAGCCCGCAGGTCGCGGCGAAAGGCGCCGCGCATTTCATCATCGCCAAGTCGAGCGAAGGGACGGTCACCCGCACCAGCGTCCGCGCGCTCGACGACGCCGGCCGCCGCGAAGAAATCGCGCGCATGCTGTCGGGCGCCGAAGTCACCGACGAAGCGCGCGCGCAGGCCGAACGGTTGCTGGAGGTCGCCGCGTGAGCGGGCACCCCCTCGACCGGCCGATCTGGAGTATGCTGACGGGGCGGCAGGCGCATCTTGCCGAGGGCGATGATCGCGCGCTCAGGATCGATCGCGGTTACGGCGTTTTCGGCGTCGCGGCCGATACGGGCGCTGGGGCGCAGGCGGCGCTTGCCGCGCTGGTGCCCGACGAGGGCGAACTTTGGATCGTCGAGGGCGAGCCGGCGTCCGTGCCGCCCGGGATGCGCGAGGTAAAGCGCGCCGTGCTCGCGCAGATGGTCGCCGAAGGCGCGCCGCCGGTACCGCGCGCCGGCGAACCCGATATTCTGCCGCTCGGCGAGGATGATGCGGCCGAAATGGCGACGCTGGCTGAACATGCCAAGCCCGGTCCATGGGGTCCGGCGACGCATCGTTACGGTCCGTTCTTCGGCATCCGCGAAGAGGGCCGCCTGCTCGCGATGGCGGGGCAGCGCATCCTCGTGCCGGGCATGGCGGAGGTCAGCGGCGTGTCGACATGGGAGGATTGCCGCGGCCGCGGGCTGGCGCGGGCGCTGATCGGCCATGTCATGCGCGCTATGGTCCGGCGCAGTGAGCAACCCTTCCTGCACAGCTACGCCGACAATAAGGGGGCGATCGCGCTCTATGAATCGCTCGGCTTTCGCACCCGCCGCGAGGTGCATGTGCTGGTGATCGCGCGGTGATGAACCGGCGCGAACATATCGCGGCGCTGGTGGCGATGGCGACGATGTTGTTGCCGGCGGGACAATTGAAGGCGCTGGAGGCGCAAATGGAAGAAGTTGTTCCCGAATATGGCCTGATCGGCCAGATGATGGCGCAGCCGGGGCAGCGCGCGGCGCTGATCGCAATCCTGTCCGAAGGAACGGGATCGATGCCCGGCAATATGGGCTATCTGATCGGCGAGGACAGTACGAACCCCGACGCGATCTGGATCGTCGAAATCTGGGAGACACAGGAGGCGCATGCTGCGTCGCTGAACCTGCCAGCAGTGCAGGATGCGATCAAAAGGGGGCGTCCGCTGATTGCAGGATTTGGTACTCGCGCCGAGTTCAAGCCGGTGGCAAAAGCCCGTGCATGACCGAGATTGAATCGCTGACCGAAGCCGATGCCGCCAACGAACTGATGCGGCTGGCGAAGACCATCGCCCGTCACAGCAAGCTTTATCATGCCGAGGACGCGCCCGAAATTTCGGATGCCGACTATGACGCGCTTGTCCGCCGAAACAACGAACTCGAAGCGGCCTTCCCGAACCTGATCCGCGCCGACAGCCCGAACAACCAGATCGGCGCCGCGGTCGAGGCTTCGCCGCTGGCAAAAGTGACGCATGCGCAGCGGATGATGAGCCTCGACAATGCGTTCAGCGGCGAGGATGTCGAGGAATTCGCGGCGCGCGTGCGGCGCTTCCTCAATCTCGGCGAGGGCGACATCGTCGCGCTGACCGCCGAGGACAAGATCGACGGCCTGTCCTGTTCGCTACGTTACGAAAAGGGCAAGCTCGTGCAGGCCGCGACGCGCGGCGACGGCAGCGTCGGCGAGGACGTTACGCCCAATGTCCGCACCATCGCCGACATCCCGCAGCAGCTTGCCGGCGCGGTTCCCGACGTCTTCGAGATCCGCGGCGAAGTTTACATGGCGAAGGCCGATTTCACCGCGCTCAATGCGCGGCTGCTCGCCGAGGCCGACGACCCCAAAAAGGCGCGCCAGTTCGCCAATCCGCGCAACGCCGCCGCCGGATCGCTGCGCCAGAAGGACGCCGGCATCACCGCCGCGCGCCCGCTGCGTTTCCTCGCGCACGGCTGGGGCGAGGTGAGCGACGTTCCCGAGACGACGCAATTTGCGATGATGAAGCGGATCGAAAGCTGGGGCGTGCCCGTGTCGCCGCTGCTCGGGCGCTTCGAGGCGGTCGAGGATGTGCTCGCCCATTATGCGCTGATCGAGGCCGAGCGCGCCGAGCTGCCCTATGATATCGACGGTGTCGTCTACAAGATCGACAGGCTCGACTGGCAGGCACGCCTCGGCTTCGTGGCCAAGGCGCCGCGCTGGGCCATTGCGCATAAATTCCCCGCCGAACGCGCGCAGACGACGCTCGAAGCCATCGACATCCAGGTCGGCCGCACCGGCAAGCTGACCCCGGTCGGACGGCTCGTCCCCGTCACCGTCGGCGGTGTCGTCGTCTCGAACGTCACGCTGCACAACCGCGACGAGATCGGGCGACTCGGCGTGCGGCCGGGCGACCGCGTCGTCGTCCAGCGCGCCGGCGACGTCATCCCGCAGGTGGTCGAAAATCTGACCCGCGACGAGGATCGCGCGCCTTACATTTTCCCTGACCATTGCCCCGTCTGCGGCAGCGAAGCCGTCGCCGAGGAAGGCGAGGTCGACGTCCGCTGCACCGGCGGCCTGATCTGCAACGCGCAGAAGTTCGAACGCCTCCGCCATTTCGTCAGCCGCGGCGCGCTCGATATCGAGGGGCTCGGCGAAAAGAGTATCGCGGAGTTTCTTGAGCTTGGCTGGCTCGACAAGGGACCCGCCGATATCTTCCGTCTCAGGAACCACCGCGCCGAACTGCTCGGACGCGAGGGGTGGAAGGAAAAGTCGGTCGACAACCTTTTCGCCGCGATCGAGGTGAAACGGCAACCCGACGCGGCGCGGCTGCTGTTCGGGCTCGGGATCCGCCATGTCGGCGCGGTGACCGCGCGCGACCTGCTCAAGGGGCTGGGCGATATCGCGGTTCTTCCGGGGAAAGCCGCTGAAATTCAGGCGTATCTCGACGCGAATCCGCAGGCCGAAGGCGAGTCCGACGGCAAGTTCGTCGCGCGCAAGATGGAGGCGATCAAGGCGATCCTCGACGTTCGCGCCGACGGGATCGGGCCCGCGGTCGCCGAAGCGCTGGGCGATTTCTTCCACGAGCCGCATAATCGCGCCCTGTGGGACGATCTCCTCTCCGAAGTGTCGCCGCCGCCTTATGTGGTGGAGACGCGAGAAAGCGAGGTTTCGGGAATGACGGTGGTGTTCACCGGCAAGCTCGAAACGATGAGTCGCGACGAAGCAAAGGCGCAGGCCGAGGCGCTGGGCGCCAAGGCGGCGGGATCGGTGAGCGCGAAGACCGACCTCGTCGTCGCGGGGCCCGGCGCGGGGTCGAAGCTCAAGCAGGCAAGCGCGCTCGGCATCCGCGTGATCGACGAGAGTGAATGGGCGGAGATTGTCGCGGCGGCTGGGTAAGTAACGCTATCCCGTCACCCCGGACTTGATCCGGGGCCCGCCTTTCTTGCAGGAGTGAAGGCGGGTGCCGGGTCAAGCCCGGCATGACGAGTGAGAGGCTGAGACTGAACGGTGCGCATCGTCACAGACGGCGCGGCCAATATGCTGTGAAGGGGCCACATGGCAAAGCGTGACTATCTTCAGAAGCTGATGCGCGATCTCGAATCGCATACCGAGGTGCGCCGCTTCGGCAGCGGCTGGCTGTCGGGCTTTTTCGGGCTGCTGTTCGCAATCGCCGGTTTTTTCATGGTCGTTGCGCTGCGCTTTCCCGACTGGTTCGCAACCCCCGAGCTGGCGATCATCAAGGATTGGGGCGGATTTCGCGGCCTTGTTCATGCGGTGCTGCTCGTCAGCTATGGCCTCTCCCTGCTCAGCCTGCTGCTGCGGCCGCGCAAGGTGCTCGGCCTGACCGCGCTGATGATCGGACTGGCGGCAATCCTCGTCGGCGGCTCGAACGTCCAGCCGCAGGAGACGCGCGACTGGGGCATTTTCTTCGGGCTCGACTTTTTCGTCGTGAACCTGCTCGTCACAGGCTTCATGTTCGCGCCATTGGAGCGCGCCTTTCCGCATCGCCGGACGCAGCGCCTGTTCCGCACCGAATGGCGCGAGGACCTCTTCTATTATCTCGTCAGCACGATGTTCGTACAGGTGCTCGGCTTCCTTGCGCTCGCGCCCTCGACGATCATCAACGAACATACGTCGAACTGGCAGGCGTTCCGCACCGCGGTCGCCTCATTGCCCTGGATCGTCCAGTTCGCGATCGTGCTCGTCGCGTCGGACGTGGCGCAATATTTCTTCCACCGCACCTTCCATCGCTACCCCTTCCTCTGGGGTTTCCACGCGGTGCATCACAGCGCGAAGTCGATGGACTGGCTCGCAGGGTCGCGGATGCATTTCGTCGAGATCATCCTTTTGCGTTCGATCACCTCGCTGCCGCTGTTCACCCTCGGCTTCAGCCCGTCGGTGATGCAGGCCTATATCGGCTTCGTCTATGTCTGGTCGTCGCTGCTCCACGCCAATGTCGGGGGCAATTTCAACCGCCTCGGCCACTGGATCGCGACGCCGCGCTTTCACCACTGGCATCACGGGCTCGAGCGCGAGGCGTTCGACGTCAATTTCGCGATCCACTTCCCGTGGATCGACAAGCTCTTTGGCACCTTCCATCTGCCGAAGGACCGCTGGCCCGAAAATTACGGCATCCCCGAGGATGTCCCGAAAAACTATTGGGGCCAGTTCCTCTACCCATGGACGCGCACCGGCAAGAAGACCGACGAGACACCGGCCGAATAGCGACTTGCCACGCCCGGGCGGCGCGCATAGGAGCCGCCGCGTGAGTCTGCTCGCCGCCTTTCGCCGTCCCGGCATCCTCTTGCTGCTGCCGCTGCTGCTCGCGCTCGCCGCGCGGGTGCTCGTCGCACCGGGCTGGATGATCGAAAGCGATGCCGGCGGGTCGATCACCGTCCGCGTCTGTTCGGATCCCGCCAATCCCGGCGCAACCGTGACGATCCCGATCGAAAAACTGGGTGACCATCAGGCGGGCGAGGGGCAGCAGCATTGCCCATGGGGCGCGCTCGCCGCCGCACCGATCGTTCCCGATCTGCCGGTGCTGCCCGCGGCACCGATACTTGCCGAACCGGCGCCCGTCGCGCTGGCTTCGCTCGGCTTTGCCCCTGGCATCGCCTCGCCGCTGCCGCCGAGTACCGGACCACCCGCCTTCGCCTGATCCAGCCTGAAATGCCGCCCGCGCGCGAAGCGCGGTGCGGTTCCATGCCTGTATCCGGGGAAGATTTTCCGATGAAATATTCTGCATATTGCGCGGCGCCCTTGCTCGCGCTCGCCACCTGTCTTGCCGCCGCGCCCGTCCGTGCCGAGGAGGCCGACGCCACCATCATCGTCACCGCGCCGACCGCGACCGACGCCGCCGAAGGGCGCGCCGCGCGCACGCCCGGCGGCACCGATATCGTCGCGCACGAAGATTATGCCGACAAGGCGGTCGTATCGCTGCGCGACGCGCTCGCCTTTTCGCCCGGTGTCTATCTCCAGCCGCGTTTCGGGCAGGAGGTGCGGATCTCGATCCGCGGGTCGGGGCTGTCGCGCGGCTATCATATGCGCGGGCTGACGCTGCTGCAGGACGGGATTCCGATCAACCTCGCCGACGACAATGGCGATTTTCAGGAACTCGAACCGATCTTCTTCGACCATCTCGAAGTCTATCGCGGCGCCAACGCATTGCGCTTCGGGTCGGGCACCTTGGGCGGCGCCATCAATGGGGTGACCCCGACCGGCCGCAGCGCCGAGGGAGTATACCTGCGCGCCGACGTGGGCAGTTTCGATAGCTGGCGCGGGCTCGTCGCCGCGGGCGTGGCGGGGCCGCAGGTCGAGGCATGGGGGGCGATCAGCGCCGACACCTCGGACGGCGACCGCGACCATGCAAAGCGCCGGAGCGTCCGCTTCCACGGCAATGTCGGGCTGAAATTCAGCGACATGGTTGCGACCCGCTTCTACGCGAGCTTCAACCGCATCCGGCAGGACCTGCCCGGCGCGCTGACCTGGGACGACGCGCTGAGCGCGCCGCGCCGGGCCAACGCGGCGGCGGTCGCGGGCGATCAGGCGCGCGATATCGATTCGCTGCGTCTCCAGAACCGCACCAGCTTCGATTTCGGTGCGGTGAAACTCGACGTCGGCGCTTTCGTCAATGCGAAGGCGCTGCATCATCCCATCTATCAGCTCATCGACCAGAAGAGCGTCGATCGCGGCGCCTTCTTCCGCTTCGATTATGCGGGCGGTCCGGTCGAGGCGACGCTCGGCGGCGAATTGCGCGTCGGCGACGTCGCTTCACGGCGCTTCCTCAATCTGGCGGGCAAACGCGGCGCGAAGACCTTCGACGCCACGCAGGATGCGCGCACCGCGACGCTGTACGGCGAAGTGCGGCTGCGGCCGGTCGAGACGCTGACGCTGATCGCGGGCGGTATCTATGCCGACGGGATGCGCCGCCAGCATGAGGTGTTCAACAATGGCCCGGTCGATCGCGGCGGCCGCGCCGATTTCGATGCTTTCTCCCCCAAGGCGGGGGTGCTGTTCGAACCGGCGCCGGCGATGCAATTCTACGCCAACTACAGCCGCTCGGTCGAATTTCCCGGGTTCATCGAACTCGCGCAAGTGTCGGCCTTCGTTCCGCTCGATCCGCAACGCGCGTGGACGGCCGAGATCGGCACGCGCGGCCAGTCGGGTATCGCGAGCTGGGACCTGTCCTTCTACCGCGCCGACATCGGGGGCGAGTTGCTGCAATATACGGTCGGCGCCGATATTCCCGCCTCGACCTTCAACGCCGGTAAGACGCGGCACGAAGGGATCGAAGCGGCGCTCGAACTCGCGCCGACCGGCTGGCTGCGGCTGCGGCAGGTCTATGCCTACAGCAATTTCCGCTTCCGCGATGATGCCCAATATGGCGACAACCGCCTGCCGGTCGTGCCGCGCCACGTCTACCGCGCCGAATTGCGGCTCGGCAGCGACAATCTGCATATCGCACCCAATTTCGAATGGGTGCCGCAGGGGCCATTCGCCGATTACGGTAACGCGGTGCGGACGCCCGGCTATGCGTTGATCGGGATCACCGGCGGCGCGCGTCTGGCCGAGCGCATCGACGCCTTCGTCGATGTCCGCAACGTCACCGGCAAGAAGGCGATCGGCGATATCAGCGCCGCGATCGCGGTGACCGATACGTCGGCCATCTATTATCCGGTCGAACGCCGCGCCGTGTCGGCCGGCCTTCGCGCGCGTTTCTGAGAGGGGCGGGGGATGACCGACATCAAGACCGCGCCGCTCTATCGGACGATCTGGCGCTGGCATTTCTATGCCGGGCTGTTCGTCATCCCCTTCGTCCTTCTGCTGTCGCTGACCGGCGCCGCCTATCTGTTCAAGCCGCAGCTCGACCGATGGCAGGAACGCGGCTGGCGCGGGCTGCCGGCGGCCGAGCGCGTCGACGCCGACGCGCAGGTCGCGGCGGCGCTGGCCACCTATCCGGGCGCCAGTTTTCACTATTACCGCATCCCCGCAGCGCCGGGCGATGCGGCGGTCGTCCATCTCGCCCTGCCGGGCGGCGGCATGCGCGACGTCGCGGTGTCGCCGCGCGGGCGCGTCGTCGGCGCCGCCGATCCCGACGCGCGCATCTCGGCCTGGCTCGCGCGCATCCATTCGAGTCTGCTGATCGGGCGCGCCGGCGGCCTGCTCGTCGAACTCGCGGCGAGCTGGGCGATCGTGATGATCCTGACCGGCCTCTACCTTTGGTGGCCGCGCGGGCGCGGGGCGGCGGGGGTGGTCTGGCCGCGCCTGTCGCTCGGCGGCCGCGCGGCCTTGCGCGATCTTCACGCGGTGACCGGCTTCTGGGTCTCGGGTCTCGCGCTGGTCCTGCTCCTCACCGCCTTGCCGTGGACCGACGTCTGGGCGAGCGGCTTCCGGACCGTGCGCGCCGAAATGGGCTGGGTAGCGGGGGCACCGGACTGGAAGGGCGGCGCGGATCCGCATGCCGCGCACGATCATCGCGCCATGGCGATGGCCGCGCCTGCCGCCGCGCCGGCCGGCGTCCCGCTCGCCACCATCGTGTTGCGCGCGCGGAGCGAGGCGCTGCCGCCGCCGGTGATCGTCCAGCCGCCCGGCGCGCCGAACCTGTTCGGGCCGCCGAACGGCGATGTGTGGACGCTGACGACGCAGACGCAGAACCGGCCGCTGGTGCGCAAGGTCGGCTATGACCCCGCAACGGGCATCGAGGTGTCGCGATCGGGTTTCGCCGACAAGCATGTCATCGACCGTATCGTCGGCATCGGCATCGCCTGGCACGAGGGCGCGCTGTTCGGGATGGTCAGCCAGTTGATCGGGGTGGCCACGGCGCTCGCGCTGGTGACGCTCGCGATTTCGGGTTTCCTGCTTTGGCGGCGGCGCAAGCCGGAAGCGGCGCTCGGCGCGCCGCCGCTACCGCGCGATCCGGCGCGATTGCGCGGTGTGGCGGCGATCATCCTGTTGCTTGCAGGGCTGTTACCGCTACTCGCGGCGTCGCTGATCCTGCTGTGGATCGTCGATTGGCTGGTGATACCCCGGCTGCCGCGGCTCGCGCGCTGGCTCGGCGTTCGTGCCTTGGCGTGACCTATCCGGCCGTATATAGCGGTCCGATGATCCGTCTTCTCCGCCAGCTTTGCCTCGTTCTTGCCGCGCTTTTGTTCGCACCCGCTACGCTGGCGGCCGATCGCGGTCCGGTGGTGCTGGCCGCCGCCAGCCTGCAGGAATCGCTGACCGAAGCGGCCGATGCATGGGTGGCGAAGGGGCACCCCAAACCCGTGCTGTCGTTCGCCGCCTCGTCGGCGCTCGCGCGGCAGGTGATCGCCGGCGCCCCCGCCGACCTGTTCCTGTCGGCCGACGAGGAATGGATGGACGCGGTCGCGAAGGCGGGGCTGCTGCGCCGGGGGACGCGCACGACATTGCTGGGCAACCGGCTGGTGCTCATCGCCCCGGCGGCGAGTGCGGTCCGGCTCACGCCCGCGCGCGGTTTCCCGCTGGCCCGCGCCCTCGGCAGCGGCCGTCTCGCGCTCGCCGATCCCGATGCCGTCCCGGCCGGCAAATATGCGAAGGCTGCCCTGATCCATCTCGGCGTGTGGACCGGCGTCGCGGCTCGGGTCGCGCCGGCCGAAAATGTCCGCGCCGCGATGGCGCTCGTCGAACGCGGCGCCGCGCCGCTCGGCATCGTCTATGCGACCGATGCGAAAGCGTCACGCGCGGTGCGCGTCGTCGGTACCTTCCCCGCGGCGAGCCACCCGCCGATCCGCTATCCGGTCGCGGTGCTCAAGGCATCCCGGCACAAAGACGCGGCCGGTTTCCGCGCCTTCCTGCTGTCGAAACAGGCGCGCGCCATTTTTGCGCGCCACGGATTTTCGACGCCCTGATGCTCTCCGCCGAGGAATGGAGCATCGTAGCGCTGTCGCTGAAGGTCGGCGGCGCGGCGGTGCTCGTCACGCTGCCGGTCGCCTTCGCACTCGCCTGGGTGCTGGCGCGGAAGCGCTTTCCGGGGCGTGTGCTGCTCGACGGGCTCGTCCATTTGCCGCTCGTACTGCCGCCCGTGGTCACCGGCTGGTTGCTGCTCATCGCCTTCGGGCCGCTGGGGCCGGCCGGGCGCTGGCTTGAAAGCTGGTTCGGGGTCAGCCTGATGTTCCGCTGGACCGGTGCCGCGCTCGCCGCGGCGATCATGGCGCTGCCGCTGATGGTGCGCGCGATGCGGCTGTCGATCGAGGGCATCGACCGGCGATTGGAGGGCGCGGCGCGGACGCTCGGCGCCGGCCGCTGGCATGCCTTCCGCACGGTCAGCCTGCCGCTCGCGCTGCCCGGCGTGCTCGCCGCGCTCGTGCTCGGCTTCGCGCGCTCGATCGGCGAGTTCGGGGCGACGATCACCTTCGTATCGAACATTCCGGGCGAAACGCGGACGCTGCCGCTCGCCATCTATTCGGCGTTGCAGGTGCCGGGGGCGGAGGCGATGGTCACGCGGCTGGCGCTGCTCTCGGTCGCGCTATCGCTCGGCGCGCTGGTGCTCTCCGAATGGCTGGTGCGGCGAACGCACGCAGGCAGGCGGCCGCATGGCGATTGATATCGACATCGAACGGCGGCTCGGCGACCGGGTCATCGCGGCGCGCTTTACCGCCGGTCCGGGGCTGACCGCACTGTTCGGCCCGTCGGGGGTGGGCAAGACGAGCATTCTCAACATGGTCGCCGGGCTGCTGTGCCCCGACCGCGGGCATATCCGCGTCGGCGCGCGAACGCTGTTCGGGGGCGGCGTCGACCTGCCGCCCGAAGCGCGGCGAATCGGTTATGTGTTTCAGGACGGCCGCCTGTTCCCGCATCGCCGGGTGCGCGCCAATCTGCTGTACGGCCACGACCTTGCCGACCCCGCCGCGCGCTGGATGGGCCTCGACGAAGCGGTCGACTTCCTCGGCATCGGTCACCTGCTCGGGCGCTGGCCCGCGAGCCTGTCGGGCGGCGAGGCGCAGCGCGTTGCGATCGGCCGCGCGTTGCTCAGCGGCCCCGAATGCCTGCTGATGGACGAACCTTTGTCGTCGCTCGATGCGGCGCGGCGCGGCGAGATCATGGCGGTGATCGAACGGATTCGCGACGAGCTCAAGCTGCCGATCCTCTATGTCAGCCATGACCGGGCGGAGGTCGACCGGCTGGCGACCGGGGTCGTCGCGCTGGAGTGAGGCGGGCAGGAGAAGTTTCAATTGAAACCTTGTCATGCTATGTGCCGGGTCGATGAAAAGTCCTGATACGCACGTCCATCAGACGCCGCCGCCGGGTTCCGCGCCGGACTGGACCTGTCCGCAGAATTGGGATGCCTTTTCGCCCGACGAACATGCGATGTGGGATCACCTCTTCGCGCGCCAGTCGGACATGTTGCCGGGGCGCGCCTCCGACGCTTTCCTGCGCGGGATCGACGTCCTCCGGCTCGAAAAGCCCGGCATTCCCGATTATCGCGAACTCAATGCGCGGCTCGTCGATGCAACGGGGTGGCAGGTCGTGGCGGTGCCGGGGCTGGTGCCCGACGAGGTCTTTTTCGACCATCTCGCGAACCGGCGCTTTCCAGCGGGCAATTTCATCCGCACCCCCGAACAGCTCGATTATCTTCAGGAGCCCGACGTCTTCCACGACGTGTTCGGCCATGTCCCGATGCTCGCCGACCCGGTGTTTGCCGACTATATGGTTGCCTATGGCCTCGGCGGGCTGCGCAGCCTGAAATTCGACGCGCTTAAGCAGCTCGCGCGCCTTTACTGGTATACGGTCGAATTCGGCTTGATCCGCGAAGCTGGCGGCCTGCGTATCTACGGCGCCGGCATCGTCTCTTCCTATGCCGAGAGCATCTTCGCGCTCGAGTCGGACAGCCCGAACCGCATCGGTTTCGACCTTGCGCGCGTCATGCGCACCGATTACCGGATCGACGATTTCCAGCAGAATTATTTCGTCATCGACAGCTTGGACCAGCTTCTCGACACGACGGTCAACACCGACTTGGCGCCGCTCTATGTCGAAAACGCCGCGCTACCGCCGATCCCGATCGCCGACATCCTGCCCGGCGACGAGGTGATCACGCGCGGCACGCAGGACTATGCGGCGGCGAAAGCCTAGCTGCTTTACCAGCTCCCGAAGCTCGCATCCGACGGGCTCGCGCGGTGTCGCGCGCGTTCCTTGCGCCGCCAGCCATAGCGCCGCCGCTTGACCAGCAACAGGCACGGCCATTCGGCGCTGCCGCCGCGCGCGGCGAGGCGAAAGCCCTGCGCACGATAGGCGGCGAGCACCGGCTCCATCTGCCGCGCGATCAGCCCGGCGAGGATGGCACGGCCGCCCGGAGCGGTCGCGGCGGCGATATCGGGCGCCAGTGTGATCAGCGGTCCCGCAAGGATGTTGGCGACGACCAGATCGTAGGGCGCGCGGTGGCGGATCGCCGGATGGTCGGTTCCCGGCGCGACCGCGAGCGCGAGGCGTCCGCCGCCGCGGCCGAGCGGCACGCCGTTAATTGCGGCATTGTCGCGGGTGACGAGGATGCTCGCGGGGTCGATGTCCGATCCGATCGTCTTGGCGCGCGGCCACAGCGCCATCGCGGCAAAGGCGAGCAGGCCGGTCCCGGTACCGATGTCGGCGATGTTGCGCGGGCTTGCGCCGGCGCGCGCGAGCCGGTCGAGCATCGCGAGGCAGCCCGCGGTCGTGTCGTGCCCGCCGGTGCCGAACGCCTGGCTCGCGTCGATCAGGAATGAAATGGTGTCAGGCGGAACGCGATCGGCGTGGCTGCTGGTATGAACGAAGAAGCGGCCGGCCTGCACGGGTTCGAGCCCCTGCTGGCTCAGCGTCACCCAATCCTCTTCGGGTAGCTCGCTCACCGCGGGTTTGACGCCCTTCGCACTCGGCACGAACGACTGCAGCAATTTGAGCAGCGCCGCGCCCGGCTTGTCGTCCATATAGGCGTCGAGCTGCCACAGCCCAGCGTCCTCGTCGATCTCGCGCGTCACCACGACGGGGGCTTCGGGCAGCACATCGAGTTCGGGGATTTCGCCCGACAGCGCTTCGGCCTCGTCGCGCGTGCAGGGGAGGGAGACGAGCCAGCTCATCGTCTAGCGCACATAGCTGGCGCCATTGGCATCGAGCACCGCGCCGGTCATCGACGGCGGCGCGTCGAGTGCGCACCAGCGCGCCATTTCGCCGATCTCCTCCGGCGTGGCGACGCGGCCGAGCGGAATCTCGGCGAGCAGGTCCGCACCGCCTTCGCCCGCCAGATGCTCTTCGGCCATCCGGGTCAGCGTGAAGCCGGGGCAAATGGCAAAGGCGAGGATGCCGTCCTTGGCATAGCCGCGCGCGATCGTCTTGGTCATCGCGACCATGCCCGCCTTCGACGCCGCATAATGCCAATGCGCCGGGCTGTCGCCGCGATGCGCGGCGCGGCTCGCGATGTTGACGATGCGGCCCGCGGCATTGCGCTGCTGCCAGTGCAGTACGGCGCGGCGACAGAGCTGCGCGCTCGCGGTCAGGTTGATCTGCAGCGTCCGGTTCCAGTTCGCGAGCCAGTCGGCGTCGCCGGCGTCCAGCACATTGTCTTCGAACACCCCGGCATTGTTGACGAGCACGTCGATCCGCCCGTCCAGCCGGCCGAGGCTCTGCTGCCACAGCCGTTCGGGAACCGCGGGATCGCCAAGGTCGCCGTCGGCGCTCGACAGCGCGACAACCTTCGTTTTATCGCTGGCCAGCGCGTCGACGATCGCGGCGCCGATACCGCGGCTGGCGCCGGTAATCAGGATATGGGTCTGCATGGCTCCGCCATAGAGGCCCTGCGGGGGCTATGCTAGAGTGTGATCCCCGGCGAAAGCCGGGGCCCAGCCCTGACCCGCGATGGGCCCCGGCTTTCGCCGGGGATCACGGCAGGGGGCGTTACGCCACCCTGCGGCTGAACTCGCTTGCCGCCTGTTCGAGCGACTGGAGCCGCGCGCCCATTTTGGCGAATTCGTTGCTGAGCACGCTGATCTCGCTCGCGACCATCCCCGAATCGTTGCGGATGCTGGCGATCGTCGACGACATGCTGTCGGCGGCGAGCGCGGTTTCATCGACCGCCGCAGTGATCGAGGTGACCGTCTGCGCCTGCGCGTCCATCGCGTGCTGGATGCGCCGCGCCGATTGCTGGACCTCGACGATCGTCGCCTGGATCGACTGGTTGGCGCTGACCGACCCGCGCGTCGCCTGCTGGATCGCGGTGATCTTGCCCGCAATATCGTCGGTCGCGCGTGCGGTTTCATTGGCGAGGCTTTTGACCTCCTGCGCGACGACGGCAAAGCCGCGGCCCGATTCGCCGGCGCGCGCTGCTTCGATCGTCGCGTTGAGCGCCAGCAGGTTGGTCTGGCCCGCGATCTCGCGGATCAGGCCGAGGATCGATTCGATCGACTGGGCATGGTGCGACAGCGTTTCGGACATCGCCACCGCTTCGCCCGCCTGTTCGGAGGCGCGCGTCGCGACGCTCGCCGATGCCTCGACCTCGCTCCGCGCATCCTCGATCGCGCGGATCAGCCCCGCAGCAGTCGATGCCGCTTCGCGCATCGCCATCGCCGATTGTTCGGATGCTGCGGCGACTTCGCTGGTCTTGGCGATCATGTCCTTTGCGGCGTGGTCGGCCGATGCGGCCTGCTTGGCGAGCTGCTGACGCACCCCGTCGGTGTCCTGGACCAGCGAGGCGATCGAACGGTCGAAATCGCCCGCGAGCGACTGACGTTCGGCCGATATCACGGCGCGGTCGAGCTTTTTCGCATAACGCTGCATTACGTCATATTCGAGCAGGCCGAGGCGGTTGATCGCGCTGGTCAGCCGGACGATGCGTTCGGCATCGCCGCCGCACGCCGCCACCACATATTCGATCGTCAGGCGCTGGCTCTCGGCCATGCACGACAGCACCGATGCGAGCGGCAGTTTGACGCGCCGCGCCATATGCGTGTTCTGGCAAGCGATCGTCGCCACTTCCTGACCGGCGGCATCGCGATATTTCGCCTCGGTGTGGCGGGTGCTGCCCTTGATATAGGAATGGAGAAGCTCGCCCTCGACCTTGCGCTCGATACTCGGCAGGGCGTTGAAGCTGTCCCAATAGGCGCGCGCGATGCTTTCTTCGCGCCCGGCGATGATGCCGTGGATTTCCATGGCATCGGCGGCGAGCCTTCCGTCGAGATCGTAGAAGGGGAAGCGTTCGACCATCAAAACGGGGTCGATCTGCTGCTTATGAATCGGATTTTCCTTCACCATATCCCGTGCCCTCGTCGATCGCGCGCGGAGGCGCGGATCTGCCGCCCGCATTGGTCCGCGAAACTCGTAACCGGGATATGCTGCGGACCGGGTAAATTCGCCGTTAACCAACCGCGCTATTTTTCGCTTATCGCCCGTCGGGCGCGCGCACCGGATAGCCCTCGAACGCCTTGATCGTCCGCAGGGTAAAGGCGCTGTGCATCGCGGCGACGCCGGGCAGGCGCGACAGGCATTGGCGGTGCAGCCGGTCGAAGTCGGCGACGCTGCGCGCCGCGACACGCAGCCGGTAATCCGACGCGCCCGACATGAGCTGGCACTCAAGGATCTCGTCATAACTTTTAACCGCGCTTTCGAACGCGTTGAGCGCCTCCTCGCTCTGTGACGTCAGGCTGATGTCGACGAACACGTCGAGGCCGAGCCCGATGCGGTCCGGCGCCAGCCGCGCGGCGTAACCGGTGATGATTCCCGCGGTTTCGAGCGCGCGGATGCGGCGATGGCACGCCGACGCGGACAGGCCGACTGCCTCGCCCAGTTCGGCGGCGGGGCGCGGGCCGTGCCGTTGCAGCAAGTTGAGGAGCTTTATGTCGATTCGATCAATCATCGTGCGTCCAATGCCGATTACGCGCAAAAATCGTGCGTCCTTGTCGCGAAACGAACGACGATATGCAAGCACCTCGCACCATGGTTCTGCTATATCGCGTCCATAAGGTCGCCGGCATCGCGGCAGTGCGCGAGCGGCGGCTTGGCAATGGAGAGCGAAGCATGATCATCGGCACCCCCAAGGAAATCAAGAACCACGAATATCGCGTCGGCCTGACCCCCGAAAGCGCGCGCGAACTCGTCGTCCACGGCCACCGCGTGCTCGTCCAGACCGGCGCCGGCGCAGGCATCGGCGCGCACGACCGCTATTATGTCGAAGCGGGCGCCGAGATCGTCCAGACCGCCGAGGAAATCTTCGCCACTTGCGAAATGGTCGTGAAGGTCAAGGAGCCGCAGGCGGTCGAGCGCGCGATGCTCCGCGAAGGGCAGATCCTCTATACCTATCTCCACCTCGCGCCCGATCCCGAACAGACGCGCGACCTGATGAAGTCGGGTGCGGTGTGCATCGCCTATGAAACCGTGACTAGCCCGCACGGCGGCCTGCCGCTTCTCAAGCCGATGAGCCAGGTCGCGGGCCGCATGTCGATCCAGGCCGGCGCGACCGCGCTCGAAAAGGCACATGGCGGCCGCGGCGTCCTGCTCGGCGGCGTTCCCGGCGTCGCGCCGGGCAAGGTCACGGTGATCGGCGGCGGCGTCGTCGGCTTCAACGCGGCCCAGATGGCGGCCGGCCTCGGCGCCGACGTCACCATCCTCGACCGCGATCCCGAAGTGCTCGAACGCGTCGGCACCTTCTTCGAATCGCGCGCCAAGACGCGCTTCTCGAACCGCGCCAACCTTGCCGAATGCGTCGCCGAAGCCGACCTCGTCATCGGCGCGGTGCTGATCCCCGGTGCCGAGGCACCGAAGCTGGTCAGCCGCGAGATGCTCGGCACGATGCAGGCCGGGTCGGTGCTCGTCGACGTCGCGATCGACCAGGGCGGCTGTTTCGAAACCAGCCACGCGACGACGCACGCCGAGCCGACCTATGTCGTCGACGGCATCGTCCATTATGCGGTCGCCAACATGCCGGGCGGCGTTGCGCGCACCAGCACTTATGCGCTCAACAACGTGACCCTGCCGCATGCGCTGCGCATCGCCGACCTCGGCTGGAAAGAGGCTTTGAAGCGCGACATGCATCTTGCGCAGGGTTTGAACGTTTGGAATGGTAAGGTGACGTTCGAAGCCGTAGCGGAAGCGATCGGAACCGATTATGTGCCTGTTGATCAGGCGCTCGCCTGACAACAAGGACAGAAGACCCGATGACCGACCAGGTGCCGCCTCCCCCGCAGGATGAGGAAGAAGAGAATGAAGTGATCCGCGCCGCGCGCGAGCGTCAGCAGCAGCGCGAGGCAGCCGAAGCCACCGAAGCGGCCGACAAGGACGCCGCGAAGGGCAAGCGCGGCTGGAAAACCGCGGCGGCGGCGGGTCTCGGCATCGGCTCGGCGGCGGTAATCGCCGCGCTGCTTTACGCGAACCGCGGCAAGATCAAGTGATGCCTTTTCCCGCGCGCTGACAGCGCGTGGCTTGGATATGCGTCATCCCCCCTCAAGGCGGGACCCCAAGGGCGGCCCTGTGCCGCCCTTTTTCCTGCGCGAAGCAATGGCAGCTTCCGGCCTAAAAGCGGACACGTCCCTCTTCGTCACCCCGGGCTTGACCCGGGGCCTGCCTTTTCTTTGATGCGGCGACGAAAGAAGAAAGGCGGGTCCCGGGTCAAGCCCGGGATGACGACTTAACAAGCGGCAGCTTCCCACCCCAAAGCCGCCCGTCTTCGCCCCAATCTCGTCAAGATGGACTTAAGGCAATTGCATATCGTGGCTGGAGGGCTTACCGGCACCGCATCGACCGTTTAGAGTCAGGACAGGGCTGATATGGCTGGCAACGAACCGAGTGCGCGTCCGCGCGCCCCGCACCTGCAGGTGTATAAATGGGGGCCCGCGATGGCCACCTCGATCCTCCACCGCGTCAGCGGCGACGGTCTTGCGATCGTCGGCGCGCTGATGTTCCTCTGGTGGCTCGGCGCGCTTGCCGCCGGTCCCGACGCCTATGCCGCCTTCATCGCCTGCGTCTGGCACGACCCCAGCCCCGAAGCCGGCACCTTTCATCAGATCACCAACATCCTTGGCAAGGTCGTGCTGATCGGGCTGACCTGGGCCTTTTTCCAGCATCTTTTCTCGGGTCTGCGCCACCTCGTCCTCGACACCGGCGCGGGTTACGAGCTCAAGACCAACAAGCTGTGGTCGACCGTCGTCATCCTCGGCGCGCTGCTCGCGACCGCGGTGACCTGGCTCTATATCTTCAAGGAGGCGCTTAATGGGTAACGGAACGCGCCTCGGCCGGGTGCGCGGGCTCGGCTCGTCGCACCATGGCTCGCACCATTGGCTGCAGCAGCGCCTGACCGCGCTCGGCAACATCTTGCTCGTCGGCTTCCTCTTCGTCTCGTTCCTGCGGTTGCCGATGACCGACCACGGCGCGGTCGTACGCTGGGCGTCGAACCCGACGGTCGCGCTGGCGCTGATCCTGATGGTGGTCAGCGTTTTCTGGCACCTTCGCCTCGGCCTGCAGGTGCTGATCGAGGATTATGTCCACGGCGACGGGACGCGCCTGCTCGCGCTCGTCCTGCTCAATTTCTACGCGATCGGCGGGGCCGCCTATGGCATCTTCGCGATCGTCCGCATCGTGCTTGCGCCCGCCGCCGGGCTCGCTCCGGGGGGAATGTAAGATGACCGAAGCGTATAAGATCATCGACCATATCTATGACACCGTCGTTGTCGGCGCCGGCGGATCGGGCCTGCGCGCGACGATGGGCAGCGCCGAAGCCGGCCTCAAGACCGCGTGCATCACCAAGGTGTTCCCGACGCGCAGCCACACCGTCGCGGCGCAGGGCGGCATCGCCGCGTCGCTGGGCAACAATTCGCCCGATCACTGGCAGTGGCACATGTACGACACCGTCAAGGGCTCCGACTGGCTCGGCGATCAGGACGCGATCGAATATATGGTCCGCGAGGCTCCGGCGGCGGTCTACGAACTTGAACATGCCGGCGTGCCCTTCAGCCGCAATCAGGACGGCACGATCTATCAGCGTCCGTTCGGCGGCCATATGCAGAATATGGGCGAGGGCCCGCCGGTGCAGCGCACCTGCGCCGCCGCCGACCGTACCGGCCATGCGATGCTCCATGCGCTCTATCAGCAGAGCCTGAAGTATGACGCGGACTTCTTCATCGAATATTTCGCGCTCGACCTGATCATGGAAGACGGCGCGTGCCGCGGCGTGATTGCGCTGTGCATGGAGGATGGCAGCATCCACCGCTTCCGTTCGCAGGCGGTCGTGCTCGCGACCGGCGGCTACGGTCGCTGCTATTTCACCGCGACCTCGGCGCACACCTGCACTGGCGACGGCGGCGGCATGGTGCTGCGCGCGGGCCTGCCGCTGCAGGACATGGAATTCGTCCAGTTCCACCCGACCGGCATCTATGGCGCGGGCGTGCTGATCACCGAAGGCGCGCGCGGCGAGGGCGGTTACCTGACGAACAGCGAAGGCGAGCGGTTCATGGAACGCTATGCCCCCTCGGCGAAGGACCTCGCATCGCGCGACGTCGTGTCGCGCTCGATGGCGCTCGAAATCCGCGAAGGCCGCGGCGTCGGGCCGCACAACGACCATATCTACCTGCACCTCGACCATATCGATCCCGCCGTGCTCGCCGAGCGCCTGCCGGGGATCACCGAGAGCGGCAAGATTTTCGCCGGTGTCGACCTGACGCGCCAGCCGCTGCCGGTCGTGCCGACGGTGCATTACAATATGGGCGGCATCCCGTGTAATTATCATGGCGAAGTCGTGACGCTGGGCAAGGACGGCCCCGATACCGTCGTCCCCGGCCTGTTCGCGGTCGGCGAAGCCGCGTGCGTGTCGGTCCATGGCGCGAACCGCCTCGGCTCGAACAGCCTGATCGACCTCGTCGTCTTCGGCCGCGCCACCGGGCATCGCCTCAAGGAACTGATCAAGCCCGGCGCCGCGCAGGCCGCGCTGCCGAAGGACAGCGCCGACCTTGCGCTCGGCCGTCTCGATCATTTCCGCAACGCCAATGGTGGCTCTCCGACGGCGGAAATCCGCCTCGAAATGCAGCGCGCCATGTCGCAGCATGCCGCGGTGTTCCGCACCGACGAGCTGATGGCCGAAGGCAAGGAAAAGCTCGCCAAGACCTACCAGCGGATGAACGACGTCCACGTCACCGACCGCAGCCTGATCTGGAACACCGACCTGATCGAGACGCTCGAGCTCGACAATCTGATCGCGCAGGCGACGGTGACGATGCATTCGGCGTATAATCGCAAGGAAAGCCGCGGCGCCCATGCGCACGAGGATTTCCCGAACCGCGACGATCCGAACTGGATGAAGCACACGATCAGCTGGTTCGACGGCTGGGGCGGCAAGGGCGGCGGCGTGAAGCTCGATTACCGGCCGGTCCACGAATATACGCTGTCGGACGACGTCGAATATATCAAGCCAAAGGCGCGCGTTTACTAAGGGGTTGCGGGACGGTCGTTTTTCGGCCGATTTCGGCCAGTTTAGGCCGACCCCTGTTCGTTCGCATCGAGCGAAGTCGAGATGCCCCTCGGGCTAGGCGCCATCTCGATGGGTGTCTCGACTTCGCTCGACACGAACGGGAATAGATGACGGGCAGCTCCCACCCTAAAGCCGACATGCGGCCGACCATTGCCCCGCGCCCGCCAGATATGACCGAACATCTATAACGAAAATTTACCTTCCGCTGCTAATGCGGCGGACGGGACCATCGTCACCGCCCCGGAGTGGGAACCGGGCGGAAGCTATTAGGTCGCCCATGCCAGATCCTGGGGCCGAGACCGACTCGCCGGCCGCCGCCGACAAACGCCAGCCGCGCCAGTCGCGTCTGGTCAAGGCGGAGCTTTGCTGTGCGCGGCTTGGCCGGTTCGACGTCACGATCCGCAATGTCTCGAAGACCGGTATCGGCGGGCAGGGCCCGCATATGCTTCAGATCGGCGAGCGAATGACGATAATCCTGCCCGGCCACGACCCGATGCCGGGAACGGTCCGCTGGGTCCAGGACCGGCGGTTCGGCATCGAGACCGACCGGGCGATCGACACCGCACGCCTGCGCGGTGCGCAGGGCGACGGTTTGACGACCACCGACAGCAAGGCGGAATTCCAGATCGTCCCCGCGCCCCGCATCTCGGCGCGCCGTCCGGGGCTCACGCTCGGCGTCTCTCCCCGGGGCGATAGCTGGAAACGGCACTGAACGACCGCATGCGTTTGCGCCGGACAAAGGAAAACCGGCGCGGATCGCTCCGCGCCGGTTCCCCCGGTTGTTCGGTTAGATGGCGTCAGGCGACGCGGCGGACTTCGTTGCCGTCGTCGTCGATGTCGCGCAGCACATAGCCGCGGCCCCAGACCGTCTCGATATAATTTTCGCCGCCGCAGGCCAGCGCCAGCTTCTTGCGCAGCTTGCAGATGAAGACGTCGATGATCTTCAGTTCGGGCTCGTCCATGCCGCCGTAGAGGTGGTTCAGAAACATTTCCTTCGTGAGCGTCGTGCCCTTGCGCAGCGAGAGCAGCTCAAGCATCTGATATTCCTTGCCGGTCAGGTGCACGCGGGTGCTGTCGACCTCGACCGTCTTGGTGTCGAGATTGACCGCGAGTTTGCCGGTCTTGATAACGCTCTGGCTGTGCCCCTTCGAACGGCGGACGACCGCATGGATGCGGGCCACCAGTTCGTCGCGGTGGAAGGGCTTGGTGACATAATCGTCGGCACCGAAGCCGAACGAACGCACCTTCGAATCCATTTCCGAAATGCCCGACAGGATCAGCACCGGCGTCTGCACCTTCGCGGTGCGCAGCTTCTTCAGCACGTCATAGCCGTGCATGTCGGGCAGATTCAGGTCGAGCAGGATGATGTCGTAATCATAGAGCTTGCCGAGGTCCAGGCCTTCTTCACCGAGGTCGGTGGTATAGACGTTGAAGCCTTCGGTGGTGAGCATCGTGTCGATCGCCTTCGCGGTCGTCGGCTCGTCCTCGATCAGCAGTACGCGCATTGGGCACCCCTTAACCTTTATCCCAACTGGGACTGTTTCCCACGATGATCCCGCGATCCATCTGCGCGACCCCGTGAAAATGCGCCGACCGACCCCTGTTGCAGGACTGCCGGAACATTAACCATGAAACTAATGAAGGGAAAAGGTTAATTTTGATTTAACCCGCAGAACTCCACGAGTCGCGGCTAATTTACCACACTCCGGTCAGTCGTTTTCCGTGCGATGATGCTGCTTCACAAAGCGCTCGTGCGCGCCGGTGCAACTGATCTTGAGCCCATCGACCAGATGGTCCGACAGCGCACGCACGCGGGCGGGGCGGAGCCGCGACGGTGGCGACAGAAGGTGCAGGTGCGACTGCGGCAACGACCAGTCAGCAAGGATCGGGACGACCGCGCCCGACGCCAGTTCGTCGGCCGCGATGAAATCGGGGAGCACCGCGATGCCGCCGCCGGCAACGATCAGCGGCACCATGATGTCGCCGTTGTTCGCGAACAGCGGTCCCGTCGGCAGCACCGTCGCCTCTTCGCCCGCGCGCTGGAAATGGAGCGGCAGCGCACGCTGGCGATGCCCGTAACCGATCAGCCGGTGTCCCGACAGTTCGAGCGGATGCTTCGGAGTACCGTGCTTCTCCAGATAGGCGGGGCTGGCGATCACCGAGGCGGCCACCGGCGCGATCGTCCGCGCGCGCAGGCTCGAATCGGCGAGCGGCGCGATCCGCAAGGTGAGGTCGATACCCTCGGCGACCGGATCGTGCCGCGCGTCGCTCAGCAATACTTCGATCTCGACTGCCGGATGTCTGTCCAGGAACGCCGCGAGCGGCGGGCCGAGCACCTTGATCCCGAAGCTCATCGGCGCCGCGAGGCGGATCGGCCCCGCGAGATCGACCCGGTCGCCGCGCGCCGCTTCGGTCGCTGCGGTTGCCGCCGCGACCATTGCGCGCGCTTCGGCGAGCAGGCCCTCGCCGGCGGTCGACACCGCCACGACGCGCGAGCTGCGGTGGAGGAGGGTTATGCCGAGCGATGCCTCGAGCCGCGTCACCGCTTTCGACACGCTCGCCTTGGAGAGGCCGAGCGCGGTTGCGGCGGCGGTGAAGCTGCCGCCGTCGGCAACCGCGACGAAACAGGCCCAGCCTTCATAATCGGGAAGCGACATTGATTATCTCGTAAATGGAAACGATGGTTTTCCATCTACGCTATTTTCGAAACGATACATATCCCTATCTTGACCTCAACACGATGCGCCGCCGGGCACCATGCCTGCGAGCGGCCCGATTGAAAGGACAAGGCCATGATCGACATTCGCAAATTCGACACGCTGGGCCATGCCGACCACGGCTGGCTCGACGCCCGCCATCATTTCTCCTTCGCCAATTACCACGATCCCGATCGCATGGGTTGGGGCGCGCTGCGCGTCTGGAACGACGATGCGATCGCGGCGCAGTCGGGCTTCCCCGCCCACCCGCACCGCGACATGGAAATCATCACCTATGTCCGCAGCGGCGCGATCAGCCATCGCGACAGCATGGGCAACACCGGCCGCACCGCAGCGGGCGACGTGCAGGTGATGAGTGCCGGCACCGGCGTGACGCACAGCGAGTTCAACCTCGAGGACGAGGAAACGACGCTGTTCCAGATCTGGATCATCCCCGACCAGGCGGGCGGCAATCCCGGCTGGGGTGCGCGCCAGTTTCCCAAGGCCGACCGTTCGGGGCAGTTCGTGACGCTGGCAAGCGGTATCGAAGGCGACGACGATGCGCTGCCGATCCGCGCCAATGCCCGCGTCGCGGCGGCGACGGTGAATGCCGGAGAAAAACTCTCCTATGACCTTGCCGGCGGGCGCCACGCCTATCTGGTTGCCGCCAAGGGGCGTATCCGCGTCAACGGCACCGATGCCGACCCCCGCGACGGCATCGCGCTTCGCGACGTCGGCACGATCGAAGTCGAGGCGCTCGACGATGCCGAACTGGTGCTCGTCGACAGCCTCTAAGCGCTCCCCCGGGCCGCCGCATGTCCCCCTCCCTGGTGCGGCGGCCCACCCCCTTCTTCCCTTTCATCCCCGTCAAAGGAGTAACCGAAATGAGCCATATTCTTCGCATCGACGCCAGCGCCCGCAACGAAGGGTCGACGACGCGCCTGCTCGCCGACCAATTGGTGAACCGCCTTGTCGAACAGGGTTATGGCGCGACCGTCACCCGCCGCGACCTCAACGCCGCGCCGCCGGCGCTGCTCACCGAAGGCTGGGTCGGCGCCAATTTCACCGACGAGGCGGCCCGCACCGACGAACAGAAGGCGCTGCTTGCGGGATCGGACGAACTGATCGCCGAACTCGAAGCCGCCGACACGATCGTCATTACCGCGCCGATCTATAATTTCGCGATCCCCGCCTCGCTCAAGGCATGGGTCGACCTGATCGCCCGCGCCCGCCGCACCTTCCGCTATACCGAAGCCGGGCCCGAAGGGCTGCTCAAGGGCAAGCGCGCCTTCATCGTCTTCGCCTCGGGCGGCGTGCCGCTCGGCAGCGCGGTCGATTTCGCGAGCGGCTATCTGAAGCATATCCTCGGCTTTGTCGGCATCACCGACGTCACGATCATCGCGGCCGACGGTCATCTGACCGACGGCGAAGCGGTGGGCCGTGCCACCGCGGCGATCGACGGCCTGCAGCAGGCGGCCTGAACCGGTGCGCCGTCTCCCGAGCCTTTTCGTTTCGCACGGCTCGCCGATGATGGCGCTCGAGCCCAGCCCGGCGCGGGATTTTCTCGCCGGGCTGGGCGACCACCTGCCGCGGCCGCACGCGATCCTGATGATCTCGGCGCATCATGACGCGGCCTATCAGGGCGGCCGGGCGACCGTGACCGCTTCGCCCGCGCCGCCGACGATCCACGACTTCGGCGGCTTTCCCGACGAGCTGTTCGCGATGCGCTATCCGGCGCCGGGCGATCCGGCGCTGGCTGAGCGGGTTGCAGGCCTGCTCGCCGGGCATGGCCTCACCGTCGCCGCCGATCCCGATCGCGGTCTCGACCATGGCGCCTGGGTGCCGCTGTCGCTGATCTATCCGCAGGCCGATATTCCCGTCGTCCAGCTCTCGATCCACTCGAACGACAGCCCCGAATGGCATTTCGTGCTTGGGCAGGCGCTCGCGCCGCTCCGCGACGAGGGCGTGCTCGTCATCGGGTCGGGCAGCATGACGCATAATCTGCGCGCGCTGTTCTCGGCGCGCCTACCGATCGAGGCGCCGGCTCCGGCGTGGGTCGGCGATTTCACCGACTGGGTTGCGGAGCGCATGGCGGCTGGCGCCGTCGACGACGTCCTCCACGCGGTCGACCGCGCACCGCACGGCCGCGATAATCATCCGACCCCCGATCATATCCTGCCGCTGTTCGTCGCGATGGGGGCGGGCGGGACGCCGTTTGCTGCAAAGCGGCTGCACGACAGTGTGACATACGGCCTGCTCGCGATGGACGTTTACGCTTTCGGTGGGGAAGCCGCCGCCCTATAGCGCGCCATGCTTCTTTCAGACCGTGTCCTGTTCCTCGACGGCGAGGCCCTTGTCATCGACAAGCCCGCTGGCCTGCCGGTCGATGCCCCGCGCGACGGCAGCCTCAGCCTTGAAAATCATCTCGACAGCCTGCGTTTCGGCTTCAAGCGCTGGCCGCTGGCGGTGCACCGGCTCGACCGCGATACCTCGGGCTGCCTGCTGCTCGCGCGCAATCCGAAGGCGCATGGCCGTTTCACCCGGGCGTTCGAGAATCGCGAGGTCGAGAAGCAATATCTCGCGATCGTCGACGGCGTGCCCGACGGCGACGGCGGCACGATCGACCTGCCGCTCGCCAAGACCTCGACCGCCGAGACCGGCTGGCGCATGGTCGGCGACCCGAAAGGCAAACCGTCGGTGTCGCACTGGGCGAAGCTCGCTGTAGCCGAGGGCCGCAGCCTGCTCCGCTTCCGTCCCGAAACCGGCCGCACCCACCAGCTCCGGGTCCACGCCCTCGAAGGGCTCGGCTTTCCGCTCGTCGGAGATCCGGTTTACGGGCGCGGTGGCACGCGGACGCGCACCTTGCTCCACGCCGAAAGGCTCGTGGTAAAACGTGACGTCAAGCCGTCAATTATCGCTGAAGCGCCGTTTCCGGAAAGCTTCATCGCGCTGGGCTTTGCCGCACCGGAGGGTGCGGAGCCGACGCGTGGCTGACATTCCCGAAAGCGCGATCAGCGAGAAGTTCCTCGCGGGATCCGGTCCGGGCGGTCAGAATGTCAACAAGGTCGCAACCGCGTGCCAGCTCCGCGTCAACGTCTACGCGCTTGGCTTGGCGCCCGACGCCTATAAGCGCCTGAAAACGCTGGCAGGAAGCCGGATGACAAGCGAAGGTGAGCTGGTCATCCTCGCGCGCCGCTACCGCACGCAAGAGGCAAACCGCTCCGACGCGCGGGCGCGGCTGGGCGAGTTGATCGACGCTGCGCTCGTCCGCCCCGAACGCCGCGTCAAAACGAAGCCGAGCAAGGCGGCAAAGGCGAAGCGCGTCGACAGCAAGAAGGCGCGCAGCTCGGTAAAGGCCGGGCGCGGGCGGGTTCGCGCGATCGACTAGCGCGCCGACATGACCAGCCTCTACCGCCTCGACGCGCCGGCCAGCGCGATTGCCGCGGCCTTCGATGCCGAGGCCGGCGATGATCCATGGGCGGGCGGCTATGTCGCGCCGGGGCGCCCCGCGCCGGTAATCGCCAGCGACGGCCGCGACGGTTCGCGGCGATTTTTACGTCCGAAATTATGGGGCGTGCCGCCGCCGCCGCAGGGAACGCAGCCGGTAACCACGGTGCGTAACCTTGAAAGCCCGTTCTGGATCGGCACGCTGCGCCACCCCGAACTGCGCTGCCTCGTCCCCGCGACGGCGTTTCCCGCCTGGTCGGGGGCGGCGGGTGCGAAGCGGCAGCACTGGTTTTCGGTATCGTCGCGCCGCATCTTCGCCTTCGCCGGAATCCAGCGGCAGATCGAGGATTGGCCGGGCTTCGCGATCGTCACCACCGACGCCAACCGGCTGGTCGCGCATCACCGGCCGGGCGCGATGCCAGTCATCGTCCATGCCGAAGATTATGGTCGCTGGCTGTCGGCCGATTGGCGCGAGGCGAAAGCGCTCGTCTCCGCCTTTCCCAGCCAGTTAATGACGGTCGGCGACGCGCCGCCTTAACCCGAAGATTTCACCACGCGTTTTGACACAACGGTAACCATCGGCGGCGTAGAAAAGCCCGAATCGAATCGCTTCAGGGATCGCTAACCGTGCCGGGTAACAACAGCAGCATCGCTCAATCCGCCCCCGACGGCCGCCGTGCCGCACGCACCGATGTTTCCGCGCGGGCCCGCCTGCGCGTCGCCGGCATGAACCCGTTCGACGTCGACCTGTTCGACCTGTCGGCAACGGGCTTTCGCTTCTTCTCTTACTCGCCGCCCGCGGTCGACACGCATCTGTGGGTCAACCTGCCCGGCCTGCAACTGCTTGAGGCGGTCGTTCGCCGCGTCGATGGCACCAACTGCGGCTGCGAATTCGTCAGCCCGCTGCACCCGTCGATCACCCAGCACATGCAGTCGAAGCTGCGCAAATAATCAGCCCGCGGGCTTTTCCGATTTTTTGAGGATATGCTTCCACTCGTCGGGCGTGACGCGCCCGACCGAGAGGCGCGACTGGCGGATCAGGTCCATGTCGGCGAGCTTGGGGTCGGCCTTGATCGCCGCCAGCGTTACCGGATGCTTGAGCGCGCGGACGGGTTCGACGCGCACCACCACCCACGGCGATCCTTCGTCGGCGGTCGGATCGGGAAAGCTTTCCTCGACGATCTTCATGATCCCGACGCATTCCTTGCCGATATTGCTGTGATAGAAGAGCGCTTCGTCGCCATTCTTCATCGCCATCAGGTTGAGCTTGGCGGTGTGGTTGCGGACGCCGTCCCACATGCCGGTGCCGTCCGCGACGAGCTGTTCCCACGCATAGGCGTCGGGTTCGGATTTCATCAGCCAATATTGCTTTGCCATGCCGCTCTCTTAGCAACCATCGCCGGTTTGAAAAGAGCGAGCCTCTTTCGCGTCATCGCCGCTGGCCCTACATGCGGAAGCAGAATCGCGGCATCGCCCGCCCCATATGGATCCAGATCATGACCGCCGCCGTCCCCACCATTTCGATGTCGCTTCCTGCCGACGAATTCGCCCGTGCCTTTGGCGCCTCCTTCGAACGCTTCGGCTTCGCGATGATCACCGATCATGGCATCGACCCGGCGCTGATCGACGAAGCGTGGGACAAGGCGAAAGCCTTCTTCGCGCTGCCCGAAGAGGTGAAGCGCGCCTATCATATTGCCGGCGGCGGCGGCGCGCGCGGCTATACGCCGTTCGGTACCGAGATCGCGAAGGGTGCGAAGGAGGTCGACCTCAAGGAATTCTGGCACGTCGGGCGTGACCTGCCGCCGGGGCACCGCCTCGCGGCGCAGCAGCCGAACAATGTCTGGCCCGCCGAGGTCGCGGGCTTTCGCGCCGTCTACGACAGACTATTCGCCGAGTTCGACCGCGTCGGCGGGCGGCTCCTTTCGGGGATCGCGCGCTATCTGGGGCTCGCTCCCGATTTTTTCGACGACACGATCGCCGACGGCAACAGCGTGATGCGCCTGCTGCACTATCCGCCGGTCGCGGCCCCCGCGAAGGGCATCCGCGCCGAGGCACACGAAGATATCAACACGATCACCCTGCTGCTCGGCGCCGAAGAGGCGGGGCTCGAAATCCTCGACAAGGACGGCAGCTGGCTTCCCGTCAATCCGCCGCCGGGCGCGATGGCGGTCAATGTCGGCGACATGCTGCAGCGGCTGACCAACAACCGCTTGCCGTCTACGACCCACCGCGTCCGCAATCCCGACGCAGGGCGGGCCGGCGTCGCGCGCTATTCGATGCCCTTCTTCCTGCACTTCCGGTCCGATTATCCGATCGAGACGCTGGCAAGCTGCGTCGATGCGTCGCACCCCGATCTTTATCCCGACCCGATTACCGCCGATGCCTATCTGCAGGAACGGCTCCGCGAGATCGGTCTGAAGGCATAGCGGGCATAAGTTGATATGCGGTAGGAAGCAGATGTCGCTTCATCCACCTTCGTCATCCCGGACTTGATCCGGGATCCATAGCTGCGCCGTCGTCATGGCTCCCGGATCAAGTCCGGGATGACGATGATCAGAGGTCCGTTTCTGATCGAACTCCTCGACCCGCAACTCCAATCCAGCGCCGCTCCTATTTTCGCGGCGCCTTCGATGCGTTGAGCGCCACGGCCTCGCGCACCAGCGCCTTGAAAGCTTTTTCGTCGATCGTATCGCCTTCGAAAATGTCGATCGCGCGCCGGACATTGCCGTCGAGGCTGGAATTGAACAGGCGCGCCGGATCGTCGAGCGCGGCGCCGCGCGCGAAGGTGAACTTGACCTTGTCCTTGTAGGTCTCGCCGGTGCAGAGGATGCCGCCATGCTCCCAGACGGGAACGCCCATCGGGTTCGACGGCTTGCGCCACTTCACCGTTTCGGCGACCTCGGGCTCGGCCGCACGGATCAGCGCGCGCATTCTGGCCAGCGCCGCACCGCGCCAGTCGTCCAGCTTCGCGATGCGCGCATCGATGAGGTCGGAGGGATTTTCGTCAGCGCTCACATTTTCTCTCCCGGCAGCGTGCTTGCCTGCTTGACCCAGTCGGCGAATTGGGCCTCGTCGAAATCATCCTCGTGGATATGATAATAGCGCGTGTCGGCGACCTTCGATGCGACCGGCGGCACCGGATCGAGCGACCGGCCGCGAAAGAAGCTCACTTTGATATATTTGTCGAAGCAATGGAACGACACGAACCAGATGTCCTTCTCCATGCCATAGAAGGGCGAGTTCCATTTGACCGCTTTCTGGACGTCCGGGACGGCCTTTGCGATCAGCGCGTCGATCCGTTCGCCGACGCCGCGCTTCCACCCCGGCATTGCGGCGACATAGGCCTGCACCGGCGCGTCGCCATAGCCTTTCGGGATTTGCGGATTGCCGCCCGAGAGCAGTTTCGGGGCCTTGCCGGTCATCGCTTTTTCTCCTTGGCCAATCTTCAATCGAGACCGGCGACGAGCTTCTCGAGATTTTCGAGATGGATGCGCCAGCCGCCCTTGGCGCCGCCGAATGCCTGTTTCTGATCGGGGCGGAAGCCGGTCTGTTCCATGCGCAGCAGCGTCCCCGATCCGCTCGGCTCGAGCGTAAAGGTCACTTTGCTGTCGAGGCGATAGGCCGGGTCGTCGTGCGCGTGGTTCCAGGTGTAGGACAGGCTGCGGCCCGGATCGACGTCGAGGATCTCGCAATCGACATGGCCCCAGTCGCCGCGCATCTGGAACCGGTGGCCGAGGTCGAGCCCGAAGTCGTTCTTCATCAACCATTCCTCGATCAGATGCTGCGTCGTCAGCGCCCGCCAGATCTTTTCGGGCGGATGCGGAATGTCGCGCTCCACGGTCACGCTGCGCAGTTCGATCGCCGTCATTGATCCATCCTTTTCAGCAAATCTTCGAGATCGTCGAAGCGCGCTTCCCAGAAGGGCGCCATCCGGCCGGTCCAGTCGACCAGCGGCGCGAGCGCGCGCTGCTGCGCGCGATAATGGGTCTGGCGCCCTTCGTGGCGGTCGGCGACGAGGCCTGCCTGCCGCAGCACGCTGAGATGTTTGGACACCGCCGGCTGCGAAATGCCGGCCCCGGCGGTGAGCGTTCCGACGGTCTGTTCGCCGTCGCGGCAAAGCCGTTCGAAGAGCGCCCGCCGCGTCGGATCGGCGAGCGCCCGGAACAGCAGGTCGGGGGATGCGGTCATCGGCATTCATAACTTTCTGGTTATGGATTTCTCATAACCACCGGGTTATGGATGAGTCAAGTGGCGTTATAGGTTCTCCGCCCGCGTTCTACGGTCATGCTGTGCGTTCCCGAAAGCGCCGGATTGCGGGTCCGAATGCCTGCCACATTGTGCCAGTTCGCGGTAATCCGATCGCGCGTCAACGCGACCGAGACATAGCCGCGGTCCTGCGTATTGGCCCATTTGAGCTGCGGCGACGAAGCGCGGAGCGCCGACACCCGCGTCGCGTCCGAAATCTCGGGCGTATAGGCCTCGAATCCCGGCGAACTGACGCTGTGGCCGCCGACCTCGATCCCGGCGGGCCGCCCGTCGTGCGACAGGTCGAACGCCCAGGCATTGTGGCTGTCGCCCGCGAGCGTGACGAGATCGGCGTCGGCCGCCTGTGCTGCGGCGAGCAGGCGATCGCGCGCCGCCGGATAGCCGTCCCATGCATCGAGGTTGAGTGGCAGTCCCGCCTTCGCCGCGAGCTGTGCCGCGGCGACGCGGCGGCGGACGATGTCGGGCGGGTTGGCGCCGAACCAGTTTGCCGATTCGGGCGGCGTGAACAGGCTGCCCATGACGATCTGCTGCGCGCAGACCTGCCAGCGCGTGCCCGCCTTCACCGACGCGGCAAAGCCGTCGAACAGCCATTTTTCCTGATCGCCGCCGAGCAACTGGCGCGCCGGATCGCGATAGGCGGTTTCGGCAAAGCGCTTGAGCTTCGCCGCGGCGTCGCCGCCGCCCGCAACGATCTCCTCGATCTCGAACGGCTTGTCGCGCGCGGTGATCCGCGTTTCGGGAAGGAAGATCGTCGCAAGGTCGCCGACCTGATAATGGCGCCAGCGGGTGTCGCCGACCGGCATCCATTCGCGATAGGCGCGCTCGGCCGCGGCTTCGCGCGCGCGCCATTCGCCTTCGCCCTCGTTGTGATTCTCGGCGCCGCCCTTCCATGTGTCGTTGGCGAATTCATGATCGTCCCATTGCGCGATCATCGGAAACAGCTGGTGCAGCCGTTGCAGGTCGGGATCGCAGCGATAGGCGGCATAGCGCAGGCGATAGTCGGCGAGCGCGATCAGTTCGTGCGAGGGCTGCACCTCGCGGCCCGGCACCGCGTCCTGCAGCGACGGATAATCGCCGACCCGATATTCGTAGAGATAGTCGCCGACATGCGCGACGAGGTCGATGTCATTGCGCGCGGCGGCATGGCCATAGGCGTTGAACCAGCCGAAGGGCATGTTGGCGCAGGAGAAAAGCGCGAGGGTGAACGCGCTCGCCGGTCCCGCAGGCAGCGTGCGCGTCCGCCCGGTCGGCGATGTCGTCCCGTCGGGCGCGATGAAGCGGTAGAAATACCAGCGCCCGGGTTCGAGCCCGTCGACGAGCAGCCTCGCGGTATGATCACGCGCGCCGGTCGCCGTCACGGTGCCGCCGCCCGCGATGCGCGCGAAATCGGGGCTTTCGGAAAGCTCGGCGGTCAGCGCGGTGTCGTTCACCGCGGCATAGCGCGTCCACAGCAGCACCGAATAAGGACCCGGCTCGCCGCTCGCGACTCCGTGGGTGAAGCCCTCTGCTATCGCCGCCTTCGCCGCGCCGGGCAAGGCCAGCGCCGCAAGTCCCGCGGTGCCGAGCTTGATCAGCAGGCGCCTGTCCATCTCGCCCCACAGCCGATGCATCGCCTCTCTCCTTTGCGGGCCTATCAGGTCCTGCCCGCCTTTTGTTACGTCTCGCCGTCTATCCCATCACCCCCAGCGCCAACAGGAGCAGCATGAAGGTGATCACCGCGAACAGGCTGAAGAACAGCAATAATGTCGTGCGGATCAGCGCCCCGAACCACGATGCGCGATAGGCGCCGCGGATTTGCCGGTACATGTGGAACGGCGCGTAAAGCATCGCGCAGAAGGTCGCGATTTCGCCAAGCAGCGTCAGGTTGAACAGCCGCACGACGACGAAGAGCAGCAGCATGAACGAAATCGAATAGGTGACGAAGACGAAATGGTCATAGGTGTGGAAACGGCGGCTGAACGGATAGAGCAGCCACATGAAGGGCAACGACAGCGGGATCAGTGCCCAGGCGAATTTATAGGCGTTGGCTTGGAGCTTGTAGAGGACGAGCGCGGGGTTCGCGAACGCCTTTGCGAGGCCGTGGTCGATGAACTCCACCCCGGTGTCATATTTGTTCTGCGAGATGAAATCGGCGCTGGTCTTTATCTGCGCCGCGGGATCGTCGAGCACCGGTGGGCCGGCCGCGCGATCGGCGGCGCGTTCGGTCTTGCTGCGGCTGCGCGCGACGCCGAGATAATCGGCGCTCTTCTGCAACACGTCGCGTTCGGTCTCCAGCTCGCGCCGGGCGTCGGCGGAGAGCCCCGGCTTCGCCAGTTCAGCATCGACCCGGTCGACCTCCTGCTGCATGCTGTCCTTGATCGCCGCGGTACGCGTCTGCTCGGCCGCCGCCTTGCTGAGTTCCTCGCCGATGCCCCCGCCGCTGCCGACCATTGCCAGCACGGCATAGGTCAGGAACACTGCGAACAGGAACAGCGCCAGCGGCGAGATGAAGCGCGCACGCTCGCCATGGATATAGCGCCGCGTCAGGTCGCCCGGCCGCCAGACGAGCAGCGGCAGCGTGTTCCAGATCTTGCCCTCGAAATGGAAGATCGCGTGGACGAGGTCGTGGCCGATGGCGCCGAAGCTGCGGTGAATATCGGCCTTTTGCCCGCAATGATGGCAGTGCGAACCGGCGAGGCTCGTCCCGCAGTTGAGACAGCGTTCCCCCGCATGCGCCGTGTCGCCGCCATGGCGCGGTTCGACCGCATGTCCCGCCAGCCCCGCGGTCACCGCCGCGCCGATTGCCTCGATATCCCCGCTCATCGTCCCTAGGTAGCAGCGCGCGCCGATGGCGCAACGGGACTTTCACCGCCGCCGCAAAGCGTGATAGGGCGGCGCGATGAACGCTGAAGCTCTGACCCTGCCGCCGCTGGCCGATGCCGCGACGCTGATCGCTGAGATGGGCGCGCGCGCGCGCGCCGCCGCGAAACGGCTTGGCGTCGCGCCGACCGCCGACAAGGCTGCGGCGCTGCACGCCGCTGCGCATCAGCTCCGGGCGCAGGCGGCGGTCATATTGGAAGCCAATGCGCGCGACATGGCGGCGGGAAAGACCGCCGGCCTCACCGCCGCGCTGCTCGACCGGCTGCGGCTCGACGAAGGCCGGCTGGCGGGCATCGCCGATGCGGTCGATGCGGTCGCGGCGCTGCCCGATCCGGTCGGCGCCGAAATCGAGCGCAGCGTGCGGCCGAACGGCATGGAACTGAGCCGCGTCCGCGTGCCGCTGGGCGTCGTCGGCATCATCTATGAAAGCCGCCCCAACGTCACCGCCGACGCCGCGGCGCTCGGCCTGATGTCGGGCAATGCGGTGATCCTGCGCGGCGGCAGCGAGGCGGTTCATTCGAACCGCGCGATCCACGCCGCTTTCGCCACGGGCCTCGAAGAAGCGGGCCTGCCCGCCGATGCGGTGCAGCTTGTCCCGACACAGGATCGCGCCGCCGTCGGCGCGCTGCTTCGCGCGCAGGGACTGGTCGACATCATCATCCCGCGCGGCGGCAAGGGTCTTGTCGCGCGCGTCCAGGACGAGGCGCGGGTGCCGGTGCTCGCGCATCTCGACGGAATCAACCACCTCTACATCGATGCCGCCGCCAATCCCGCGAAGGCCGTCGAGCTGGCGGTCAACGCGAAAATGCGCCGCACCGGCATCTGCGGCGCGACCGAGACGATCCTGATCGACCGCGCCTATCCGGCACCGCTCGCCATCGTCGATGCGCTGATTGCGGCGGGCTGCGAAGTGCGCGGCGACAAGGCCATCGCGGCGCTCAGCCCGCATGTCGAACCCGCGACGGCGGGCGATTGGGACTGCGAATATCTCGATGCGATCGTCTCGATCGGCGAGGTCGACGGCCTCGCTGGCGCGCTCACCCATATCGACGCGCATTCGAGCCGCCACACCGACGCGATCGTCACCGAAGACGCCGCGACGGCCGAACGCTTCCTCGCCGAAGTTGATAGCGCGATCGTCATGCACAACGCCTCGACGCAATTTGCGGATGGGGGAGAATTCGGTCTCGGCGCGGAGATCGGCATCGCGACGGGACGGCTGCACGCGCGCGGCCCCGTCGCACTCGAAGGGCTGACGACGTATAAATGGCTGGTGCGTGGGAGCGGGCAAACGCGTCCTTGAATCGTTTGTATACAAATGATACACTGCGATACATGACCAAGCAGACCGTCATTTCCGCTCGGGTCGACGACGCCATATTGGATGATCTTGACCGTATTGCCGCTTTTCACGACCGCAGTCGCGCCTGGGTGATCGCGCGCTTGTTGCAACAAGCGGTTGTACGCGAACTGGAATATGTCGAACTTGTCGAACCGGCGCTTGAAGATGTCGCGGCGGGGCGGCTCATTCCGCATGAAGAAGTGATGGCCGAGGTAAGGGCCAGGCTGGCGGCGCGCAAAGCGGCCTGATGCGTCTTCGCTGGACGCCGCACGCGCGCGCAGACCTTTTCAGACTGGCAGATTTTCTGAACGAAGGCGAACCGGGGACGGGAGACGCCTTGCTGCACGCCATGACGCCCGTAACCGAACAGTTGCTGGCGCATCCGCGGATTGGCCCTGCGATCGGCGGTGCTCGAATCCGCAAGTGGCCGATTGCGGGAACCCCGGGTATATTTCTCTACATGGTTCGAGACGATGAGATTCTCTTGCTTCGGCTCGTCCCCAATCGCAGCGACTGGCAGTCGCTCCTGTGACCCCTACCGGCCTACTCGGCGGCAGCTTCAATCCCGCGCATGGGGGGCACCGCGCGATCAGTCTAAATGCGATCGACGCGCTCGGGCTAGCTGAACTGTGGTGGTTGGTGTCGCCGGGCAATCCGCTCAAGCCCGCAAAAGGCATGGCTTCGCTGCCCGCGCGACTCGGCTCGGCGCAGCGAATGGCGCGCCGCGCGCCGATCCGCGCGACCGCGATCGAGGCCGAACTTGGCACGCGCTATACCGTCGACACGTTGAAGAAGCTGGTGCGGCGCTACCCCGACCGGCGGTTCATCTGGATCATGGGCGCCGACAATCTCGTCCAGTTGCCCCAGTGGCGCGACTGGCGGGAAATCGCGCGATTGATGCCGATTGCGGTTGTCGCGCGTCCGGGCTATAATGACCGTGCCCATGCAAGACGTGCGATGGGATGGCTGCGGCGCTTTGTCCGGCCCGCAGACCAGAAGAAGCATTGGACAGACTGGAGACCGCCCGCCCTCGTGTTCTTGCGATTTTCGCCCGATGTGCGATCCGCGACTGCGATACGGCAGGCCAACCCCCGCTGGTTCGAACGCTATGAAGGCCGCGCGATGCGCGACCCGCTGACGCGTTCATGGCTGGTGGAACCGATCAGGAAAGGACGCATTTGATCTCCGCCAACCAGGATGCCGCCTCCGGCGCCGCATCCGCCCCAACGCCTTCCGGCGACAGCGTGGACGCGCTCCACGCGCTGATCCTCCACCAGCTGGACGAGGACCAGGCCCAGGAAACCATCTCCATCCCGCTTGCCGGCAAGAGCAGCATCGCCGATCATATGGTGATCGCGAGCGGCCGGTCGACGCGCCATGTCTCGGCGATCGCCGACAAGCTGGCGCAGCGGATCAAGCAGGAAGCGGGCCGCAGCGTTCGCGTCGAAGGACTTCCCAACGCCGATTGGGTGCTGATCGACGCGGGCGACGTCATCGTCCATCTGTTCCGTCCAGAGGTACGTAGCTTTTACAACCTCGAACGCATGTGGTCGTTCGGCGACGCGCCGCCGGTTGCAGCCGCGAATTGACGTCTATGTTCTGTTCGGCTTAACGCCCGAACAGAAGCGGCACCAGCCCGCTCCCCCTCCCGGCCTCCCATAGGCTACTATCGTCAGGGAGGCCGGGAGGGGGAGCGGGCTGGTGCCGCTTTCACCGAAGGTGAACGAAAACGTCATGTTGCTGCACATCATCGCGCGCGGGCGCATCGGGCGCTCACCCGAGGCCGAGCTGGTCGAGCGCTATATGAAGCGTGTGACCTGGGCGCAGAAGATCAGCGAACTTCCCGATACCGGCGGGCGCATGCCGCTTCCCGCCGACAACAGCCGGACCATATTGCTGGACGAGGGCGGCGAGCAGATGTCGTCGCTCGAATTTGCCCGGCTCCTCGAAAAATGGCGCGACGGCGGAGTGCGCGAGGCGCGCTTCTGCCTCGGCGCCGCCAACGGCTTCACCCCCGACGAGCGCGAGGGCGCCGACAAGGTCATCGCCTTCGGCCGCGCGACCTGGCCGCATCTGATGGCGCGCGCGATGCTCGCCGAACAATTGTGGCGCGCGACGAGCATCGTCGCGGGGCATCCCTATCACCGCGAGGGCCGGCAGTGAGGCGCGCCTTTGCCGCGCTCGCGATCCTCGCCGCCGCTGGCGGCGGCGCGCTCGCGCTGGCGCAAAGCGACGTCTTCGATCCGCAGGCGATCGCGGCGCGCGAGCGCGAGCAGTTGCTGACCGCCAAGCAGCAGTCGGCCGAAGCGATGGCGCGCAGCGCGACGCTGGAACGGCAAGCGACCGCGGCGCTGAGCGAAGCCGACCGCCTGAAGAAACGCAGCGCCGCGCTCGCCGCGCGCATCCAATCGGCCGAGGCCGATATCAGCGCCGGCGAGGCGCGCGTCGCGCTCGTCCGCCGCCGCCTGACGGCACAGGAGGCGCGGCTCGCCGAGCAACAGCAGCCTTTGCTCGAACTCACCGCCTCGCTCCAGCAACTCAGCCGCCAGCCGCCGGTTAGCGTGCTCGCGCAGCCCGGATCGCTCACCGACATGGTCCACGCCCGCGCGGTGCTCGACGCGGTGATGCCGGTGATCGAGCGCCGCACCGCCGGCGTCCGCCGCGAGCTCGGCGCGCTGCGCACGATTCGCCGCCAGCAATCGATCGCGTTGCAGGCGCTCGGCGCGAGCCGGACCCAGCTTGCGGCGCGCCGCGACGCGCTGACCCGGCTCGAAAACGAAGGCCGGCTGCGTTCGCGCGATCTGATGAGCAGCGCGCGGCTTGAAGCCGACCGCGCGCTCGGGCTTGGCGAAAAGGCGCGCGATATCGTCGACCTGATGGACGCGCTCGAAGCCGATGGCGCGGTACGCGCCGAGCTCGCCGAGCTGGCGGGACCGGTGCCGCGCCCTCGCGACCCCGGCGGCGCGGCGCCGAATGCCGTACCGCCCGTCGCCGCCGAACCCGAACTGACACGAGGCGCCTATCGCCTGCCCGTCGTCGGACGCATCGTCGCGGGCCTTGGCGAGGTCAATGAAAGCGGGGTGCGTTCGCGCGGGCTGACCGTTGCCGCGCAGCCCGGTGGACAGGTCGTGGCGCCCGCCCCCGGCCATGTGAGTTACGCCGGCGACTATCGCGGCTATGGCAAGATCGTCATCATCGACCATGGCGGCGGCTGGACGACCTTGCTCACCGGGATGATCGGCCTGTCGGTCGGGGTCGGCGATACGATCGACGCCGGAACGCCGATCGGCCGCGCCGGATCGGACGACAGCCGCATCACGATCGAACTGCGCCGCGGCGGGCGACCGGTCGATGTCGCGCAGATGCTGGGTTAGGCGGCATTAAGCCCCGGTTCGGCAATTGACCGTATCGGGATGTCGCGCTTGACGCCCGCGCAAATGCGTTGGAGGTTGGCGCGCCGGGGTTTATAAGGCGGCAAAGGCCCGCATGTCCGAAAGACGATCATGACCGAAACGACGAAGATTTCCGCCACTCCGAAGCGCCGCTTTGCGCTGTGGCAGGGCGCGGCCGCGCTCAGCACGCTGGCGCTGATCCCGCTCGCGACCGGCGCGATGGCCAGCGTCGATGCCTCGACGCAGCAGGAAATCGCGCGCTTCATGGACGTCTATCTCGAGGTGAAAGCCAATTATGTCGAGCCGGTCAGCGACGACAAGCTGATCGAAGGCGCGATCAACGGCATGCTTGCCAGCCTCGACCCGCATTCGGGCTATCTCGACAAGCGCGGCTATTCGACGCTGCGGACCCAGACCGACGGCCAATATGGCGGGCTCGGCCTGTCGGTGACGATGGAGGACGGGGTGGTCAAGGTGATCGCGCCGATGGCCGACACCCCGGCGGCGCGCGCCGGGATCAAGGCCGGCGATTTCATCACCCACATCGGCGGCCAGCTCATCTTCGGCCTCACGCTCGACGAAGCGGTCGAACAGATGCAGGGGCGCCCGGGCACCAAGATCGACATCACCGTCGTGCGCGAAGGCCAGGACAAGCCGATGGAATTGTCGCTGACGCGCGAAATCATCGACCTGAAACCGGTCAAATGGGAGGTGAAGGGTGACGTCGGCGTGCTGACCGTCGCGAGCTTCTCCGCCGACGCGACGACCGACGTCAAGGCTGCGATGCTCGCGGTCGAAAAGTCGCTCGGCAAGAAACCGCGCGGCTGGATCCTCGACCTCCGCTCGAACCCCGGCGGGCTGCTCGACGAAGCGGTCGGGATCAGCGACCTGTTCCTCGAACGCGGCGAAATCGTCTCGCAGCGCGGGCGCAAGAAGGGCGATATCGAACGCTATTTCGCCGAACCGGGCGATGCGGCGCAGGGCGCACCGGTCGTCGTGCTGATCGATTCGGGTTCGGCCTCGGCCTCCGAAATCGTTGCCGGCGCCTTGCAGGACCAGCACCGCGCGCTGGTGATGGGCGAACGCAGCTTCGGCAAGGGGTCGGTGCAAACGGTGCTGCCGCTGACCGATACCACTGCGCTGCGCCTGACCACCGCGCGCTATTACACGCCTTCGGGGCGCAGCGTACAGGAGGGCGGCATCGCCCCCGATATCCGGGTGCCACAGCTTTCGGATCCCGATTATGCGTCGCGGCCGAAGTTCCGTGAGAGCGACCTGCGCCGCCATCTGATCAACGAAAAGAAGGTCGACGACGGTTTGCTCGAAAAGGACGAGAAGACCGATCCGCGCTTCAGCCAGACCGCCGAGCAGCTCAAGGCCAAGGGCATCGAGGATTATCAGCTCTATTACGCGCTGCAGACGATCGGCCGGATCGGACCGGCAGCGACGCGCGTGGCGCAGGGCACGAAGCCGCCTGCCGCGAAGCCCGCGCAGCGTAATTGAGGCTGCCAGAGATGCTGAATTCGCGCCTTGCTGCGCCGATCGTGGCGTTCGCCGTGCCGCTGCTCCTCTATGGCGGCGCGCTCGTGTCGCAATATGGCTTTGGCCTGCACCCGTGCGAAATGTGTTATTGGCAGCGCTGGCCGCATCAGGCGGCGATGGTGCTTGCGGCGCTCGCGCTGCTGCTGCGGCGTAACGATGGCGCGATGCGCCTGTTCACCATCCTCGCCGCGCTCGCGATTGCGGTTAGCGGTGCGATCGGCATCTTCCACGCCGGGGTCGAATATGGCTGGTGGGAAGGGCTGACGACGTGCAGCACGGCCGCGAGCGGGCCGATTTCGCTCGACGACATCATGGCCGCGCCGATCACCCGCTGCGACGTCCCGCAATGGACGCTGGCGGGCATTTCGCTCGCCGGGTTCAACGCGATCTTCTCGCTCGCCGGCGCGGCCTTCGTCCTCGCGCTGCTTCGCCGCGGAAAGGCCATCCGATGACCAATAAGCGCACCGCCTCGATGATCCGCGTCGATCAGGCCGGCGAATATGGCGCGACGCGCATCTACGCCGGGCAGCTTGCGGTGATGGGCGACCGCCATCCGATGGCGCGCGAGATCGCGCATATGGCCGAACAGGAAAAACGGCACCGTAAATTCTTCGACGCGATGGTGGCGCGGCGCGGCGTGCGCCCCACCGCGTTGCAGCCGGTCTGGAACGTCGCGGGCTTCGCCCTCGGCGCGGTGACCGCCGCGATGGGGCCGCGCGCGGCGATGGCGTGCACCGCCGCGGTGGAGACCGAGATCGACCGCCACTACCGCGACCAGCTCGACGAACTTGCGGACAGCGACCCCGAACTCAGCACCGCGGTTGCCGACTTCCGTGCCGAAGAGCTCGAGCATAAGGAAAAGGCGCTCGCTTCGGGCGCCGAACAGGCGCCCGGCTATCCGCTGCTCAGCCTTGCCATTCGCGCCGGTTGCCGTGCAGCCATCGCGCTGTCGAAGCGTATCTGATAGAGTGTGACTTGCCTGCCCGTTCAGCACGGATGCAGGACTCCGATGCCAGAGGGCACGACATGATGAAGGAACGATCGATGACCCGCCTCCCCCTGTTCGCGTTGATCCTTGCCGGCAGCGCCGCTGCCGTGCCCGCCGCCGCGCAGCAAACGACGGTCGACGGCGAAAAGATCAACCAGGTCATCGTTTACGGCGACGACAAGTGCGAACAGTCGAGCCCCGACGAAATCGTCGTCTGCAACCGCCTGCCCGAAACCGAACGCTATCGCGTGCCGCAGATCTTCCGTGGCGGCAGCCCGCTCGATCCGCGCAACGAAGCCTGGGCGAACAAGATCGTCGCGGTCGAACGCGTCGGCCGCTTCGGCACCGACAGCTGCTCGCCGACGGGTCTCGGTGGTTTCACCGGTTGCACCCGGGCGCTCGTCGAGGGCGCCAAAGCCGAACGCAAGGCGGCCGACAAGACCGACTGGCAGGCGATGATCGCCGACGAACGCGCGAAGCGTATCGCCGGCATCGATGCCGCCGCCGACGAGGTCGAAGCCGCGGTGGTCGCCGAGGAAAAGGCGCTGCAGGAACGCCAGCGCGCCGCCGAAGAGCTGGAGCGGCAGGCCGGCGGCAACGCACCCGCACCCGCAACCGCGGACGAAAGCGGCGCCGATGCGGAGCCGCTCCCCGTTCCGCCTCGGCACTGATCGCGCGCCCGCGCCGGGTTGCCCTTTTTTCACCCTGAAATGATCGCGATCCGCGGTTTCGGCCGCCGTTTTTTGCAGCCCGGCGCACTTTTGTTGCGAATCCGGGGTGAACCGAGTGCAAAAATTAACGTTTCGCTGGCAGCCTGTCTTGACGAGGTAATATTTGGCTGAAAACTTGGCGTTTCTGGGAATCGCCGGCCGGGGAGGCTGATAATGGCATCGACATTCGGACCGCGCCTGTTCCGGCGCTCATCGGCTAGCGTGCCTCCTGCGCGCAGCCTCGGACGCCGAATGACATTGCACACTGCCGCCGCGCTGATCGCCTTTGCCGCCTTGCAGATCTGGCTGGTGTCGAGCGCGATCGCCGCGGGCGCCCCTTCGGCGCTGATCGTCGTCGCACTGGTCGTGCTGCTTGCGCTCGCGCTTCCCGTCGCCCGCTCGACCGAGCGGCGCTGGTATCATCTCAGCCGCCAGGCGCTCGCCAGCTGGGGCCTGCACGCGCGCTTTCGCCGCGATGTGCGCCGCATGTGGGTCGCCGCACTGACGCTGCCTTTCCTGTGGGTCAGCGGCGCGATGGCGGCGACCGACGCCATCGCCGCGATCACGCGCTAAGCCATTTCCCTCGTCATCCCGGACTTGATCCGGGATCTATTCCAGCGCTGGAGCCGTGGACCCCGCATCAAGTACGGGGTGACGAAGATTGGAGACATAGATTTTGACGCCCACGCCTGCGCCGTATAGGGCGCGGCCATGCTGACTGTTGCCGAAGCCCTCGACCGCGCGCAGATGATGTGCGACGCCGCGACCAAAGCCGGCGCCGACGCCGCTGACGCTCTCTATTATTGCAACGCCGCGACCTCGGTCTCGATGCGGCTCGGCGCGCTCGAGGATGTCGAACGCTCCGAAGGGCAGGATATTGCGCTCCGCGTCTTCGTCGGCCAGCGCAGCGCCAGCGTGTCGACCGCCGACATGGATGCAGGCGAACTTGCCAAGCTGGTCGAGCGCTGCGTCGCGATGGCGCGCGAGGCGCCCGAGGATCCCTATGCCGGCCTCGCGCCGCAGGACCGGCTGCTGCGCGGCCCGGCGCCCGACCTCGATCTCGACGACGGCAGCGAGGCCGATCCGCAGGCGCTGCGCGAAGCGGCGCTGGCGGTCGAAGAGGCCGCGCGCGGCGTTACCGGCGTCACCAACAGCGAAGGCGGCACCGCAAGCCACAGCCGCACCCGCTTTGCGCTGGCGACCAGCCACGGCTTCGTTGGCGGCTATGGATCGAGCGGGCACAGCCTGTCGGCGAGCGTCATCGCCGGCGAGGGCGCGAGCATGCAGCGCGACTATGGCTGGCATAGCGCGCATTATCTGGGCGATCTCGAAAGTGCTGCGGAGATCGGCGCGCGCGCCGGCACCCGCGCCGTCGCGCGTCTCAATCCCGGCAAGGCGCCGGTCGGCAAGGTCCCGGTCGTCATCGATCCGCGCATCGGCAGCAGCATCGTCGGCCATCTGCTCGGCGCGATCGCTGGTCCCGCGATCGCGCGCGGAACCAGCTTCCTGCTCGGCAAGGAAGACCGCATGCTGTTCGACAGCGGCATCGTCATCCGTGACGAGCCGCACCGGCCGCGGGGTCTGCGCAGCCGTGCCTTCGACGGCGAAGGCCTGCCGACCGCAGCGCGCGATATCGTGACTGGCGGCAAGATCACCGGCTGGCTGCTCGACACCGCCTCGGCGAAGCAGCTCGGCCTCGAACCCACCGGCCACGCGAGCCGCGGCGGCGGCGCATCGGGGGTGAGCGCGAGCAACCTGCATCTCGCGCCCGGCGCACAGTCGCCCGCGGCGCTGATCGCCGACATCAAGACCGGCGTTTACCTCACCGAACTGATCGGGCAGGGGGTCAATCCCGTGACCGGCGACTATAGCCGCGGCGCGTCGGGGTTCGTTATTCGCGATGGCGAGATCGCCGGGCCGATCGCCGAATTCACCGTCGCGGGGAATCTCGTCGACATGTTCGCCGCGCTCATTCCCGCCGACGACCTGGTGTTCCGCCATGGTACCAACGTTCCCACCCTGCGCATCGACGGCATGACCGTCGCGAGCAGCTAGGCAAGCGGCGGGTGCCGGGTCGCAATCTCGAGGCGGTGATCGCCGCGACGCGCGAGGTCGGCGACATGGCGATGGCGCGCTGGCGCGGCGAGGGGCAGGTGGTCAATGTCTGGAACAAGTCGCATGACAATCCGGTCAGCGATGTCGACCTGGCCGTCGATGCGCGGCTGAAGGCCGTGCTCGGCGCGATGGTGCCCGAAGCCGGCTGGCTGTCGGAGGAAACCGCCGACAGCGCCGACCGCCTGTCGTGCCGTGCGATGTGGTGCGTCGACCCGATCGACGGCACCCGCGATTTCATCCGCGGCCGTCCGGGCTGGGCGGTGTCGGTCGCGCTCGTCGTCGACGGTGCGGTCGAGCTGGGCGTACTCTATGCCCCGGCGCTCGACGAGTTATGGGTTGCGCAACGCGGCAAGGGCGCGCTGCTCAACGGCGAGCCGTTGCAGGCAAGCCGCCGCACGAGTTTCGATGGCGCCCGCGTCCCCGCCGACAGCCTGCCCAAGATCGACCGCGACCTCGTCATGGTCACCAAGCCGAACAGCATCGCGCTGCGCATGGCGCTGGTCGCCGACGACCGCGCCGATCTGGTCGCGACCCTGCGCTGGGGGTTCGAGTGGGACGTCGCGGCGGCGGCGCTGATCGTCGCCGAGGCGGGCGGGACGGTGACAGACGCGTTCGGCCAGCCGCTTATCTTCAATACTCCGCGCGCGCAGGCCTTCGGTGTGATCGCCTGCGCCCCCGGAATCCACCAGGCTGTCGTGGAGCGCTTGCACGATCGTGCGGTGGCTCTTACATCGCCATCCTGAGCAGCGATCGGCAGGTCCGATCCGCCGCACTCTGCTTGACAATCTGCCCGACTCACCCTAATTGCCCATCCATTCCGACATCTTGACCGGACGGCGAAGCGCGCCTGCGCATCGTGGTCCGTTTTTTGCGTTGGAAATCAGACGCTTTGAGATGGGGCCGATTGCCAGCGCGCCCTGTGGAGCAGGAGAAAGAATAAATGGCACGTATTGCGGGCGTCAACCTGCCCACCAACAAGCGCGTGATCATCGCGCTCACCTACATCCACGGCATCGGCCGCAAGACCGCCGTCGACATCGCCGACAAGCTGGGCATCGACCACACGCGTCGCGTCCAGGACCTCAGCGACGCCGAAGTGCTGCAGATCCGCGAAGCGATCGACGCCGATCACACGGTCGAGGGTGATCTTCGCCGCAACACGGCGATGAACATCAAGCGCCTGATGGACCTCGCCTGCTATCGCGGCCTGCGCCATCGCAAGGGCCTGCCGGTTCGTGGCCAGCGCACGCACACCAATGCGCGCACCCGCAAGGGCAAGGCCAAGCCGATCGCCGGCAAGAAGAAGTAAGGTCGAGCGCGCCCTTCCGGCGCGCTTCCTTGCTTTCCCTGCCGGGGCAGCGGCCCAGTGCCCACCGCCGGCCATTCAGGATTAGGTTAGGAATATATCATGGCTCGTGAACCGCAGCGTCTTCGTCGGCGCGAACGCAAGAATATCTCGTCGGGTGTGGCCCACGTCAACGCGACCTTCAACAACACGATGATCACCATCACCGACGCGCAGGGCAATGCGATTGCCTGGTCGAGCGCCGGCATGATGGGCTTCAAGGGCAGCCGCAAGTCGACCCCGTACGCCGCCCAGGTGTGCGCCGAAGACGCCGGCAAGAAGGCCGCCGAACATGGCGTCCGTACCCTCGAAGTCGAGGTCAAGGGTCCCGGCGCCGGCCGCGAATCGGCGCTCCGCGCGCTGCAGGCGGTCGGTTTCCACATCACGTCAATCCGCGACGTGACGCCGATCCCGCACAATGGCGTCCGCCCGGCCAAGCGCCGCCGCGTCTGACGTCTCTTCGGGCGCGCTCCGCCGGAGCGCCGCCCGCACAAAATCCTCGCTGGACAGGTGGCTGGTGCCACTCGTCCCGCTCAAAGCAAAGGGAAGTCCATGACTGTCAATATCCGGAACTGGCAGGAATTGAAGAAGCCCAGCAACCTGGAAATCAAGGCTGGCAGCGACGGCAAGCGCAAGGCGACCTTCGTCGCCGAGCCGCTCGAGCGCGGCTTCGGGCTGACGCTCGGCAACGCGCTGCGCCGCGTGCTGCTCTCGTCGCTCCAGGGTGCGGCGATCACGTCGATCAAGATCGAGAACGTGCTGCACGAATTCTCGAGCCTGGCCGGCGTGCGTGAAGACGTTACCGACATCGTCCTCAACGTGAAGCAGATCGCGCTCAAGATGGAAGGCGAAGGCCCGAAGCGGCTCCAGCTTTCGGCCACCGGTCCTGCGACCGTCAAGGCCGGCGACATCATGGTGTCGGGCGACATCAAGGTGATGAACCCGAATCATGTCATCTGCCATCTGGACGATGGCGCGACGCTGAACATGGAACTCGTCGCCGACACCGGCAAGGGCTATGTCCCCGCGACCGCCAACCGCCCGGCCGACGCGCCGATCGGCCTGATCCCGGTCGATTCGCTCTACTCGCCGGTGCGTCAGGTCGCCTACAAGGTCGACAATGCCCGCATCGGTCAGGAGCTCGACTATGACAAGCTGAACCTGACCGTCGAAACCGACGGCACGGTGACCCCGGAAGACGCCGTCGCTTACGCCGCGCGCATCCTTCAGGACCAGCTCCAGGTCTTCGTCCACTTCGAAGAAGCGATGAACGACAGCGGCATGATCGGGATGGCCGCGCCGTCGACCACCGCCGACGAATCGGACGTCAACCAGCTCAACCGCTTCCTGCTCAAGAAGGTCGACGAGCTCGAACTGTCGGTCCGCAGTGCCAACTGCCTCAAGAACGACAACATCATCTACATCGGCGATCTGGTCCAGAAGACCGAAGCGGAAATGCTCCGCACCCCGAACTTCGGCCGCAAGTCCCTGAACGAAATCAAGGAAGTGCTGTCGTCGATGGGTCTGCGCCTCGGCATGGACATCCCCGGATGGCCGCCCGAGAACATCGAGGAAATGGCCAAGAAGCTCGAACAGGAACTTCTCGGCTGATCTTGCGCCCCGGCTTCGGCCGGGGCCACCAACGGGAAGGGTCGGCCCGCAATCGACCTGGTCTGGGCTACCTCACACGGGCCCTTAACGAACGAAGGAAAGAAACATGCGTCATAAATCGGGTGGCCGGAAGCTGCAGCGCACGAGCGCGCACCGCACGGCCCTGTTCCGCAACATGTCGGCTTCGCTCATCAAGCATGAGCAGATCACGACGACTCTCGCCAAGGCGAAGGAACTGCGTCCCTATGTCGAAAAGCTGGTCACGCTCGCCAAGCGCGGCGGGCTTGCCAACCGTCGTCTCGCCAACAGCCGCCTGCTCGACGACACGCAGCTCAAGAAGCTGTTCGACGTTCTGGCCGAGCGTTACAAGGACCGCAACGGCGGTTACACGCGCGTCATCAAGGCCGGCATCCGCGCTTCGGACGCGGCGCCGATGGCGATCATCGAATTCGTCGACCGCGACGTCGATGCCAAGGGTCAGGACTCGGGTCCGGTCGAGCAGTATGACGAGGCCGAAGCCGCCTAAGCTTCCGGTCCCGAATCGAATCAAGGGCGGCGTCCGCAAGGATCGCCGCCCTTTTTCGTGCGTTGGCTTGACAGGAGCACGCGCTCGGCAGCGCATTTGCATCGTTTCGAATTGAAAACAAAGCAAAATTAACTTAAGTATAATTAATAATGATTCTCATCCGCTAAAAATTCTGTCATCACGAGGCGATGGATCAGGTTCGACGCTAGGATATTTCTGTTGAAAGTTTCGGCGCCCGCCTGCGGCGGCTGCGCAGCGAAAGGGGTATTACCCAGTCCGAATTCGCGATCGCGCTTTCGGTGAGCACCGCCGCGGTGTGCAGCTGGGAACAGGATCGGTCGCGGCCCAAGGTCAGCCGGATTCGTGCCATCGCCGCGCTGCTCAGCCTTTCGACCGCCGAGCTGCTGACCAGCGGCCCGACAGGACAGTTGCACGAAAAGCTCGCGCAAAGCCGCGAGGAAATCGCGCGCATTGCCGGCACGACGCCGGAAAAAGTGCGGATCATCATCGAGGTCTAAAGACAGCGGTCGCCGCACCTACCACGTTTCAACGAGCGTCCCCGATGGCCTTTCGTGGCCACGTCCTATCGTCAATAGCGACACGCAAAGGCGCGGCCGGACAACGGACGCGCGCCCGCTTGACTCCAAACCTGTTTTATCCGATATTTCTGTTATGACAGAAATTAACGAAGGAACGGCGCAACTGTCTCCGGCCGCAACCGAGTTCATTCTCCATTGGGGCAACCTCGGCGGACAATGGGGCGTCAACCGTTCGGTCGCCCAGATCCATGCCTTGCTCTTCGTCTCGGACCGGCCTCTGCACGCCGAGGAGATCGCCGACCTGCTCGGTCTGGCGCGGTCGAACGTGTCGAACTCGATCAAGGAACTGCTTGGCTGGCGGCTGATCCACCGCGTGCCCGTCCTTGGCGACCGCCGCGACCATTTCGCGGCCGAGACCGACATCTGGGAAATGGTGACGCGGATCGCCGCCGGCCGCAAGGCGCGCGAAGTCGATCCCGCCGAGGCGGCTCTCCGGGCCTGCGTCGCGCGCGCCGAACATGACCCCGGCCTGAGTGCGGGTGCGAAAGCGCGGCTGTCCGACATGCTCGATTTCGTGACGACGATGAGCCGCTGGCACGACGAGATGCTGGGTGTCCCGAAACCCGCGCTGATGCGGCTGATCAAGCTCGGCGCCGGGGTGACCAAGTTACTCAACTGGCGGCCGGGCAAGGCGAAGGACGCGGGGTAGGAGAAGGGCGATGCACGGGCGGACGATCGAGCGAGGCGAGACGCCGGCAGCCGTCGCCGTTCCGGCGCCCGTTGGCGAAGCCGCGCCGCATCACGACCGCTTCCGCCGGCTGGTCGCCGCCGACGCGTGGGACGCGCTGCCCGCCGACGTGCGCCGCCGCTTTTCCAAGCGCCTCGCCGGGCGGGCGACCGCGACCTACAGCGGAGAGATCGTCTGGACGCGGTTGTCTGGGGCGGGCTGGCTGCTCGCGCAGCTCTGCCGGCTGATCGGCGCGCCGCTGCCGACGGCCGCCAGCGGCCCGGCGCCGGCAGCGGTGGTGGTGAGCGAGGACCGCGCGAGCGGCGGACAGATATGGACGCGCCTCTATGGCCGCAGGCGCGGCAACCCGCAGGTGATCCACAGCGCCAAGCGCTTCGCGGGGCCGACGGGGCTCGAGGAACATATCGGCGGCGGCTTCGGCATGGCGCTGACGGTGCAGGCCGAAGGCGATGCGCTGGTCTTCACCTCCGACCATTATTTCTGGCAGGCGGGGCGGCTGCGGCTGCGCTTTCCGTCATGGCTGGCGCCCGGGACGACCGTCGTGACGCATCAGCATCTCGGCAGCGGCCGCTTCGCCTTCGACCTCACGGTCGTGCATCGCCGCTTCGGCGAACTGGTGAACCAGCATGGGTTGTTCCGCGATGGTTGAGCCCGAGGATCCCGCGCCGCAGGGGCCCGTCATCCTGTTCGATGCCGAATGCGTCCTCTGCTGCGCCAATGCCCGCCTCGTCCTGCGCCGCGACCGCGCCGCGCGTTTCCGGCTGGCGTCGGTGCAGACCGGCATCGGTGCCGAAATCTGCCGCCGCCATGGCATCGATCCCGCCGATCCGGTCAGCCTGCTCGTCGTCGATGGCGCGCGCGTCCGGCGCGACAGCGATGCCGTACTTTTCATCTACGAGCAGCTCGGCTTTCCGTGGCGGCTGGCCGGGGTGCTGCGCCTCGTTCCGGCGAGAATCCGCGATGGCGTATATCGCTGGGTCGCGCGCCATCGCTATCGCCTGTTCGGCCGGCGCGATAGCTGCTGGGTCGCGCCGCCCGAATATAGGAACCGCATATTGTGACGATGAAAATCCTGATTCTCGGCGGCTATGGCGTTTTCGGCGGGCGGCTGACCGAGCTATTGTCCGACCGCTCCGATATCGAACTGCTGATCTGCGGCCGCGACCTCGCGCGCGCCAAAGATTTTTGCGCCCGCTATCGCGGCCACCCGCGCGCGATACCCTGCCAGCTCGACCGGCGCGCGATCGACGAGGCCCTCGTGATTCGCAAACCCGACCTGGTCGTCGACGCATCGGGGCCGTTCCAGGATTATGGCGCCGATCGTTACGGCGTCGTCGAGGCGTGCATCGCGGCGGGTGTCGATTATCTCGATTTCGCCGATGCCGCCGATTTCGTTTTCGGCATCGACCGTTTCGATGCGGCGGCGCAGGCGGCGGGGGTGTTCGTCCTGTCGGGGGTCAGCAGCTTTCCGGCGCTGACCGCGGCCGTGCTCGCCGAAATGGCGAAGACGATGGACATCCGCAGTGTCGACGGCGGTATCGCCCCGTCGCCCTTCGCCGGCATCGGGCTCAACGTCATGCGCGCCGTCGTTGGCTATGCCGGCGCACCGGTGAGGCTGCGGCGCGGCGGCCGGGATACCCATGGCATCGGGCTTGCCGAAAGCCTGCGCTTCACCGTCGCGGTGCCCGGGCGCCTGCCGCTCAGGAACATCCATTTCTCGCTGGTCGACGTGCCCGACCTGCTCGTCCTGCCGAGCGCCTATCCGGCTATCGCCGACATCTGGATGGGCGCGGGGCCGGTGCCCGAGATTTTGCACCGCATCCTCAACCTGCTGGCCAAGGCGCGGGCGCGGTTCCGCCTGCCGTCGCTGCTGCCCTTCTCGCGCCTCTTCTACACCATCCTCAACTGGATGAAATTCGGCGAGCATCGCGGCGGCATGTTCATCCGCGCCCGCGGCGTCGCCGACGGCAAGGCGGTCGAGCGGAGCTGGCATCTGTTGGCCGAAGGCGACGATGGCCCTTACATTCCGTCGATGGCGATCGAGGCGATCGTCCGCAAGCTGCTCGCCGGCGAGCGGCCGGCGGCGGGTGCGCGGTCGAGCGTCGGGGCGCTCGATCTGGCCGACTATGACAATCTGTTTGCCGGCCGGTCGATCCACAGCGGCTTTCGCAGCGACGATTCCGGTGCGCCGCTTTACCGCCACCTGCTCGGTTCGGCGTTCGACGGGCTGCCGCCGCGGGTGCAGGCGTTGCACGACAGGCACGAGGCACGCGAATGGCGCGGCGAGGCCGAGGTTCGCCGCGGGCGGGGGCCGCTCGCGCGCCTCGTCGCGGCGCTCTTCGGCTTTCCCGAGGCCGCGACGCGCGTGCCCGTCGCCGTCCGCTTCACACCCGAAGGCGATGCCGAGCGCTGGACGCGCGACTTCGGGGGCCGCAGCTTCGCTTCGCTCCAGTCCGCCGGCACCGGTCGCAACGCCTATTTGCTGGTCGAGCGTTTCGGGCCGCTGGCCTTCGCCATGGCGCTCGTCGCCGAGCACGGCCGGCTGTATCTGGTGCCGCGCCGCTGGTCGGCATTCGGCATCCCGATGCCGCGCTTCCTGCTCCCCCGCGGGACGAGCTTCGAGAGCGAAAGCGACGGGAAATTCCGTTTTCATGTCGAGATTTCGCTGCCCATGATTGGCTTGATCGTCGCCTATCAGGGCACGCTCGAACCCGCATGATCCTGCCCGCCTGCGGCGCAAATCCCCTTGCCGCCGCCTTGTCCGTCCTTACATTGAGCTCCCGACCATGACCCGAAGAATGAGGATCGCCTTGCCATGTCCCGCAGACCCGTCTCGGCACCGCTGGCGCTGGCCGCGCTGATGATGACTCCCGTGACGGCAGAGGCGGCGGGCGACATGGCGGCGTCCGCGCCGGCGCTGGCCTATCCCGATACCGCGCGCGACAATATCGTCGACCCGCAGTTCGGCGTCGATGTCGCCGATCCCTATCGCTGGCTGGAGGACGACGTCCGCGTCAACCCGAAGGTCGCGGCGTGGGTGGCGGCGCAGAACAGGGTGACCGACGCCTATCTGGGCACGCTGCCCGGCCGCGATGCGTTCGCGAGGCGGATGACCGAACTCTATAATTACGAACGCTTCGGCCTGCCGAGGCGTGCCGGCACACGCTATTTCTACACCCGCAACGACGGGCTGCAGCCGCAATCGGTGCTTTACGTCCGCGAAGGGCTGAAGGGCGAGGGCAGGGAGCTGATCGACCCCAATGGCTGGGCAAAGGACGGCGCGACGGCGCTCGCAGAATGGGTGCCTTCGGAAGACGGCCGGCACCTGCTTTATTCGGTGCAGGACGGCGGCACCGACTGGCGCATCGTGCGGGTCAAGGATGTCGCGACCGGGCAGGACCTGCCCGACGAGATCCGCTGGGTGAAATTTTCGGCGCTCGACTGGGCGAAGGATGGCAGCGGCTTTTACTATTCGCGCTTTCCCGCCCCGAAAGCGGGCGAAGCCTTCCAGTCGCTCAACGAAAATCACGCGGTCTATTTCCACCGTCTCGGCACGCCGCAGGACGCCGACCGGCTGATCCACGCGACGCCCGGCCAGCCGGAGCTGAGCAACCGGGCGGTGGTCTCCGACGACGGCAAATATCTGCTGGTGACGGGTTCGACGGGTACCGACGAACGTTACAGCCTGACGCTGTACCGGACGGGCAAGGCGGGCGCGAAACCGAAGCTGCTGGTCGGCGATTACGAAAATAATTGGGAATATGTGACCAACAGCGGCACGCGTTTCACCTTCCTCACGAACAAGGGAGCGCCGCGCCAGCGGCTCGTGTCGATGGACATCCGCCAGCCCGGCGTGCTGACCGAACTCGTCGGCGAAGAGGAGGGCACGCTCGTCGGTGCTTCGCGCGTCGGCGACCGCATTATCCTCTCTTATCTCGGCGACGCCAAATCGGAGGCGCGGATGGTCGCGCTCGACGGCCGGCGGGTTGCGAACATCAACCTTGCCGACATCGGGTCGGCGTCGGGCTTTGGCGGCAAGTCGACCGACGCCGAAACCTTCTACGCCTTTTCCAGCTACGCGCGGCCGACGACAATCTACCGGCTCGACACGGTGACGGGACTGACCGAGATTTTCGCCGAGCCGAAGCTGACCTTCAAACCCGCCGATTTCACCGTCGAGCAGCGCTTCTACACCTCGAAGGACGGAACCGAGGTGCCGATGTTCCTCGTGATGAAGAAGGGCCTCGACCGGACCAAGGGATCGCCGACCATTCTCTATGGCTACGGCGGCTTCAACGTGTCGATGACCCCGGCCTTTTCGCCCACCCGGCTCGCGTGGGTCGACAAGGGCGGGGTGCTCGCGATCGCCAACCTGCGCGGCGGCGGCGAATATGGCAAGGCGTGGCACGATGCCGGGCGGCTCGACAAGAAACAGAATGTCTTCGACGATTTCGTCGCCGCGGGCGAATATCTGATCGCCGAGGGGATTACCGGCAAGGGACAGCTGGCGATCGAGGGCGGGTCGAACGGCGGCCTGCTCGTCGCTGCGGTGACCAACCAGCGTCCCGACCTGTTCGCCGCCGCGCTTCCCGCCGTCGGGGTGATGGACATGCTGCGCTTCGACCGCTTCACCGCCGGGCGCTACTGGACCGACGATTATGGTTTTCCGTCGAAGGAGGCCGACTTCCGCAACCTCCTCGCCTATTCGCCCTATCATAATATCCGCGACGGCAAGGTCTATCCGGCGGTGCTCGTGACCACCGCCGACACCGACGATCGCGTCGTGCCGGGACACAGCTTCAAATATGCCGCCGCGCTCCAGCATGCGCGGGCGGGCGGCAAGCCGCACCTCATCCGCATCGAAACGCGCGCCGGTCACGGGTCGGGCAAGCCGACCGACAAGATCATCGCCGAAGCCGCCGACAAATATGCCTTTGCCGCCCGATGGACTGGCCTCGACGTAGAATAGCGCGCTGGCTCGCCATCGCCGCGGTCGCCCTGCTCGGGCTGACGGTTGCGGTGTGGGCCGTGCTGCCGAACGGCAAGCTCGCGCGTGTCGAGCGGCGCGCCGACTGCTATGAACCCGCCAGGCAGCCGCCGGTCGAAACGCTCGCCGACGGGCGGAAGGCGGTGCGGCTCAGCGTGCTGCTCTGGAACGTCGAGGGTCTGCCCTGGCCGATCCGCAGCGGGCGCGATCCCAAGCTGGCCCGCATCGCCGACTGGATCGCGAAGCGGCGGGCGGCGGGGCTCGGCCCCGACATATTGATCCTGCACAAGGCTTTTATCCCCGCGGCTTCGCGAATCGGCGGCGTCGCGGACTATCGCTCGATCCTTCCCGGTCCGGCGGTCGATCGACCGCGCCATATGCCGATTCCCATACCGCCTGCGGGACATGCCGAAGGCGGCCGGTGGTGGAAAGGCGAGGGCATCGGCAAATGGCTCGACAGCGGCCTCTATATCGCGACCGACCTGCCATTTCTCGAGGGGACGCGCGAGCGGCCGCTGCCCGCTTATGCCAGCGATGCCTTTTACGCCGATAGCTGCGCCGGCTACGACTGCCTGTCCAACAAGGGCGGCATGATCGTCCATCTCGCGGTCCCCGGTGCGCCCGCCCCGCTGACCATCTTCAACACCCACCGCAATTCGCGCGAGCCATCGGGGGTGAGCATCGCGCGCGCCGAAGCCGCGCATGCAATGCAGACGCGCGAGAATGACGCGCTGCTGCACGCGCTCGGCGGCGACGGTGCGATGATCGCCGCGGGCGATTTCAACAATTATCGCGCCGGGGACCGGATCGGCCGCTTCGCGAACGACCCGGCATTCCGGCTTGCCGCCAAGGGGTCGGGCCTGCGCGCGCGCGCGGCGCCGATGACCGACGCAAAAGCGTGGATCGATGCTTACGACCTCCTCGGCTTTCGCAGTTCCGACGCGCTTCGTATCGAACCGCTGGCGGTCGCGACCTTGTTCGACGGCAAAAATGGTCCTCGCCTTTCGGACCATGACGCCCAATATATCGTCTTCCGGTTGAGCTGGCGCGGCAATGCGCTGGCACTGCCGGTCGCCGTCCCCCGCTGCGCCGCTTGACCGGAAAGAACCGCCGATGTCCTATGCCCTTTCCTTCACCGCGACCGAGGCCGACGCGCGCTGGGCCGAGGCGGCCGACGCCGCCGAGGCGCTGGTCGCGGGCGAGCCCGACACCATCGCCAACATGGCGAATATCGCGGCGCTGATCTGGCAGGCGATCCCCGATCTCAACTGGGCGGGCTTCTATCGCTTCGACGGACAGGAACTCGTCCTCGGGCCGTTTCAGGGCAAGGCGGCGTGCATCCGCATCCCGCTCGACAAGGGCGTGTGCGGCGCCGCGGCCCGGCTGCGCGCCACACAGCGCGTCGACGACGTCCATGCCTTCCCCGGCCATATCGCGTGCGACGCCGCGAGTCGCAGCGAGCTGGTCGTGCCGATCGTCGCGCGCGACCGGCTGGTCGGGGTGCTCGACCTCGACAGCCCGATTCCCGGCCGCTTCACCGCCGACGACCAGTCGGGCGCCGAGGCGCTCGTCGCGCGCATCGCAGCGGCGCTGGCCCCGAAGGTCTGACCGTCAATCGACCCACGGCAATGTCGGCATTGGAGTGGTGAGCTGCCTATAAAGTTCGTCATGCTGAACTTGTTTCAGCATCCATGGCCAGCACTCTCGGCTAGCGCTGCGCCGAAGGAAACGGCAGGTCATGGGCCCTGAAACAAGTTCAGGGTGACGAGGAAACAAATGGCAGCAAACGGCCGAGACCGGATATTTCCTTCGTCGCTCGTTTTCGGCAGTTCGGAACGGTGGCTCCTAGTCTCGACCTTGCCGCTTCTATCGTGCCATTGCGCAAGGCCCGTCATCGGTGAATCCGCCCCAAATCGGGACAGATAAGTCAGGGTTAACGGATTCGCCCGTCCCGGCCATTTTTGCTAACAAGCTGTTAACCAATTGGTTGTCGCCGCGCCGGCGCGACCGACGGAAGCAGGGAGTTTAGCATGCGCACCATTTTCATCCTGGGGGCTGCGGCGGGTTCGATGCTGATGGCAGCGCCCGCATTCGCCGGCGATCCGCGCCCGACGCTCGACTATGGCATGCCTGCGGCACCCGATACGCGCGTCTACACCGGCTATCCCGACCGCGTGCCGGGCGAAGTGGATTATCGCGGCGGCGGCGACTATCGGCAGGTCAATGGGACCTATGACGCCGAAGGGCGCTGGACCGGAACCTGGGACGGCACCTACGAAGCCCCCGACGGCCGCCGCTATGACGGCCGTTACGAGGGTACGGTCGAGGGTGCGGGCACCAGCTATGCCCCGCCGCCCTACGATCCCTATTATGACGGCGACGATCGCCGCGGCTACGACGGCCGCTACGACGCCGATATGGAACGCCGCTGTGGCCGGGGGGGCACGGTGGGCGGCGCGGTTGTCGGCGGCATCGTGGGGGGCATCGCCGGCAACCGCATAGCCGGACGCGGCGACCGCACCGCGGGCACGTTGATCGGCGGCGGGATCGGCGCGATCGCCGGCGGCGCGATCGGCAATGCGGCCGACCGCAAGAAATGCGAGGAATGGTGGGCCAGCCGCGGCGGTTATGCGCAGGGCGGCTATTATCAGGGCGCCCCCTATCCCGGCGGCTATTATCAGGGCGGCACCACCGTCTACCAGCAGGGCGGCTACGGCTATTATGGCGCGCCTTATGGCTATTACACGCCGGGCGTGGTGGTGACGACGGTGATCACCAACGGCGCGCCGGTCGTGACCGAAACGGTCGAGACCTCGACCCGCACCTATTATGAGAATGTCCCGGTGCGGAAGCGCTACGTCGCAAAGAAAAAGTGGAAACCCCGGCCCAAGCCGCGCTGCGTCTGCTGATATACCCGAAGGTCTGGTCACCTAACGGTTATGGGCCCGCCCTCCGCAAGGAAGGCGGGCCTTTTGCTGTCCGCGTCGGCCTGTCGCGCGTGCGGGGCGGTTCACCGGCGCGACAGCATCGTGGGCCTAAAGACGAGGGCGATTGCGGGCCGACTGTCGTTGCCCGTGCTGTGGGGAGTTTCCCGCTATGCGTAAATTGACCAGCCTCGCTGCCGCCGCCGCGGTCGTTATCACCTCGGTCGGCTTCAGCGCCGTGCCCGCCGAAGCACGCAGCCGCCATGGGGGCTGGGGCCACCGCGACCGCGACCGGATCAGCACCGGCGAAGTGTTGGGCGGGCTGTTCGTGATTGGCGCTATTGCTGCCATCGCGGGCGCCGCGAGCAAGAACAAGGCCGACCGCCGCGACGACCGTTACGATCCGCCTTACCGCGACGACGACTATCGCGAAGTCCCGCGCTACGAGCCCGAGAACCAGGGCGAGGCACAGCCCGGCGCCTATGGGCGCGGCGAGGCCGAGGCGCGCGCCGCAGACGCGTGCAGCTGGGCGGTCGAGGGCGAAATGGGCGCCGACGCCCGCGTCGACAGCATCGGCAGCACCGAACCGAGCGATGGCGGCTGGTACGTCACCGGCACCGCTTCGCGGCTCGGCGGCGAGACGCGCAGCTTCGGCTGCAGCTACCGCAACGGCCGCGTCGTCGACGTCAGTTTCGGCTGACCCGGCCGTTTCCGGCTATCGCCACAAGGGGCCCCGCCTCCACCCGGTGGCGGGGCCCTTCTCTTTGAAGCTGAACGCCAGCGAAACCGAGTCTGAACCGCAGATAAGTGGGGGGTTCAGCACGGTGTCACCCCCGCCGCGGTAAAAGCGAATCAACAGGCTGCAACGATGCCGCCTGCGCTTGAGGAGACCGAACCATGGCTATGACCAAATTGACCAAGGCCGCGATTGGTGCGGCCACCGCCGGTGCGATGCTGATGAGCGCCGCACCCGCCGCCGCGCGCGACCGCTATGACCGCGACGGCATCAGCGCGGGCGAAATCATCGCCGGCGCCGTCGTGATCGGCGGCCTCGCCGCGATCCTGTCGAGCGGCGACAACGACCGCTATGATCGCTACGATCGTTACAATGACCGCTATAACGACCGTTACCGCGGCGGCTATAACGACCCGCGCTATGGCTATGGTTATGACTATAACCGCTATGGCAACAGCCGCAGCGCGGTCAGCCAGTGCGTCAGCGCGGTCGAACGCGGCAGCAGCCGTTACGGCCGCACCGACGTGACCGAGGTGACCGGTATCGATCGCAAGCGCGACGGTTACAAGATCAAGGGCCGCGTCGTTGTCCGCGACGGCTACGGCGGCCGCTGGGGTCGCGGCGGCTATTACGACAAGGGCAAGTTCAGCTGCGACATCCGTTATGGCCGCGTGCAGGACATCCGTTTCTCGGGCCTGCGTTAAGCGATAGCAGCAGTCCCTTTCGGCCCGCCCATGCTCCGGCATGCGGCGGGCCTTTCGTTGAAGTGCGGGCGGCGATCACCCGTAAGGCGGCGCATCCTCGAACTCGGCGAACGCCGGATAGTCGTTCGCGACGCTGGCGGTGAAATTGGGGGCGCGCTTTTCGAGGAAGCTGGTGACGCCTTCGGCGGCGTCGGGGCTGCGCCCCCGCGAAAAGATCACCCGGCTGTCCCAGCGATGCGCGCTCATCGGGTGCGGCGCACCGAGCATCCGCCACATCATGTGCCGCGTCAGCGCGACCGATACCGGCGCGCTGTCGGCGGTATATTCGCGCGCCTTGGCGATCGCGGCGTCGATCAGTTCGCCGGGCGCGTGCACCGACTGGACGAGGCGCTTTTCATGCGCCTCGGCGGCGGGGATCAGCCGGCCCGAATAGCACCAGTCGACGGCGGTCTGGATGCCGACGAGGCGCGGCAGGAACCAGCTCGACGCCGCTTCGGGCACGATATCGCGGCGTGCGAAGACGAAACCGTAGCGTGCGGTATCGCTCGCCAGCCGCGCATCCATCGACAGCGTCATCGTCGCGCCGATGCCGACCGCAGCGCCGTTGATTGCGCCGAGCACCGGCTTCTTCGCCTCGAAGATGCGCATCGACACGCGGCCGCCGCCGTCGCGGACCAGCGGGTGCGACCAGTCGATCGTGCCGTCGGCCGCGACCGGGCTGTCCGATCCGTCGCCATGTTTGTCATAGTCGAAGGTCGCGGCGCCCGCGCCCAGATCCGCGCCCGCGCAATAGGCCTTTTCGCCATGGCCGGTGAAGATCACCGCCCGCACGCCGTCGTCGGCGTCGCAGTCGTCGAGCGCCGCGATGATCTCGGCCATCATCTCGCCGGTGAACGCGTTCATCCGCTCGGGCCGGTACAGCGTCAGCAGCGCGATACCCTCGTGCTTGTCGAGGCGAATCTGGTCGTAGCTCATGTTTCTCTCCTTGTAGTTGCCACCATGGTCGCAAGCCAAGCGGCCGAAGGCAAGCTCTAGTTTACGTAAGCGTAAAGATGTAAATCCTCCCTCTTCGGATGGGAGAAGGGGTGCTCTACGCCGGGGATGACGTGCGCGACCTTTGTCGCTATAGGCCGCCCGACCGCCCCGGCGCCGCGCCTCCCACTGAGTCGCTTGCCGGGGTCATTCTTTTGGTTCCGACAGAAAGTCCGCGCCCATGTCCCGTCGCCGCCAGATCTATGAAGGCAAGGCCAAGATCCTTTACGAAGGCCCCGAACCCGGCACGCTGATCCAGTATTTCAAGGACGATGCGACCGCGTTCAACGCGCAAAAGCGCGGCACGATCAACGGCAAGGGCGTGCTCAACAACCGGATTTCGGAGCATGTCTTCACGCTGCTCGGCAATATCGGCGTCCCAACCCACTTCATCCGCCGCCTGAACATGCGCGAACAGCTGATCCGGCAGGTCGAGATCGTGCCGATCGAAGTGATCGTGCGCAACGTCGCGGCGGGCACGCTGTCGAAGCGGCTCGGCATCGAGGAGGGGACGCAGCTTCCCCGCACGCTGATCGAATATTGCTACAAGGACGACGCCCTCGGCGATCCGCTCGTCGCCGAAGAGCATATCGCCTGCTTCAACTGGTGCAGCCAGGACGAGCTTCACGACATCCAGGACATGGCGATCCGCATCAACGACTTCATGTCGGGCATGTTCGCCGCGGTCGGCATCCGCCTCGTCGATTTCAAGCTCGAGTTCGGTCGGCTTTACGAAGGCGACTTCAGCCGCATCATCCTCGCCGACGAGATCAGCCCCGACGGCTGCCGCCTGTGGGACATGACGACGAACGAAAAGCTCGACAAGGACCGCTTCCGCCGCGACCTCGGCGGCGAGGTCGAAGCCTATCAGGAAGTCGCGCGCCGGCTTGGCCTGCTGCCCGAGGGCAGCGAAAATGCCGTGCTCGACCTCGAAAGCCACCGCAAGAAAAAGGGTAGCTGAGCCTTAGCTCAGCACATCTTTCCCGTTCGCTCGACACGAACGGGTTTGGTTTTCTCCCGTCCGGTCAGATATTGATGCTCGTCGGGATCAGGCTCGGCTGCAGATAGGGATAAGGCTGCATCCGCCCGGCATTGCGCGCGACGATTTCCGCCTCGACGTCGGCAAGCGCCGCCTTGAACCATGCGAGCGGGCCCTCCGCCGCAGTGACGCGCGGATCCTGGAACCACTGCGGATAGGGAAAGGCGTTGCTGCGATAATCGCCGAGCGGGCGGTAACGCACCGATCCCAGCAGTTCGAGCACGTTCAATTGTTCGAGCGCGAGGGCCATCGGCGGCATCATCGCGAGCCAGCCCGTCTTGTCATGCCCGCGCTGGCCGTTCGGCGCCGGTTGCCACGCTGCGCCTGTCACCGCGGGGGCGAAGGCCATGATGTCCTTTTGCGGGAAATTGACCGCCGCATGCTGCGCGCTGGCGGTGAACATCACCATCGCGCAGATTTCAGCGAGTTGGTTGCGCGTCGTCACCGGACCGAGCCCGCCGACCTTCGCTTCGCCTGCAAGGCACGCGGCCCATGCCGCCAGTTCGGTATCGGCAACGATATCGGCGTCGCCCTTATAATAAAGGTCGACATATTGCCGCGCCCATTCGTGGACCGCGTCCCATACCAACAGCGCGTCGTCGCGATACGGATAGTCGGCGAGCGCCGAATCGACCCCGACGCCCCGCGCGGCAAAATCGGCGTGCGGCATCTTGCCCCGGAAATCGAACGCCAGCCGCGCATCGACCGCGGCAAGCTGGCTCGACGCGATCGTCCCCGCGAAAATATGGTCGATCGGGCCGTTCGCCGCGATCAGCGAGGTCGCCGCCTGGTCGTTGATGAACAATGTCCCCTCGAAATGCGGGACGAGCAGCGCCCACACCGGATGCGCCTCGGCAAGATGGCGGTGCGTCGCGACCGCGAACGCCTCGATCACCAGATGGGTGCGCGCCAGATGGGTGAAGAGCTCGTGATAATTGCCGTCGGCGACCTGCACGGCGAATTTCGCCATTTCCCAGCCCCATTGCCTGTCGGCCGCCGGCGACGGCGTGAAAATCGGACCGTCGGCGGGGTCCTGACCACACTGGATTGCGACGGGGATGAGCGACGCGCCGCCCGGCGGTACAGCGAACAGCGCCATCGGCTGCGAGACATATTTGGCCTCGCCGCCATAGGTGCCGGGGTCGAGGACCGCGAGCGGCTTGTAATCGAGCATGAACAGGCGGCCGTCGGCGAGTGCGGCGGCCAGCGTGTCGCCATTCACCACCGCGGCATAGGCCTTTTCGCTCAGCGGGAAATTAGCGGGCAGCGTCCCGTCGACCGCCGCGATCAGCATGCAGTTCGGGCCCTGCACGCGCAGGCGGGCAAATTCCCGGTCGTCCTGAAACATATAGCTGATGCCCGGCACCGGCAGGGTGGCGAACAGCGCGCGATACGCGTCGAGGCTGCGCGGCGTCCTGCTGCCCAGCCCTGCGACCTCGGCCTCATCGACCTTCATCAGCACCTCGAGCCGTTCCTTATATCCCTGAAGCAAAGCGAGATGCACGTCGCGCTCGGCCGCGGCTACGGCATTTTCCACGTCGCCGACGATGCGTTCGAAGATATCGCCGCCGTTGTGAACGCCATGTTCGGCGACGATCTTCGCGGTCGATAGTTTGATCGCGTCGCACTCGGCGAGCGCGGTTTCATATTCGGCGCGCGGTGTGTCGAGTTCGCCCCGGTCGACGCCGCCGAGCTTCACCGTCAGCGCATTGCGCACGATCGCGAGGCCGACGCCGATCAAGATGCCGAACCAGGCGATCGTCGGTTCGTCGTTCTTCGGCACGTCGGTGGCGAGCGGCACGCCGGGCAGCGTCGGGACGTCGGTGGTCCAGACATAGACAGTCTGCGACGCGGCGAGTTGCGCGGCGCGTGCAGCCTGTTCGGCGGGCGTATCGTTCTGCGGCAGGCTGGGGCTCGCCGATGGCAACGGCGATACCTGGGCAGGCGATGGGGCAGGCGACGGGGCGGGCGAAGACGGGGTCAGCGAAGGCGACACAAAGGACATGGGCTGGGCTCCTGCGATAAGGCCTGCGGAGGTGCCCCAACATGGTTAATATTTCGCGAGCCATCTGTGGGGAAAGCACTGCCAAGCGGAGGAAAAGTCGACGCTTCCTTCCTTAACCGATGTTTTACCCCTGACCCGCTATCCCCCTTCCATGACGGGGGTCTTTCAATCGATACAGCGGCGGTTCTTCCCGCCGGTTCCGGAGGCAATCCGCGACGATGTCGCGATGCTGCGCGCCTATCGCGTCGAAACGCTGACCCCGATGCTCTTTCTGATGCTTGCGGCGACGACGCCGACCGCCATCTATGCCGGCGTCGCGAGCGTTCATCCCGTCATCCGCATCGGTTTTCCGGTGATTCTCGCGGTCGTCTGCTTGCTCGGCTTCGGCGTCCTGATGCACAATCGCGGCCGCAAGATGAGCCCGCGCCGCGCCCGCCGGGTGGTTAAGGAATCGACTTGGCTGTCGGGATTGATGGGCGCGATGTGCAGCATCTGGACGGTGATCAACTGGTTCGCTGCACCGCCCGAAGCGCACAGCTATTATGCGATGATCATGGCGATGGGGTCGCTTGCGACCGCTTATTGCCTGTCGTCGATCCGTCTCGCGACCTTCGTCAACCTGTCGATCGGCCTCGTCCCGATCTCGCTGCTCATGCTGTTGTCGGGCAACCCGGCAGAGATCGGCGCAGGGACCAGCCTTGTCGTCGCGACCTTGTTCCTGCTCCGGATGATGATCCAGCAGCACGGGCAGCTTATCGACCTCCTCGAACTGCAGCGCCAGATGCGCGAGCTTGCCCATACCGACCCGCTCACCGGCCTGTCGAACCGCCGCGAATTCGACCTGCGGCTCGACGAGGAAATCGCCGCAGCGAGCCCGGGCAGTCCCTTTGCCATCGCGCTGCTCGATCTCGACGGATTCAAACCCGTCAACGACCGCCACGGTCATGCGGCGGGCGACCTGCTGCTCTGCGAAGTCGCAGTGCGCCTGCGCCGCGCGTGCGGGGACCATGCAGCGGTGGCGCGGCAGGGCGGCGACGAGTTCGCCATCCTCGTCCCGGCGGGGTCGCTGCTCATGAACACATCGATCGCCGACCATATTCTCGCGGCGCTCGCGGCGCCCTATCATATCGAGGGTCAGGCGATCCGCGTCGGCGCGAGCATCGGCGTCGCCGCCTGGCCGGGCGACGGCAAGACCGCGAAGAAATTGTTCGAGGTCGCCGACCGCGCGCTTTACGCAGCCAAGGCGGCCGATCACGATCCCATGTCGTCTGTCGAAAGCGTCCAGCACATCGCCTGACCGCGGCTTGACCGCCCGGCGCGGCGTGGTCACACAGGGGCATGACATCGTCCTTCGTCCGGCGCGCTTCGACCGCCCTGTCGCCCCTTGCCCTCCTTGCCGTTTCCGCGCCTGCCGCGCTGGCCTGGCAGCCCGTCGCGACCGCCCCGGCCAGCGCAACGGTCAATCCGCAGACCGACGCCGCAAAAGCATGGAACTTCGCGGCGAGCGACGTGCCGGTCGATCCGAACATCGTCTTCGGCGTGCTGCCCAACGGGATGAAATATGCGCTGCTGAAGAACAGCACGCCGAAGGACAGCGTCGTCCTGCGCATGCGCTTCGACGTCGGCAGCTTTGCCGAGGCCGACGACCAGCGCGGGCTCGCCCATTTCCTCGAGCATATGGTGTTCAACGGATCGACCAACGTCCCCGAGGGCGAGATGGTCAAGCTGCTCGAACGCAAGGGGCTGGCCTTCGGCGCCGACACCAACGCCGTGACCGGCTTCGACGATACGGTCTACAAGCTCGATCTGCCCAATGCGACCGACGACCTGATCGACACCGGGCTGATGCTGATGCGCGAGACCGCGAGCGAAGTGACGATCGACCCCGCAGCGGTCGACCGCGAACGCGGGATCATCCTGTCCGAACGCCGCGCGCGCGATACCTATCAACTGCGTAGCCTGATCGACCAGCTCGGTTTCCAGATGGAGGGCATGCGGGTTGCGAGCCGCATCCCGGTCGGCACCGAAGAGGTGATCAGGACCGCCCCCGCGGCGCGCATCCGCGATATTTACGACCGCTATTACCGCCCCGAGCGCGCGACGCTGGTCATGGTCGGCGATTTCGATCCGGCGGCGGTCGAAGCGAAGATTAAGGCGCGCTTCGCCGACTGGAAAGGCCGCGGACCCGCCGGGCCGGACCCCGATATCGGCACGGTCGATTACAAGCGGCCGTCGGCGGCCGACGATTTCGTCGATCCCGCGATCCAGGACGCGGTGACCGTCACCGCATTCAAGCCTTGGGTGCAGGAACCCGACACCAAGGCGAAGCGCGCCAAGACCCTTGCCGAGGAGGTGGGCGAGGCGATCGTCAGCCGCCGCCTCGCCAAGATCGCGCTCAACGAGGATTCGCCGATCCTTGCCGGCTATTTCAGCGAAGCGGCGGGCTGGAAGGTCTTCGATCAGGTTACCGTCGGTGCGGTTGCCAAGGAAGGCGCGTGGAAGGAAGCGCTCGCGCTCGTCGAACAGGAATTGCGCCGCGCCGTGGAGCATGGCTTCACGCAGGCCGAGGTCGACGAACAGCTCGCAATCCGCCGCACCGCGCTCAAGAATGCGGTCGCCGGGGTGACGACCCGGCGCAGCGAGACGATGGCCGACGTCCTCCTGTCGGCCGCCGAGGGCGATTTCGTCGTCGTCCGCCCGGAAACGACGCAGGCGCTGTTCGACGCGACCGCGCCGTCGCTCGACGCCGCGGCGGTCAGCGCCGCCTTCCGCAAGCGCGTCGAAGGGCTGAGCGCGCCGCTCGCGCACGTGACCTCGAAAAAGCCGGTCGAGGGCGGCACCCCCGCGATCCTCGCCGAATTGCGGGCGTCGCAGCAGGTCGCTGTCGCGGCGCCGTCCGAAGCCGCGAGCAGTGCTTTCGCCTATGACGATTTCGGCACGCCCGGAAAGGTCGTCGCCGACGACCGGATCGACGACCTCGGCATTCGCCGCGTCCGCTTCGCCAACAATGTCATGCTCAACATCAAGAAGACCGATTTCCAGAAGGACAAGGTCTATCTGTCGCTGCGCGTCGACGGCGGCGAACTGCTGGCGACGAAGGACGATCCGACCAAGGTCGCGCTGGCGGGATCGATCAGCCTCGGCGGGCTCGAGGCGCACAGCGTCGACGAACTGCGCACGATCCTCGCCGGCAAGACGGTGAGCCCGGCCTTCGGCAGCGATACCGATGCCTTCGGGGGCAGCGCGCTGACCTCGCCCGACGATTTCGCGCTGCAGGCAAAGCTGATGGCGGCCTTCCTCACCCATCCCGGCTATCGCGCCGACGGGCTCGCGTTGATCCGCCGCTTCCTGCCGCAGCAATATGCCGCGAACGATGCGACGCCGTCGGCGGTGATCGCGCGCGACGCGGGGGGCATCCTCGCGAACGACGATCCGCGCGAGGTGACGCCGCCGCTCGCCAAGGTGATGGCGCTCGACTGGGCCGGGCTCAAGGCGGCGATGGGCGACAGCCTCGCGCACGGGGCGATCGAGATCGGTGTCGTCGGCGACATCGACGAACAGGCGGCGATCGACGCGATCGCCGCGACCTTCGGCGCGCTGCCCGAACGCCGCGCTGCGTTCGACCCGCGTAACGATGCGCGCGTACGCCAATATCCGGCCGACCGCAGCGAACGGACGCTGATCCACAAGGGTCCCGCCGAGCAGGCCGAACTGCGCGTCTACTGGCCGGCGCGCGACGACAGCGACCTCGCCGAGGCGATGCAGCTGAGCCTCCTGTCGCGGGTGATGCAGCTGAAACTGACCGAGGAATTGCGCGAGAAGCTCGGCGAAAGCTACAGCCCCGGCGCCGCGGCCAGCCTGTCGAGCGACTATCCGGGCTATGGCTTCCTGCTCGCCGCCAGCAACATCGATTACAAGGACATTGCGACGACGCGCGCCGCGATCTTCGCCATCGCGAAGGAACTGCGCGATGCCCCCGTCGATGCCGATCTTCTCGACCGCGCGCGCAAGCCGCTGGTCGAGGCGATGACCAAGGCGCGGCGCGAAAATGCCTATTGGCTGCCCTATGTCACCGAAGCGGCGACCCACGCCGCGCGGTTGGACCGCAGCCGGGGCGGCATCGCCGAAGTCGCGGCCGCGAAGCCGGCGCAATTGCAGGCGCTCGCCCGGCGCTATCTCGTCGACGACAAGGCGCTGGTGATCAAGGCCGTGAGTGACAAGGCGGGGAAATAGCCCCGGCGAATGAACGCCAGCGGGCGGTCGCATTCATAACTTCGTCATTCCGGACTTGATCCGGGATCCACTGGGCGCTGAAGTCATGGATCCCGGATCAAGTCCGGGGTGACGAAAGTGGGAACGGCATCTTCCGCCCGAAACCGGACGTCACCCCTTCTTGAACAGCGCCTCGGCGACCGCCTTGTGGCTTGCCGCCGCCGCCTTGTGCGCCTTGACGCGCTCGATCTCGGCTTCGAGCAGCGCGACGCGCTCGTCGAGTTCGTCGACCGACAACGGGTCGAGCGGCTCTCGGGTCAGTGCCGCGAGCGCATCGTCGCGGCGGCGGCGAATGTCGTCATCGTCCATGGCGCATCCTTTCTCGCCAGTCGGTCCGGTTCTGGCCCTGATTGAAGGTGCGCGACTGTTGACCCGCGGCCTCGCACTGTCAATAAGGCGGGCCGAGGGATCCGGGCCAGACTTTGGCGTGGAAAGTGGGGGATTTAGCGTGACCAGCGTGCCGACAAGCATGACCGCCATCGCGATCAGCGAGCCGGGCGGGCCCGAGACGTTGCAGCCGGTGGACCGCCCCGTGCCGCAACCGGGGCCGGGCGAGGTGCTGATCCGCGTCGGCGCGGCGGGCGTCAACCGTCCCGACGTGCTGCAACGCATGGGCTTTTACCCGCCGCCGCCGGGCGCGTCCGACCTGCCGGGGCTCGAGGTCGCGGGCACGATCGTCGCGATCGGGGCGGGCGGCGATCCCGAGCATCTGGGGCAGGCGGCGTGTGCGCTGGTCGCGGGCGGCGGCTATGCCGAATATTGCACCGCGCCGGCGGGAAGCTGTCTGCCGGTGCCGCGGGGCTTTTCGATGGCCGAGGCCGCGGCGCTCCCCGAAACCGTCTTCACCGTGTGGCACAATCTGTTCGAGCGCGCGTGGGTGCAGGAAGGCGATACGGTGCTCGTCCATGGTGGCACTAGCGGCATCGGGACCACCGCGATCGGGCTTTGCGGGCTGTTCGATATCAAGGTGATCGTCACTTGCGGCAGCGCCGCGAAATGCGATGCGGCGCGCGCCCTCGGCGCCGATCTTGCCATCGACTATTCCACCGAGGACTATGTCGAGGCGGTGAAGGCTTTTACCGGCGGACGCGGCGTCGATGCGGTGCTCGACATGGTCGGCGGCGACTATGTGCCGCGCAACCTTGCGTGTCTTGCCGAGGACGGGCGCCATGTCACCATCGCTTTCCAGCGCGGCGCGAAGGCCGAGATCGACATTTCGCAGCTCATGCGGCGGCGCCTGACGATGACCGGGTCGACGCTGCGAGCGCGCAGCGCCGACTTCAAGGCGGCGCTCGCCGACGAGATCCATCGCACGCTCTGGCCGCGCCTGTCGGAGGGCGCGTGGAAGCCGACGATGGACCGCAGCTTCCCGCTCGCCGAAGCCGGTGCCGCGCACGCCCGCATGCAGGCGGGCGAGCATGTCGGCAAGATCGTCCTGACGGTCTGAACGACCGTCAGCCGACGACGTCGGCGATGACGCGCAGCCAGTTGCCGCCGAGGATCTTGACGATATCGGCTTCCTTGTAGCCGCGCTTGATCAGGCCTGCCGTCGCGAAACGCCATTTCTTCGCATCGTTCATGCCCTCGGTCCCGAACGGATAGCGGAAGCGATAGCTCGACTTGAAATAGGGCTCGCCATAGGCGTCGAGGAATTCCTGCTTCTGCTTGGGATCGGTCGGCCAGCCGCGGATCAGCGTGTCGGTGCCGAAACCGACATGGTCGACCCCGACCAGCTTGACGATGTGATCGACATGGTCGAGCCAATGTTCCATCGTCACCGGGAAATCGCGCTTCACCATCGTGTTGACCGTGGTCAGCCCCATCACGCCGCCCTTCTTGGCGAGCGCGCGGATGATCTCGTCCGACTTGGTGCGGGGATGCTCGTTGAGCGCCGCGCAGTTGGAGTGCGAGATGATCGGCGGACGCTTCGAAAAGGTGATCGCGTCCATCGTCGTCTGAGCGCCCGAGTGCGACGAATCGACGAGGATGCCGACCTCGTTCATCCGGTGCACCGCCGCGATGCCGAAGTCGCTGAGCCCGGCATTGGTGCGCTCGGTCGATCCGTCGCCGAGCAGATTGCGTTCGTTATAGGTGACCTGCATCACGCGGATGCCGAGACCGTGGAACATATCGATATTGTCGAGTTCGCCGTCGATCGGCGCGTTCTGGAAGTTGAGCATCACCGACGTCTTGCCCGCCGCCTTCGCGCTGCGGATGTCGGCGGCCGAGCGCGCCGGCGCGATGATAGTGTTGTTTTCCGCGATGAACTTGTTCCACGCGACGCAGTCGGCGATGCCGTTGTCGCGCGTGAAGCCGTTCATCATATAACTGCCGCGCGGGCTCTCGGGACGCCGCACGCCGAGCGTGGTGCTCATCGTGGTGAGCCCGCTCAGCTTGATCTGTTCGAGCCCGCTCGCATCGCGATATTCGTCGCACAGCATGTCGATGATGATCGACTCGTTATAGAGCGCGTCGGCATCCTTCATCAGCGGTGCGATGTCCGCCGCCTTGCCCAGCGCCGGAGCTGCCCAGGCGAAGGCCGCCAGTGCGCCGCCGCCCCGGATCATATCGCGCCTGCTGATCGTCATCTTGCTGTCCTTCCCTGTTGCGACCCGCCGTGCCGGCGATCCTGATATCGAATTTAGTATACGATATTCTGCTCATTGCCTAGGGTCTAGTGACGTCCAAGCCGGCGCGGCGCAGGGCCTTGCCGCCACCGCCGATCCGGTATAAGGCGCGTTTCAATGTCCGGCCGCCCCGCGAGGGGCGGCCCTTATTATTTCCGCCTGGAGATTTCGTCATGGCCAATGCCAACCCGACCCCGTTGATGCCGCATGCGACCGCCGCTTGGCTGGTCGACAACACCGGTCTCACTTTCGCGCAGATCGCCGAATATTGCGGCATCCACATTCTCGAAGTGCAGGCGATCGCCGACGAGACTGCGGCGACCAAATATACCGGCCGCGATCCGGTCCGCGCGCACGAGCTGTCGATGGACGAAATCGAGAAGGGCCAGCAGGACCCGAACTACAAGCTCAAGATGAGCGTGCAGGCGCAGGACACCATCCGCCGCACCCGCGGCCCGCGCTACACCCCGGTCAGCAAGCGGCAGGACAAGCCCGACGGCATCGCATGGATCCTGAAGAACCACCCCGAGGTTTCGGACGGTGCGATCGGCAAGCTGATCGGCACGACGCGCAACACGATCGGCGCGATCCGCGACCGCAGCCACTGGAACAGCGCCAACATCGTGCCCAAGGATCCCGTGACGCTCGGCCTCTGCTCGCAGCGCGAACTCGACGCGCTCGTCGCCAAGGCGGCGAAGAAGGCCGGCATCAAGGCGCCCGAGGACAGCCGTTTCGAAGGCGACCGCGAAGCGCTGCTCGAGGAACTGCGCGCCGAGCGCACCGCGGCCAACGAAGCGCGCGCCGCCGAGGAAGCCGGCGAAGAACAGGCCTGACGCATGGCAGGCGGCGACGAGGACGATATCCCGGCGGTCAGCGGCTCGCCGGACGCCTCGCTGACGCAGGACGACAGCTTTACCGCGACGAGCCGCGCCGGGCTGACCTATCCGTGGGGCGAAGCCGCCCCGGGGGCTGGCGAGACGATCCGCATCGCCGACGGGATCAGCTGGGCGCGCATCCCGATGCCGGGCTCGCTCGGCCATATCAACAGTTGGCTGCTCGACGACGTTACCGCTGACGGGGGAGAGGGCGTTGCGGTGGTCGACACCGGCGTCTGCCTGACCATCTGTTCGGATGCGTGGAAGGCGCTTTATGCCGGGGCGCTGAAGGAAAAGCGTATCACGCGCGTCATCGGCACGCACCTCCACCCCGACCATATCGGACTCGCCGGCTGGATCGCGAAAAAGCAGGACGTCCAGCTCTGGATGACGCGCGGCGAGATGCTCACCGCGCGGATGATCGTCGGCGACACCAGCGAGACCGTGCCCGACGAGGCGCTGCTCCAGTCGCGCGCCGCGGGCTGGGACGACGAACAGATCGAGGCGCAGAGGAACGGCGGCTGGGGCCGCTTCGGCCTTGTGACCTACCCGCTGCCGCGCAGCTACCGGCGGATCAAGGACGGCGACCTGCTCGACATGGGCACGCATCAATGGCGTGTCGTCGTCGGGTCGGGACACAGCCCCGAACATGCCTGCCTGTGGAACGAGCGCGCCGGCGTGCTGGTATCGGGCGATCAGGTGCTGCCGCGGATCAGTTCGAACGTCTCGATCAACATCACCGAACCCGACGCCGACCCGCTCGGCGAATGGCTGGCGTCGATCGACAAGCTGATCGCGACGGTGCCCGGCGACGTCATCGTCTGCCCGGCGCACGGCGAACCGTTCAAGGGGCTGCACGTCCGCCTGATGGCACTCCGCGACGAGCATCGCATGCGGCTCTATAATCTTGCCGAGGCGATCGCGAAGGAACCGATGCGCGCGGTCGACAGCTTTCCGCTGCTGTTCAACCGGCCGATCGGTCCCGAGCAATTGGGCATGGCGACCGGCGAAGCGCTCGCCCACCTCCAGCGGCTGGAGGTCGAGGGGCGGGTGGGCCGCGAGGATCGCGACGGCGTCTGGTGGTATCACGGCGTCGCATGAGCCTTGCTCATGCCCTGCTGCTTGCCGCTGCGACGGTTGCTGTGCCGCCTGCAGAGGCGGCGCCGACAGAGACGCCCGCCGCCGATGCCAATGACGAGATCGTCGTCACCGCGCGCCGTTCGGGCGCGCCGATGTGGACGATCGACACCGACGCCGGGGTGGTAATTCTCGTTGGTGAGATCGCCGCGGTACCCAAGGCGACGCCGTGGCGGCCCCAGCGGCTGGAGGGCGCCACCGACCGCGCGCAGCGCGTCATCCTCGGCACCAAGGCGAAGGTGTCGCCGGGCGACATCTTGCGGCTGATCTTTAAGGGCGGCGCGCTCACCAAATTGCCCAAGGGGCGCGTCGCCGCCGACTATCTCGATGCGCGCCAGATGCAGCGGCTGCGGGCGCTCGAAACCCGTTTCGATCATGATTATGCGCGCTCGAACTTCCTGATGACGGCGTTCGACCTGCTGTCGAAACGCCTGTCGTTCAACAAGGACACCGCCGACGACGCCTCCGACGTCGTCCGCAAGGCGGCGCGCCAGTCGAAAATTCCGACGCAGCCGGTCGGCGAGGTGCGCGGCGAGGACATGCTCGACAATCTCTTCGCCGCACCGCCCGAAACGCATATCGCCTGCCTCGACGCGGCGATGACCGCGACCGAAGCGGGCGGCGATATCGTGACGGCGCGCGGCCGGGCGTGGACCGAGTTCGACGTGCCGGCGGTGATGGCCAATCCGCTCGAGGAAGCGCTCGGGCGCTGCTGGCCGTGGACGACCGACGGCTTCGGTACGGAAATCCGCCAGCAATGGGTCGGCGCGATCAACGACGCGGCCGCGCAGCCCGGCGTGACGCTAGCGGTCGTGCCGCTGCGCGTGCTGGCCGAGCCGGACGGCGTGCTCGACAGGCTCGCGAAGCAGGGGCTCCCGATCAGTGGACCCGCTTGGCAGGCCGGTGTCACTTCGGCCGGTTCGTCACCCAACTGAACGCCATCGCGTTGAAGATGGTGTAAAGGCCGTAGACCATCAGTGCGGTGAACCAGTTACGCGTCGCGATCGCCATCGCGCCGACCAGCAGCAGGAATTCGAACACATAGGTGATATTGGGCCCGACCTTGTCGGTCATCGGTTTCAGCATTTGCTGCACCAGCGGATCGTCGCTTTCCATGAAGGCGCGGTGCATCGCGAAATTGCCGACGCCGGCGCAGAAAATGGCGATGATTGCAATCCACATGGTTTTGAAATGGGGCAGGCGGGGTGGAAATGCCAGCATCTTTCCGGTTATAGGGATGCATCGACGCGCGCCGGCCGCGCCCATGATCGAACGAACCCGGCTTCTGCCCCCAGAGAAGGACCTTCGGTGACAGCCCTTCCCCGACTGGCACTGCTTTGCCTGCCGCTGACCATGCTTGCTTCGCCCGCAGAGGCCGCGCAGGAGCCCGTCGACCCGCCGCAACCGAACCCTGCGCTCGCCGACCCGGTGCTCGCCAATCCGGTACCGGTGCCCGAAATTATCGTGCGTCCGCCGGCCTTGCCCGATGCGGCGCGCGCGATGATCGAGGCCGCGATGGCGAGCGGTGCGGACGCCGATGTCGAAGCGGTGGTTAAGGCCGCGAGGATCGCCAATCCGCGCAATATTGCGGAAATCGACGCGATGCTGGCGGAGTATCGGGGCATCTATCCGCCGGTGCTCCCGCCCGACCCGGCGGGCGAAATGCTCGCCGCGGCGATCGCGGGCGGCAAGGATGCCGATGTCGAGGCCGTGGGAAAGCTGGCGAAAGCCACCTATCCCGACGAGGCGGCGAGGATCGATGCAGAACTCGTCGCCTATCGCGCCGAACGCAAGCGGGTGAGGGACGAGGCGGCGGCGGCAGCACGGGCCAAGCTCGCGAGCGCCAAAATCTGGCAAAACTGGAAAGGCGAGGGGCAGATCGGCGCGACGCTGAGCACCGGCAACACGAGTTCGAAGGGGCTCAGCGCCGGCATCGCGCTCGCCCGCAAGGGGCTCGACTGGAACCACAAGTTCCGCGCCCAGGCCGATTACCAGCGCTCGAACGGCCGGACCTCGGTCGAACGCTTCCTCGTCGAACTCGAACCGCAATATCGGGTCAGCGACCGCGCTTTCGCCTATGGCCTCGGCCGCTGGGAACAGGATCGCGTCCTCGGCTACGACACGCGCTGGAATGTGTCGGCCGGCTTGGGGTACAAGGTCGTCGACAAGAAAACCCTGTCGCTGAGCCTGAAGGGCGGCCCGACCTGGCGGCACACCGACTATATCACCGGCCTCACCGACAGCGAATTGACCGGGCTGGCCGGTCTCGACTTCGGCTGGCAATTGTCGCCGACCATCCGCGTCACGCAGGTCGCCTCGACGATTTTCGGCGAGCGCAACGTCGCGGTGAGCTCGCTGACCGCGCTCAACGCCAAACTCACCGGCGCGCTGTCGGCGCGGCTCGCCTATTCGGCCGAACTCGACACCAATCCCCCGCGGGGGATCGAAAAGCTCGACACGCTGACGCGCTTTACCCTGGTCTACGGCTTCTAATCGAACGCGTCGGCGCCGCCGATCTGCTCGCCATCGGCGAGCAGGCCGACGCCGGGGACATGGTTGAATTCGATGCGGATGCCGTCGGGGTCCTCGAAGAGCACCGAATAATAGCCCGGCGCCCACGGCTCCTCCTGCGGCGCGTGGACGATGTGGATATCGTCGCGCGCGCTCAGAAAGGCATGGACGGCGTCGATCGCGGCGCGGTCGCGCATCCGGAAGCAGGCATGGTGCAGCCCCGGCGCGCCCTGATCGAAACGCTTGCCGGCGTTTTCGGGGCTGCCGATGCGGATGCCGATCGCCGTGCGCCCGCCGACACCGTAAAGCATATGCTCGCTGTCGAGCACCAGCTTGAGGTCCAGATAGGCGATCATCGCGCGCCAGAAAGCGGTCGAGCGCGCGAAATCGCCCGCGGTCAGGATGACATGCGCGACGCCGTTGAGATCTCCCGCCAAGGCTTCGCCCCTATTTGCCCTATTTGATCGCCGCGAGCGTGTAGAGGAACTCGGCGTATCCCATCGTCGCATCGACAAGCCCGGCGACCTTCGGATTGGTCGAATCGATCAGATAATATTCGTCGGGAGCATGCGCGCCCGAGCCATGGCCGATGCCGAAATGCCCCGCCGGGATCGACACCGGCGGCGCAGTGAAGGTCGCGCCGGGCCAGCTCCCCGCCATGCGCGCGTTGAGGCTCGCATTCACGCCGAGCTTTTTATAAGTCGCCAGCTCGCTGCGGATCAGGCTGCTCTTTTCGTCGACCTCGGTGGGGTCGTAACCGCCCGAGACGTTCACTTCGACGTCGGTGAAGCCATGTTTGTCGAGATGCGCGCGCAGCTTCTTCTCCGCCTCGGCGCGCGTCTGGTTGGGCACGAGGCGCAGGTCGAGCTTGGCGACCGCGCGGCCGGGCAGCACCGTCTTCCCGCCCGGGCCGGTATAGCCCGCGACCAGCCCCTCGATATTGACCGTCGGCTCCTGCGCAAGGCGGATCAGCGCGTCGTCATAAGACAGATTGTCGATCCAGTGGGTGACGCCGAGCGCCTGCTTCATCTGCGCTTCGTCATTGTCGGCCTTGGCCGCCTCGCGGATCAACGTCTTCTCGCGCTCGGTCAGCGGGCGGACATTCTCGAACCAGCCCTCGATCGCCGGGGTGTTGCCGTCCTTGGTGACCAGCGTCTGCAGCGCCTGCACCAGCCGCCATGCCGGCGAATCGACCATCGCCTTCAGGCTCGAATGCACATCCTTCTTCGGTCCGCGGCCCCATTTCTCGCCGCTCGCGACCAGTTCGAGCTCGATGATCCCCTTCGACCCCAAGTTGACCGAGACATTGCCGCTGCTGTCCTGACCCGGCATCGGGATGAAGATGCCCTCGCATTTCTTGAGCGCGGCGAGGATATTGGGCTTGGTCGCGATCTGGCGGAAGTGCGGCGATCCGATCTCCTCCTCGCCTTCGCAGACGAGGACGATGTTGACCGGCAGCTTGCGTCCGGCGGCGCGGATCGCGTGGAGCGCGGCGAGGAAGGTCGCTTCGGGACCCTTCTGGTTCACCGCGCCGCGGCCCATGATCGACTGGCCGAAGCCGGGGCGGTCGACCATCTTGCCTTCGAGCGGCGGCGACGACCATTCGGCGGGGTCATATTGCTTCACGTCGTACATGAAATAGATGCCGAGCGTGCGCTTCGCCCCGACGTCGATCGTCCCGAACACCCCGGGATGACCGTCGGTCGGCACGATCTCGACATTGGTGAAGCCCGCATCCTTTGCGAGTTCGGCCATATAGGCCGCGCCCTCGGTCATGTTGCGGTTCTCGGCAGCAATCGAGGGAAGGGCGATCCAGTCGCGCAGCCGCTTGATCGACGCATCCTTGCCGGCCTCGACCGCCTTGCGGACGTCGCTCATCGACCCCGCCTGCGCGAGCAGCGGCAGTGGCTGCATGAAGGCGGCGCCGGCCCCCAGCATCGCGGTGCCGCGCAGCAGGTCACGGCGGTTCAGGCGGTCAAGCTCACGGAAATCCATCATGCGTCCCCTCTCTGGTTCGTATGCGAAGCAATGTGCCGATCCCGCACCGAAACGCAAGCGCGTGTCGGGGATTTGCCTGTTACGCCCCGTTACGCGATCGGCCGGGCGTCGATTTCGCGGGCAAGGAAGTCGAGAATTTTCGCCTTGTCTTCGGCGGGCTCCGGCTGGGCACGAAATGCGGCGAGGCCGGCGAAGATCATCAGGAGCGGGATACCGGCAAAGATGGTCGCGAACAGTCCGGCGCCGGGGATGTAGAGGAAGGCAAGGATGCCGCCGATGACGAAAAGCGACAGGAAACCGACCCAGATATAGGGGAAGTAGCGCGCGCCGGGCGGCGTGCCGAAGGTGCCGGTGATCCGTGTGCCGCCCCGGTACGAATCCATCACCGCGTCGAGCACGGGTTCCATATTGGTGCGCGAATTGCGCTGGCGATACCGCAGCACCATGTCGCATTCGCTGCCCTTGCCATAGACGCGCGCCTTCGCGCCCGGCATCGGGTCGTCCATGATCCGCTTGAGCGTGCGCGCGATCTGTTGGGGCGAGTGGGGCGAATAAAGGTCGACGGCTTCTTGCATGGGCCGGCATCATTTTCCGGGTCGGGGACCCGGAGAATGAACGAAAGCCCCGCCAGTGCAAGCCCCGAAGGGCCCGCCGCTACGCTATTTGATCGCCGCGAGCGTGTAGAGGAATTCGACGTAACCCATCGTTGAATCGACGAGCCCGGCGACCTTGGGATTGGTCGAATCGATCAGATAATATTCGTCGGGGGCGTGGGCGTTGCCGCCGGTGCTGAGCCCGAAGCGGCCGACCGGCACCGATACCGGCGGCTGGGTGAAGGTGCCGCCGGGCCAGCTTCCCGCGAGGCGGACGCTGAGGTTCGGCCGCACGCCGAGCTTCTTGTAGGTCGCGATCTCGGCGCGGATCAGCGCGCTGTTCTCGTCGGTCTCGGTCGGGTCATAGCCGCCCGAGATATTGACCTCGACGTCGTTGAAACCGCGCTTGTCGAGATGGGCGCGCAGCTTTTGCGTTGCCTCGGCGCGCGTCTGGTTGGGAACGAGGCGCAGGTCGAGCTTGGCGACGGCGCGGCCCGGCAGGATCGTCTTGCCGCCGGGGCCGGTATAGCCCGCGACGAGTCCCTCGATATTGACCGTCGGCTCCTGCATCAGGCGGACCATCGCATCCTCGAGCGACAGGTCGTCGATCCAGCGGGTGACGCCCAGATCGTCCTTCATCTGCGCTTCGTTGGTGTGCTTGATCGCGTCGCGGATCATCGCCTTTTCGCGATCCGAAAGCTTGCGGACATTTTCGAACCAGCCGTCGATCGCCGGGGTGTTGCCGTCGGGGGTGACGAGCGTCTGGAGCGCCTGCACCAGCCGCCAGGCGGGCGAATCGAGCATCGCCTTCAGGCTGCTGTGCACATCCTTCTTCGGCCCTCGGCCCCATTTCTCGCCGCTCGCGACGAGTTCGAGTTCGATGATGCCCTTGGCGCCGAGCTCGATCGTCGCGCCGCCTTCCATGTCCTGCATCGCGGTCGGCATGAAGACGCCGTCGCACTTCTGCAGCGCGGCCAGAATATGCGGCTTGGTGACGAGCTGGCGGAAATGCGGCGAGCCGATCTCTTCCTCGCCTTCGCAGATCAGGACGAGGTTGACCGGCAGCTTGCGGCCGGCGGCGCGGATCGCGTGCATCGCGGCGAGGAACGTGCCCTCGGGCCCCTTGTGGTTGGCGCTGCCGCGCCCGACCATCGTCAGCCCGAGATTCTTGCGTTCGACCATCCGCCCTTCGAGCGGCGGCGACGACCATTCGGCGGGGTCGTACTGCTTGACGTCGTACATCAGATAGAGGCCGAGCGTGCGCGGTGCGCCGACGTCGAGCGTTGCAAAGACGCCGGGATGGCCGTCGGTCGGGACGACTTCGACGTGGGTGAAGCCGGCATCCTTGGCGAGCTCGGCGAAATAGGCCGCCCCCTCGGGCATGTTGCGGTCCTCGGCGGCGATCGAGGGCAGGGCTACCCAGTCGCGGATGCGCTTGATCGAGGCTTCCTTTCCCGCCTGCGCCGCCTTGCGGATATCGGCGAGCGATCCCGCCTGCGCGAAAAGCGGCAGCGGCTGCAGGAAAGCGGCGCCCGCCCCGAGCATCGCGGTGCCGCGAATGATGTCGCGGCGGTTCAGTCGATCGGTATCGCTCAAGTCCATCTGGCGTCCCCCTTATGATATGGAATTGGGGGGCGTTTTCGAACGCGCGGGCGCGGAAGGCAAGGCGACAATGCCTATGCCTGAGGGTGAGTTTGTCTTGGGGCGACCTCATCCCCATAATGTCATCCCGGCGCAGGCCGGGATCTCGCCAGTGCGGGGGCTCGTGGCCGCGCGGGTGAGCCTGGCCTTTGCCGGGGTGACGATCTGTTGCGGCGCTATCCGAGCAGCCTATCGAACAGGTCATTCCACTCCGGATTGCTCTCACCAATCAATCGGCGTTTCCAGTCGCGATGCCACTCCTTCAAGGCCTTCTCGCGCGCAATGGCTTCGATCATGGTTGCGTGGAATTCGGCGTGGACGAGCTTGCGGATGTTGTAACGCTGGCAGTGCGCGGAGCCCATTCCCGCGCGGTGTTGCATCATGCGGGCAGCGATGTCGCCCGTGACCCCGATATAGAAAAGCTGGTTGTTGCGGTTGGTCAGAATGTAAACGCAGGGTTGGCGCATGGACCGACCCTACCCCACATCGTCATCGCGGCGAAGGCCGGGATCTCCCCGTTTCGGAGGTTGATGGTTGAGAGGGCGAGACCCCGGCCTTCGCCGGGGTGACGGGGAAGGGGAGGGCGCGTCACGCCTTCTCCAGCAACCCTTCGTCCCTGATCCGCTTTTGCCACAGTGCCGGCGCGTTGACGTGGACATTCTGGCCTTCGCTGTCGACCGCGACGGTGACGGGGAAGTCCTGCACCTCGAACTCGTAGATCGCTTCCATGCCGAGGTCGGCGAAACCGACGACCTTGCTGCCCTTGATCGCGCGCGCCACCAGGTACGCCGCGCCGCCGACGGCCATCAGATAGGCGCTCTTGTGCTTGGCGATCGCCTGCGTCGCGGCGGGGCCGCGTTCGGCCTTGCCGACGCAGGCGAGCAGGCCCTGTTCGAGCATCATGTCCATGAACTTGTCCATGCGTGTCGCGGTGGTCGGGCCCGCGGGGCCGACGATTTCTTCGCCGACCGGGTCGACCGGGCCGACATAATAGATGACGCGGCCCTTGAACTCGACGGGCAGTTCCTCGCCCTTCGCGAGCATGTCGGCGATGCGTTTGTGCGCGGCGTCGCGGCCGGTGAGCATCTTGCCGTTGAGCAGCAGCCGGTCGCCCTGCTTCCAGCTCGCGACGACCTCCGGGGTCAGCGCGTCGAGGTCGACGCGGATCGCCGCCTTGTCGGGCGCCCAGTCGATCTGCGGATAGTCTGCGAGCACCGGCTTTTCGAGATAGGCCGGGCCGCTGCCGTCGAGCGTCACGTGCGCATGGCGTGTTGCGGCGCAGTTCGGGATCATCGCGACCGGCTTCGACGCCGCGTGCGTCGGCCAGTCGGCGATCTTGACGTCGAGCACGGTGGCGAGGCCGCCGAGCCCCTGCGCGCCGATGCCGAGCGCATTGACCTTTTCATACAGCTCGATGCGCAGTTCCTCGGTCGGCGACGAAGGCCCGCGCGCGAGCAGCTCGGTCATGTCGATCGGGTCCATCAGCGATTGCTTGGCGAGCAGCATCGCCTTTTCGGCGGTGCCGCCGATGCCGATGCCGAGCATGCCCGGCGGGCACCAGCCGGCGCCCATCTGCGGGACCATTTCGAGTACCCAGTCGACGATGCTGTCGCTGGGATTCATCATCTTGAACTTCGACTTGTTCTCGCTGCCGCCGCCCTTCGCGGCGACGTCGATCACGACCTTGGCGCCGGGGACCATCTCGACGTTGAGGACCGAGGGGGTGTTGTCCTTCGTGTTCACGCGGCTGAACGCCGGGTCGGCGAGGATCGAGGCGCGGAGCTTGTTTTCGGGGTGGAGATACGCCTTGCGCACGCCCTCGTCGACGACCTGCTGCAGGCTGCGGGGTGAGTCGAGGCGGCAGTCCATGCCCCATTTGATGAAGACGGTGACGATGCCGGTGTCCTGGCAGATCGGGCGATGCCCTTCGGCGCACATGCGGCTGTTCGACAATATCTGCGCCATCGCGTCCTTCGCGGCGGGCGACACTTCGCGCTCATAGGCCGCGGCCAATGCGCGGATATAGTCCATCGGGTGGAAATAGCTGATGTACTGGAGCGCGTCGGCGATGGTTTCGACGAGGTCGTCCTCGCGGATGATGACGGTGTTCATGGGCAGTCTTTCCCCCTTTTGGCAGGATTCGGGGTCTCCCTAGACCCGCTGCGCGCGCACGGAAAGGGGGTTAGCGATCCGATTTGCGGCGGCCGAAGCGGCGGCGCGGCGCAGAGCGGAAGGCCGGCTCGGCCTCGCCGTGGTCGGCGGCGCGGCGAATGGTCGACCGGCGCTCGAAATCGACGAGCGGACGCTTGTGGACGAGCGCCCGCCAACTGCCGATCGTCGCCATGCCGAGCAGCACGATCCAGCCGCCGCCGATCGAGGCGACCAACGTCCAGGCGAAATCGGGCGGAGCCACGAGCGCCATCGCCACCGGCAGCGTCGCGCCGATCACCAGCGTTCCCGCGAACTGCCACCAGCGCCCCATCTGTGTCATCGCATGCCCGATCACGACATTGGTGATCGCGAGCAGCAGGAATTTTGCGCCGACCGGCCACGGCAGGCTGGCCATCGCGGGCGAATAGTCGCCGATCGTGAAGGCGGCCTGGATGTCGAGGAGCAGCCAGTTCTCCCATGCGTCGCAAAGCGCCGCAAGGACGGGCAGGGCGGCCGCCGCGAGCAGGTGGCGCGCCCTGAGTTCGCGCCACAGCGCGATGCAGCCGCTGGCGAGGAAGCCCGCGTAGAGCAGCATGTAGACATAATCCTGCTCGTTGCCGCTGCGCATCGCGGCGAGGCGCGAGACCTGCAGCGGGTCGCTGTCGGGCCCGAAGATGCCGAGCAGGTCGGCTTGGCTGCGCGCGAATTCGAACGCGATCACCGGCGAACCGTAACCGGCAGCGATCGCCGGGCCCGATGGCGGGAAGACCTGCGTCAGCGACAGGCCGAAGACCGTCGTCGCGACACCGAACAGCGCGGTCAGTGCCCACCAGCGCGTCGGCGCGGGCTCGCGCATGCGCTGCGCGTCGAACCAGTGATGGAGCCCCCCGACCATCGTTTAGATGTCCGGCGGAGCGGCGACGCTCACCTTATTGGCACTCGGCGCATTTGCCGCGCACCTCGATGACGGGGCGCTCGGCGACGAAACCGGTCTTTTCGGCGGCAGCACGGACCCCGCCCGAAAGCTTGTCGTCATCGACATGCACCGCGCTGCCGCAACTGTCGCAGATCAGGAAGATGCAATCGTGGAGGCAGCCGGGATGGCTGTTCGCGACAAAGGCGTTAGCGCTTTCGACGCGGCGGACGAGGTTGTTGGCGACGAACAGGTCGAGGATGCGATAGACGCTGTTCGGCGCGACGCGCTTGCCGCGCTTCTGCGATACGATGTCGGCGATTTCATAGGCGCTCGCCGGCTTGCCGATCTCGGCGACGGCATCGAAAATCTGGGCGCGCATGTCGGTCCAAGCTTCGCCAGCCTCCTCGAGCGCATTTTGCGCGGCCTTGGCGAGCGAGGCGCCGCTGGCCTCGACGTGCGGATGATCATGTTTGCCCATGGCGTTTTCCTATGTCGCCCCCGATATGCCGCGAAATGTCGCGCGGCGCCGATCTATCCCTGATGGAGACAATGTAGGCTGTTTGGGGGGCGCCCGCAAGTTGCGGACGGTCCCTTCCGGCGGCGGATCAGTGGCTGGCGCGGCGGTTGAGGTCGTGGCCGAGCGCGACGACAGCGACGCCCACCATCGTTGCCAGAACCTCGCTGCCGTCGTGCGGCCGAGACAGCGCGCCCGCCATCATGCCGAGCCCGAAGCTGCCGACTGCGAAAGGCATCATATAGCCGTGGCTGAGCACGCCCGAGACGAGCGTCACCAACGCGAAGCCGATCGCGATGATCAGGCCGATTTCGTGGAACAGATGGTTTTCGAGGAACACCCCGCCGACCGATGCGATCGAGGCGAAGAAGATCGTCGTTGCGAGGCAATGGACGAGGCACAGGCCCGAAAGCCCCATCGCGAGTTGGTCGCCATTGAGCGAGGTCAGCGGCCGCGAATCGCGCGCAGCCCGAACGATCGCGCCGAGACGCGTCGAAACAGGGGCATGGCTGGCGACGTGCGTCACCCGATTCTCCGTATGCTGCAATTGCGAACTTGGATATGGCATAACATGACAAAGGTTACAACATCACATTGCGATATTTCTGCTATCGCTATGCCGGCTATCGCTCGGCGTATGGGCGCAGGCGTGTGTATGGGCGAATGACGGTTTTCGGCCGGTAGCGGGCCATTTCCTCTCGTCATCCCGGACTTGATCCGGGATCCATCGCTGCGTCGTCGTTATGGATCCCGGATCAAGTCCGGGATGACGAAATCGGGGAGCAACGACAGCTCCCCGCCCCGCCGTCACCTACGCTGCCGCTTCTTCCGCCCGCAATGCCTTGCGATCGAGCTTGCCGATCATCGTCTTCGGCAGATTGAGCCGCACCTCGACCGCGCTGACCCGTTCGTGCTTGCCAAGCTGCGGGTTCAGCCACGCCGCGAGTTCCTCGCCCGTGGCGCTGGCGCCGTCCTCTATCGTCACATACGCCTTGGGCACCTCGCCGCGATAGGCATCGGGGACGCCGAGTACGATCGCTTCCTTCACCGCCGGATGTTCGTGAAGATGCGCCTCGATCACGCTCGGATAGACCTTGAAGCCGCCGACCGCGATCATGTCCTTCAGCCGGTCGACGATCCGGACATAGCCGTCGGCGTCGATCGTCGCGACGTCGCCGGTGCGCAGCCAGCCGTCCTCGGTGAAGCTGTCCTTGTCTGCGTCGGGGCGGTTCCAATAGCCCTGCATGATCTGCGGTCCCTTGACCACCAGCTCGCCGGGCTCGCCCGCCGGCGCCGGCCGCATCGGGTCCTCCTTGTCGACAAGGCGTAGGTGCGTGGCGGGTAGCGGCTGGCCGATCGTCCCCGGCTTGACGGAGCCGTCATAGGGATTGGTCGCGACGACGCCCGAACTTTCGGTGAGGCCATACCCTTCGACCAGCGACGCCCCGGTGGCGGCGACGAATTTTTCGCGGAGTTCGGCGGGCATCGGCGCGCCGCCCGAGATGCAGACGCGCAGGCTGGAGAAATCGGTCTTGGCAAGATCGGGGTGATCGAGCAGCGCCTGGTACATCGTCGGTACGCCGGGCAGGGCGGTCGTTTTCGTCCGCGTGATCGCTTCCAGCGCCTGTTTCGCGTCGAAGCGCGGCAGCATCGTGATCGTCCCGCCGTTAAGGACGGTGCGGTTGAGGACGCAGGTGTTGGCGAAGACATGGAAGAAGGGGAGGACGCCGAGGATGCGGTCCTCGGCGTCGTGATCCGGATCGATCGCATTCACCTGCCGCGCGTTGGCGGTCAGATTCTGGTGCGTCAGCTTGGCGCCCTTCGGCGTGCCGGTGGTGCCGCCGGTATATTGAATCAGCGCGATGTCGGTTGCGGGATCGATCGCCACCGGATCGGGACGGCCGTCATTGGCGACCAGCGCCGAAAAACGCGTAATGCGCGGGTCGTCGGGAAGCGGCGCGGTCTCCTTGCGCTTGAACAGGCGATAGAGCATCGACTTGGCGGCGGGCAACCCGCCGGCGACCGAACCGACGACAAGGTGGCGCAGGCTCGACCCGTCGAGCACCGCGAGCGCGGTCGGCAGCAATGCCGCGGCGCTGATCGTGAACAGGATGTCGGTGCCCGAATCCTCGACCTGTGCTTCCAGCTCGGCGACGGTGTAGAGTGGCGAGAAATTGACCACCGTCGCGCCGGCGGCGAGCGCGCCATAATAAGCGGCGACATAGTGGGGAACGTTGGGAAGGAACAGCCCGACACGGCTGCCCTTGCCGATCCCGCGCTGCTGCAAGCCGCGCGCGACGCGGGCGGCGCCGCTCGCGACCTCGGCATAGCCGAAGCGGCGGCCGAGGAAGTCGAGCATCGGCGCATCGCCGCGCCGCGCGACGCTGGCGGCCAGCATGTCGGGAAGCGACAGCGGCGCAAACTCCTGATCCCAAGCCGTCGGATGGCGGTAATTGGTCGACCAGTCATAAGGGCTGTCCATCGGGCGTTTTGTCCTCGGCTTTTCGTTACTGACATCACTCTAAGCAGCGTTGCGGCATATCGCAATCTTGCGGCGCGGCGGCGGGGCGGCTAGTCCATGGCGGAAATCGGCAAGGGGAATGGGCAGATGGCAATGCAGCGACCGGGTTCGGCGATGCTCGCGGGTGCATGCGCCCTGATCGTGCTGGGCATGTCCCCCGCCTTCGCCAAGGACAAGGAGCCGCCGCCGACCCCGGCGCAGGTCCAGCAAGTCTATGACTGCCGCGCCATCGCCGACACCGCGGCGCGCTTGGCATGTTTCGACCGGCAGGTCGCGGCGCTGCAACAGGCCGAGGTCGCGCGCGACGTCAATTTCTTCGACCGCGCATCGGCGCAAAAGGCGCGGCGCGGCCTGTTCGGTTTCACGCTGCGCGACCTGCCCTTCTTCGGCGGCGGCGACGACGACAAGGAACAGATCCAGCGCCTCGAAACCACCGTCGCCTGGGCGCGCCGCTATGATTACGACAAGATCCGCTTCGAGATCGAGGACGGGGCCGTCTGGGCGCAGACCGACCAGACGATCCTGCCGCGCGACCCGAAAACGGGCGACAAGGTGGCGATCTATCCCGGCGTGATGGGCAGCTATTTCGCCGAGATCGGCGGGCAGAAGCGCATTCGCGTGAAACGCGAGCGCTGATCCGCGGATCGGCGGGAAACGCGCGGCAGGCGATGATCGACCTATTGCAATCCCCGCCCGGGCCCGATTGCCCGCCCTTCGTCCTGCTCGACGACGCGCGGGCCGTGGGCGCGGTGCCGGCGCGGCTGTTCCGCGATCCGGTCGAGATATTGACCGCCCGGCAGGCGTCCGAAATCGGCGATCTCCTCGCGGCGCTCGAAACGGCGCAGCGGCGCGGGCTCTATGCGGCGGGCTATCTGGCCTATGAAGCGGGCAAGGGGCTGGCGCCGGCATGGCGCGGGCCGGCACGCGATAGCACCGGGGGCGCAACGCCGCTCGGCTGGTTCGGCCTGTTCGAACGGGTCGAGCGGATCGACGCTGACGCCATTCCTGCGCTGCTTCCTGATCCCGCCGGCGCGTGGGTCGGCAAGGCGGCGCCGCGGATCGCGCGCGCCGATTATGAGGCGGCGGTTCGCCGCGTGCTCGACCTTATCCGTGCCGGCGACATCTATCAGGCGAATCTGACCTTTCGCGCCGACGTTCCCGTTGCCGGCAATCCGCTGGCCATCCACGCGCGGCTGCGGCGGACGGCGCGCGCCGGCTATGGCGGGGTTCTCTGGACCGGCAACCAGGCGATCGTCTCGCATTCGCCCGAGCTTTTCTTCGCGCTGCGCGGCGGCGAGGTGATGGCGCGGCCGATGAAGGGCACGGCGGCGCGGCTCGCCGATCCCGACGCCGATGCGCGGGCCGCGGCCGAACTCGCGGGCGATCCCAAGCAGCGCGCCGAAAATCTGATGATCGTCGACCTGATCCGCAACGACCTGTCGCGCGTCGCCGCGCCGGGATCGGTCGCGGTCCCCGATCTCTTTCGCGTCGAGAGCTTTCCGACGATCCACCAGCTGGTGTCCGACGTCGCGGCGCGGCTCCCCGAAGGCACAGGCGCGGTCGACGTGCTCCGCGCCGCTTTTCCCTGCGGATCGATCACCGGCGCACCCAAGGTGCGCGCGATGGAGATCATCGACGAGCTGGAGGCGGATCCGCGCGGGCTCTATACGGGATCGATCGGTTTCATCGAACCCGGGGGCGATGCGGCGTTCAATGTCGCCATCCGGACATTGGTCTTTCCACACAATGGCTTGCGGGATGGCGCAAATCGGGCCACCCTGGGATTGGGATCGGGAATTGTCGCCGACAGCGTGCCGGGCGAGGAATGGCGCGAATGTCTGGCCAAGGGGGAATTTGTGAGCAGGGCGGGCGAAAGCTTCGATCTTCTGGAAACCATGCTTTTCGATCCGGTCGACGGTGTCCAGCGGCTCGAGGGGCATCTCGCGCGGATGAAGGCGAGCGCCGATGCGCTCGGTTTCGCTTTCGACCGGCACGGCGCCCGCAACAGCCTGCAATCGGCGACCTTCCGGTTGCGCAGCGCGGCGCGGGTGCGGATGCGGCTGGCGCCGTCGGGAGCGCTGGCGGTCGAGGTGTCGCCACTGCCGCGGCTCGCCGAACTGCCCGTGCCCGTTGCGGTGCGGCCGTCGCCGATGACCGCCGACGATTTTCGCCTTGCCCACAAGACGAGCCTGCGCGCCGCCTATGACGCGGCGCGGCACGAGAGCGGCACCGCCGAGGTGATCTTCGTCGACGAGCCGGGTTTCGTCACCGAGGGGAGCTGGAGCAACGTCTTCGTCGAGCGCGACGGCTTGCTGCTCACCCCGCCGCTGGCGCTCGGCCTGCTGCCGGGCGTGCTGCGCGGCGAGCTGATCGAAAAGGGGCGCGCGGTCGAATCGCACCTGCGTACCGCCGACCTTGCGGACGGTTTCTTCATCGGCAATTCGCTGCGCGGCCTGATTCCGGCGCGGCTGGCGGACGGGCAAGTTTAGCCCGCGTCCTGCATAGGTAAATTATCAACCAGCGCGCTTGCGAATTGCGGGCGGATTCTCTAGGCGCGGCCCCGCGCAATTTCCCGCCATTATGCCCGCGAAGGAATCTTCCTCCATGTCGCTGAAGCCGCATACCTCCGCCGCCCTCGGTCGCATCCAGCCTTCGGCAACGCTCGCAATGACCGCGCGCGTGACCAAGCTGAAAGCCGACGGGGTCGACGTGATCGGCCTCAGCGCCGGCGAACCTGATTTCGACACCCCCGATTTCGTCAAGGAAGCTGCGATCGAGGCGATCCGTAACGGGCAGACCAAATATACGCTGGTCGACGGCACGATCGCCCTTAAGGAAGCGATCCGCGGCAAGTTCCGCCGCGACAACGGGCTCGACTACGGGCTCGACCAGATCAGCGTCAACGTCGGCGGCAAGCACACCCTGTTTAACGCGCTGGTCGCGACCGTCGACGCGGGCGACGAGGTGATCATCCCCGCGCCCTATTGGGTCAGCTATCCCGACATCGTCGCCTTCTGCGGCGGCACGCCGGTGGTTATCGAGGCGTCGGCGGCGCAGAATTACAAGATCACCCCGGCGCAGCTCGACAAGGCGATCACGAAGAAGACGCGCTGGATCATCTTCAACTCGCCGTCGAACCCGTCGGGCGCCGCCTATGCGCCGGAGGAACTCGATGCGATCGGCGAGGTCGTGCGGCGCCACCCGCACGTCATGGTGATGTGCGACGACATGTACGAGCATGTCTGGTACGCCGATTTCGAATTTTCGACGCTCGCGCAGCGCTGCCCCGACCTTACCGACCGGATCCTGACCGTGAACGGCTGTTCGAAAGCCTATGCAATGACCGGCTGGCGCATCGGCTATGCGGGCGGCCCCGCGTGGATCATCAAGGCGATGGGCAAGCTGCAGTCGCAGTCGACCTCGAACCCCTGCTCGATCGCGCAGGCCGCCGCCGCCGCCGCGCTCGGCGGGCCGCAGCAGTTCCTCGACGACCGCAACGCCGCGTTCCGCAAGCGCCGCGACATGGTCGTCGCGATGCTCAACGACGCACCCGGACTCAATTGCCCGACCCCCGATGGCGCCTTCTATGTCTATCCCGACGCCAGCGGCTGCATCGGCAAGAAAACCCCCGACGGCAAGCTGATCGACACCGACGAAGCGCTGATCGACTATTTCCTCGATTCGGCGCGCGTCGCCGCGGTGCACGGCGGCGCCTTCGGCCTGTCGCCGGCGTTCCGCGTTTCCTATGCGACGTCGGAAGCGGTGCTCAAGGAAGCGTGCGTCCGTATCCAGCAGGCCTGCGCCGCGCTGAACTGATCGCGATAGCCAGCACGTCGACCCGAGGCTGCCATTGCCGGCAGTTTCGGCGGGTTGCGGGCCGGTGGTTTGCGCTGCCCGACCGTAAGAAAACAAGGCCTCCGGCAGGGTCGGGGCGCCAGCTTTTTATAACGGTACCCCCGGCGTTAGCGTAAGAATAATTCAATCTAGGCCTCAGGATTAATCATTTGCGCCGGCAGAGCAGGGGAGGGTTAATTCGCCCGACGGGCATAAAACGATCATAGCCAACATCCCCGTCGCAAAAGGGGATTGTAATGAAAAGCAAATTTGTAACCGGCTGCGCTCTCGCTCTGGTGTGGACGGCGCCGGCCCTGGCGCAGGATCGCGATACCGCCGGCAGGCAGCAGGCCGGGCAGGGCGACGACGAAATCATCGTTACCGCAACCCGCCGCGAGACCACCCTGCAGGACACGCCGGGTGCCGTCAGCGCCATCGGCGAGGAGCAGATCCTGAAGCGCAATCTGGTCGGAATGAACGACTATCTCCAATCCGTGCCCGGCGTCAGCTTTCAGGAGCGCGGCAACGGCCAGAACACGATCACCATTCGCGGCATCAGCACTGGCAGCCAGATTTCCACCAACACCCCGACCGGCAGCTATTTCGGCGAAGTTCCGGTGACGGGCAACGGCACGCAAATCAACGGCAACCAGGCCGGCAACTCCGACCCGAAGATGTTCGATATCGAACGCGTCGAAGTTTTGCGCGGGCCGCAAGGCACCTTGTTCGGATCGGGCGCGCTCGGCGGCGCGGTTCGGGTCATCCCCAACGCGCCGAATCTGACGGAATTTGAAGGCCGCGTGAATGCGGAATATTCTAACACGGCGCGTCGCGGCGGCGACAACTACACGGTGAACGGCATGGTCAACCTGCCCATCGTGCGGGATCGGCTGGCCGTCCGTCTGGTCGGCTACCGGGTTTTCGAGGACGGCTATATCGACAATGTCGCCGCCAGTCAGCCGACCGACGCCATCGATTATGCCGCAGGCCTCGGCGTACAATCGCGCGATCGCGACAATGTCGGGGCGTCGGAAACCACTGGCTTCCGCGGCAGCGTCCGCTGGGAGCCGATTGCGGGTCTGTCGTTCGAAGCGATGCACCTCTATCAACGGATCGAGCAGGACGGCTTCGGCTATATCGACACCAACGTATCGCCGACCGACTATCTCCAGGCGACGCCGCGCACCGGTCCTGACAGCACGGCGGACGAGTTCGCTAACACGACGCTCAACCTCTCCAATCTCATCGCCGAATATAGCTGGGACTGGGGTACGTTAATGAACTCCACATCCTATGTGGACTATAAGGCGATAAGCCACTTTTCTCTCGGCTATGTTGCTCCCGAGATTCTGGCCGGAACCTATTCTGCCGGCCGCAAATACAACAAGGTCTTCGTCAACGAAACGCGCTTCACCTCTGACTGGGGCGGGCCGCTCGCCGTGGTTGCGGGCATTTATTATGAAGATCGTTCGGAGCATGTGTTCGCCAATCTGCGCTACAGCGGCACGGTCACCACGGGCCCTGCCTATGACGATATCGCTCCGAATTTGGGGGAGGGGCCGGAGCGTGAACTGGTGACCAAACAGTTTGCCGCGTTCGGCGAAGCGGCGTTTACGCCCTGGGATCCGCTGACGCTGACGGTCGGCGCGCGCTATTACCGGTTCAACACCTCTTACCCGATCTTCCGCGACCAATATGTTGAACCCGTGATCGTGAACGGCTTGCAGGGCTTCAAGAGCAGCGTCGACGGCGTGAACTGGAAAGTGAACCTCGCCTACAAGCCGAACGACGAGATTTTCGTGTATGGCCAATGGGCACAGGGATTCCGTCAGCCGCAGGTCCAGAATCTTCTCGACCCGCTCGACGATCCCAATGGCGACGGTATCGTGGACTTTGTCGACGGGACCCAGCGTACCATCCCGCCCGGCCTCCTCGATCCGGACAAGGTCGATACCTATGAAGGCGGCGTCAAATTCCAGTCGCCCAGCGGCAACGTTCGCGGCTCGCTGACCGGCTACTACACCGACTGGAAGGGCATTCCGGTCATCCTCCTGACCTTCCCCCGCCGCGCCGGATTTTATTTCAACGCCGGCAGCGCCAAGGTAAAGGGCGTGGAGTTCGAACTGTCGGGTCGGTTGCCGGGCAATTGGCATGCCCAGTTCTCGATGTCGTGGGCCAAGGCGACATTGGGCAACGACGCCGATTCGCTTGCTCTGTCCGGCGGCATCACGGACGCCCAGCTTCCCGGCTCGCCCAACCACAATGCCTATGCCGCGCTGGAAAAGCGCTTCGACATCGGCGGCAACGAGGCATTTGTCCGCGGCGACTGGACCTATGTCTCCAGCTACTACAGCAACCTCAACGAGACCGGCAAGGTGGGCGACTATCATCAGTTCGGCGTCAATGCGGGCATCACGATCGACAGGATCAAGCTGGGCGTTTTCGCCAAGAATCTGACCAATCGCGATACCTTCACCTGGATCGACAATCTCCTGGGCGGCGGCCGCGCCTATCGCCTCCGCCCGCGCACCGTCGGGGTCAATGTCGGGTTCGATTTCTAGTATCGGACCCCGCCGGCGCCGCCCGGCGACCGGTGCGGCGCTGGCGGGAGCGGGGATCATGGGGTAATGGTCGGACGGGCCACGGCACTTGTTGCACTGGCGATGCTGGCGCAATTTCCGGTGACGGCGCAATCGGTGCGCTCCATCGTGGTGCCGGGCGGCGACATGGCGACGCTGGCGCCGCCCACCGTCCCGGCCGACTATATCCGCCGTGAAGCGATGATCCCGATGCGCGACGGGGTGAAGCTCTATACCGTCATGATGATCCCCAGGGGCGTCGCCAACGCCCCGATCGTCCTGACCCGCACCCCTTATGATGCGACCGCCCGCGCGATGCGGTCGCAGAGCCGCAAGCTGATCAACGCGAGCCAGCGCAGCGAAGAACAGTTCGTGCGCGCCCGCTATATTCGCGTCTGGCAGGACGTCCGCGGCAAATATAAGTCGGAGGGCGAATATGTGATGATGCGCCCCCCGGTGGGGCCGCTCAACGATACCGGCGTCGATAACGCCACCGACGCCTTTGACACGATCGCCTGGCTGGCGGACAAGGCGAACCTGCCTGAAAGCAATGGCCGCATCGGCATGATCGGTTCGTCCTATGAGGGGCATACGGTGGCGATGGCGCTGCTCCGCCCGCACCCGGCGCTGAAGGTTGCCGCCGCCGAGAGTCCGATGATCGACCAGTGGCGCGACGACTGGTTTCACAACGGCGCCTTCCACAACATCTACCTCGACTATTTTGCAATGCAGACCGGAGCGAAGGGCGCGCTCCCGCGGCCGCCGCACCATGGTTATGACGACTATGACAATTTCCTGCGCGCCGGATCGACCCATGACTGGGCCGTAAAGCATGGGCTGGACCAGATGCCCGTCTACAAGCGGCTCGAGGAACATCCCGCCTATGACGAACTCTGGCAGGGACAGGCGCTCGACCGGTTGCTGGCGGCCAACCCCTCCGACGTGCCGACGATCTGGGAAGCCGGGCTGTGGGATCAGGAAGAGATCCACGGCGCGGTGCTCGCGTGGGAAGCGCTGAAAGCCGCCGGCAAGGTCGGCAACCACCACCTGGTGCTGGGGCCGTGGCGGCACAGCCAGGTCAATCGCGAAGGGCGCCGCACCGGTGCCTTCGCGTGGAACGGCGACACGGTACGGCAATATTGGGACGAGATGGTGATGCCGTTGTTCCGCGAACGGCTGGAAGACGGGCCGAAGGCGAACCTGCCGTCGGCGATCCTCTACAACACCGCCGAGGATCGCTGGGAACGGTTCGCGCGCTGGCCGCTGGCCTGCGAGCGCGACTGTCCGGCGCCCCTGACGCCGCTGAATCTGGCGGGCGAGGGCGGGCTGAGCTTCGCGCAAGGCGCGCGCGGCGAGGACAGCTATGTTTCCGACCCGGCCAAGCCGGTGCCCTTCATGCCGCGGCCCTATGACATGGACGAATTCGCCGAGCCGTGGACCACGTGGCGTCTTTCCGACCAGCGCCACGTCGACAAGCGGCCCGACGTGATGACCTATGAGACCGAACCGCTGACCGCTCCGGTGCGCGTTTCGGGCGTGCCGATCGCCGAATTGTTCGCGCGCACCACCGGAACCGACGGCGACTTTGTCGTCAAGCTGATCGACGTTTTGCCACCGGAAAATGCCAACGATCCGCCGATGGGCGGCTATCAACTGCCGATCAGCATCGAGATATTGCGCGGGCGCTATCGCGACGATCCCTCAAGGCCGAGCGCAATTCCGGCCAATATCGTGCAGCGCTATCGATTCCGCATGCCGGTGGTCAATCATGTGTTCCGGCCGGGGCATCGCATCATGGTGCAGATACAATCGTCGCTGTTTCCGCTCTATGACCGCAACCCGCAGACCTTCGTGCCGAATATCTTCCGGGCGACGAAACAGGACTATCGCGCCGCCACGATCACGCTCGAGCGCGGTGGCAGCGAGGGCAGCAGGGTCTGGCTGCCGGTGCTGCCGCTCGACGCGCCGCCGCGCGCCGGCAAGCGGCAATGAGGTACCCCGCTGCGATATTTTATACCGGTCGGTCTTGAAATGGACCAGGCGCCATCCCAATTGGCAGATGAACGGCGGTTAAGCGTCCGGTTCACCATATGGTAAGTCTGAACGGCTAAGGTGATCGCCATCACTGCGTGACTGGTCCGGGGCGTGCCATATCATCGGTGTAACCAGCGCGGCACCCGCCGCCCGACCGAAGATAGAAATTAAAGAGGCTCTCATGATTGCCATGCTCCGCTCCGACTGGTTCCTGACGATGCTCGCCGGCTTTGCCATCGGCGCAACGTACATCATCACCAATCAGCCGGCGGTCGCCCTGCCGCTGTGACGGCGCGGCGCCGCCATTTCGTCTCCCATGCGCTGACGGCGCTCGTCGCCGGAGCGCTGCTCGTTGGATGCGCGCCTGCAAAGGCTGAAAGCGTCGTCCGGCGTCCCGCCGCTACAGTCGATCCCGCCGTCAAGGCGAAGCGCGCCACCGCTGTGCTTGCGGGGGGCTGCTTCTGGGGCGTCGAGGGCGTCTTTTCCAACGTCAAGGGCGTGATCTCGGTCGAATCGGGCTATCATGGCGGCAGCGCCGCGACCGCCCGGTACGAACTGACGCACGACGGCACCTCCGGCCATGCCGAAGCGGTGCGCATCGTCTATGACCCCACGCAGGTCAGCTATGGCACCCTGCTGCGCATCCTCTTTTCGGTCGTTGCCGACCCGACGCTGAAGAACCGGCAGGGCCCCGACGTCGGCACCCAATATCGCGCCGCGATCGTGCCGATGGACGCGGTGCAGCGGCAGGTGGCGACCGCCTATCTGGCGCAGATCGGCAAGGGAAAATATTTCGCGAAGCCGGTCGTCGTGCCGGTCGAAAGCTACAAGCGCTTTTATCGCGCCGAGGCGAATCATCAGGATTTCATGCGCCGCAATCCGGCCAACTCCTATATCGTCCGCTGGGACGCGCCGAAGCTGGCGGCGCTGAAGCGGCTCTATCCGGCGCTCGTCCGCGGTACCCCGGCACCCTGAACGCGTCGCCCGATGCGCCGCTCATCGCGGCAGAAGAATCATTCGTCGCAAATCGCTGGTCCGCTTCGCATGGCTGCGGGACGAACGGCCCGACCGATGGGGGTCGGGAACAAAACAAGATGATAATGGTCGCAAGCGCGGGGTCTGAATGAAGTTCGAGTTTACCGGCAAGCCGCTGCTCGCCGCGCTGACGAGTGCCGCGGTGCTCGCGGGCTGCGCCAGCTCCGCGATCGTCCCGCAACCGCGCGCGCAGCATGCGCCGCCGCAACAGCAGCAGCAACCCGTGCGCAGTTCGACCGGGTCGGTGACGGTGCCGATCGGCCAGCCGGTGCGGTCGCAGCTTCCGGCGCCGCGCGGCACGCTCGACCCTGGCTTCCGCCGCCCGCCCGCCGGGCTCTCCGACCGCATCAACGGCTTGTGGCGCGCCTTTCCCGGCAAGACCGGCATCGCCATCCAGCGCATCGACGGCGAATGGGAGTTTTCCGAGCGCGGCGGCGACCTGTTCCCGCAGCAGAGCGTGTCGAAGCTGTGGGTAACGATGGCGGTGCTCGACGCGGTCGATCAGGGCCGGCTCCGCCTCGATCAGATGGTGCGTATCGGCCCCGACGACCTCGCGGTGTTCCACCAGCCGCTCGCCGCACGTGTCCTCGCCGAAGGGTCGGTGACGATGAGCGTCCGCGACCTTATCGAGACCGCGATCACGCACAGCGACAATCTCGCCAACGACAGCCTGCTGCGCACCGTCGGCGGCCCCGACGCGGTGCGCCGTTTCATCGCGAACAAGGGTCTGGGGTCGATCCGCTTCGGCCCCGGCGAGCGGCTGCTGCAGAGCGGCACTGCGGGCCTGACCTGGCAGCAAAGCTATTCGCGCGGCCGCAATTTCCAGACCGCGCGCGCCGCGCTGCCCGACGCAACGCGCAAGGCGGCGATGGACAATTATCTCGCCAATCCGGTCGACGGTGCGAGTCCGTCGGCCATCGCCAGCGCCCTGACCCGCCTCGCCCGCGGCACCTTGCTGTCGCCCGAATCGACCGAGTATCTGCTCGGCGTGATGAGCCGGACCAAGAGCGGCCCGCGGCGGCTCAAGGGCGGACTGCCGCCCGGCTGGCAATTTCTTCACAAGACGGGGACGGGGCAGGATTACAAGGGCATGACCGCCGGCTATAACGACATCGGCATCGCGACCGCCCCCGACGGCACCCGCTATGCCATCGTCGTCATGCTCGGCAACACGACCTCGCCGATCCCGGCGCGCATGTCGCTGATGCAGGCGGTGTCGGGCGCGGTCGCCGAATTTCACGGGCGCTGAGCATCGCCGAATGCGTTTATCCCGAGGGAGGACAAACGGTCTTTGGCTTCTCCGTCTGACCGGCTAAAGGCGGCGATGATGAAACCTCTTCTTCTCCTTCCCGCGATCGCGGCCCTCGCGCTCTCCGCATGCGCGACACCCGAAACGCGGCTGCGCGCCGGGCTGGTGAACGCCGGACTGTCGCAAGCGATCGCCGCCTGCATGGCCGACCGGATGGTCGACCGGCTGTCGCTCGTCCAGCTCCGCCGCCTCGGATCGCTCGGCAGCCTCAAGGATAAAAGGATGAGCGACCTGTCGTTCAACCAGTTCCTTCACAAGGTCCGCGCGCTCAAAGACCCAGAGATTTTGACGGTCACCACCAGTTCGGCGGCGGTCTGCGCTTTCAGCTAGGCAAGAATTACTGTCGGGGTCTCAGGGGTAGCGTTGCCGCCAAACTTGTGCTTAGGCGGCGCCGATCATCTCTTCCCCAGAGTCGAAAGGCCCGGCAGACCTCATGAACATCCACGAATATCAGGCGAAAGAACTGCTCGCGAAATTTGGCGTCGCCGTGCCCAAGGGCATTGCCGCGATGAGTGTCGAGGAAGCCGTCGCCGCGGCGAAGCAGCTCCCCGGGCCGCTCTATGTCGTCAAGTCGCAGATCCACGCGGGCGGCCGCGGCAAGGGCAAGTTCAAGGAGCTCGGCCCCGATGCGAAAGGCGGTGTCCGCCTTGCCAAGAGCATCGAGGAAGTCGAAGCGCACGCCAAGGACATGCTCGGCAACACGCTGGTGACGATCCAGACCGGCGAAGCCGGCAAGCAGGTCAACCGGCTCTACATCACCGACGGCGCCGACATTAAGCAGGAATTCTATCTCGCCCTGCTCGTCGATCGCGCCAGCAGCCGCATCGCGGTCGTCGCCTCGACCGAAGGCGGCATGGACATCGAAACCGTTGCGCACGACACACCGGAAAAGATCCACACGATCACCATCGATCCCGCCACGGGGCTCCAGCCGCACCATGGCCGCAGCGTCGCCGCAGCACTCGGGCTGGAAGGCGACCTCGCAAAGCAGGCGGCCAAGGTTCTCGCCGGGCTGTATGCAGCCTTCCTCGGCACCGACGCCGAACAGATCGAAATCAACCCGCTCGCCGTATGCGAAGGCAAGGATGGTGACGAACTGCTCGTCCTTGATGCCAAGGTCGGGTTCGACGGCAATGCCATGTTCCGCCACAAGGACCTCGCCGAACTGCGCGACCTGACCGAAGAAGACCCGGCCGAGGTCGAGGCGTCGGAATATGACCTCGCCTACATCAAGCTCGACGGCAACATCGGCTGCATGGTCAACGGCGCCGGTCTCGCGATGTCGACGATGGACATCATCAAGCTGAACGGCGAATTCCCTGCCAACTTCCTCGACGTCGGCGGCGGTGCTTCGAAGGAAAAGGTCACCGCGGCGTTCAAGATCATCCTCAAGGATCCCGCCGTGAAGGGTATCCTCGTCAACATCTTCGGCGGGATCATGAAGTGCGACATCATCGCCGACGGCATCGTTGCTGCGGCGAAGGAAGTGAACCTCTCGGTTCCGCTCGTCGTCCGCCTCGAAGGCACCAACGTTCAGCAGGGCAAGGACATCCTCGCCAACTCGGGGCTGCCGATCGTTGCGGCCAACGATCTCGGCGACGCAGCAAAGAAGATCGTCGCGGAAGTTCGCGCCGTTGCGTGATAAGAGACGCGCGCTCCTCGTCGGGGAGCGCGCGCGGGACTGCTAGTTGACGTTTACGTAAAGCGCAACTATGGCGCAGTGCACAATTTTTCGAGAGGAGCTTTAAAAGCCATGAAAATCCTCGTCCCCGTCAAGCGGGTGCTCGATTACAACGTGAAGCCGCGGGTCAAGTCCGACGGCACAGGCGTTGACCTTGCGAATGTGAAGATGTCGATGAACCCGTTCGACGAGATCGGCGTCGAAGAGGCGATCCGCCTGAAGGAAAAGGGCGTCGCGACCGAGATCGTCGCGGTTAGCGTCGGCCCGGCGAAGGCGCAGGAAACGCTGCGCACCGCGCTCGCGATGGGCGCCGACCGCGCGATCCTCGTCCAGACCGACGACGAAGTCGAACCGCTCGCGCTCGCCAAGATCTTCAAGGCGATTGCCGATGCCGAACAGCCGGGCCTCGTGATCCTCGGCAAGCAGGCAATCGACGGCGACAACAACCAGACCGGCCAGATGCTCGCTGCGCTGACCGGCTGGGCGCAGGGTACCTTCGCCAGCGCCGTCAACGTCGAAGGCGATCATGTCAGCGTGACGCGTGAAGTCGATGGCGGCCTCGAAACGGTGAAGCTCAAGCTTCCCGCGATCGTCACCACCGACCTGCGCCTCAACGAGCCGCGCTATGCCTCGCTGCCGAACATCATGAAGGCGAAGTCGAAGCCGCTTGATACCAAGTCGCCCGCCGACTACGGCGTCGACACCACGCCGCGCGTCAAGACGGTCAAGGTATCGGAACCGCCCGTCCGCTCGGCCGGCGTCAAGGTTGCCGACGTCGATGATCTGGTTGCCAAGCTCAAAGCGCTGGGAGTGCATTCATGAAAACGCTCGTTTGGGTCGAACATGACGGCAGCGCCGTCAAGGATGCCACGCTCGCTGCGGTGACCGCCGCCGCGAAGCTCGGCGAAGTCCACCTGCTCGTCGCCGGTAGCGGCGTCGATGGCGTCGCCAAGGCGGCCGCCGGCATCGCCGGCGTCGGCAAGGTCCATGTCGCCGACAATGCCGCTTTCGGTCACAACCTGCCCGAAAACATTGCGCCGCTCGTCGCCGACCTCATGGGTTCGCACGATGCGTTCGTCGCGCCCGCCACCACGACCGGCAAGAATATCGCGCCGCGCGTCGCAGCCTTGCTCGACGTCATGCAGATTTCGGAAATCCTGTCGGTCGAGGGTCCGAAGACCTTCACCCGTCCGATCTACGCCGGCAACGCGATCGCGACCGTCGAATCGTCGGACGCGAAACTCGTTCTGACCGTCCGCGGCACCGCCTTTGAAAAGGCCGCCAGCACCGGTGGTTCGGGTGCGGTCGAAGCCGTCTCGGCGGGTGGCGACACCGGCATCTCGAGCTTCGTCGGCGCTGAAATCGCCAAGCAGGATCGCCCCGAGCTGACCTCGGCGAAGATCATCGTCTCGGGCGGCCGCGCGCTGGGTTCGAGCGAGAAATATCAGGAAGTCATCGTCCCGCTCGCCGACAAGCTCGGCGCCGCGCTCGGCGCTTCGCGCGCCGCGGTCGATGCGGGCTATGTCCCCAACGACTATCAGGTCGGCCAGACCGGCAAGATCGTCGCGCCGGAAGTTTACTTCGCGATCGGCATCTCGGGCGCGATCCAGCATCTCGCCGGGATGAAGGATTCGAAGACGATCGTCGCGATCAACAAGGACGAAGACGCGCCGATCTTCCAGGTCGCCGACTTCGGCCTCGTCGCCGATCTGTTCAGCGCCGTTCCCGAACTGACCGGGAAAATCTAAGCGGCAGCCGCCGTGGCGGGTCACCACCCCGGAGTCCCCGGACTGGGCGACGCACCGTTCAACGCCGGTGGTCGCCGGTCTGCGCGGACGGGGCCAGGCCGCGAGACCCGCGACGATGACGACGACGATGCGGCCGAAGAAGACGATCACGGCCGCGCGCTGACGTTGGCAAGCGTCGCGCGCGATGCGCGATTCAATCAAAAATTTCTGCTGCTGATCACCTTGTCGGCGGCGATCGCGACCTTGGGCCTGCTCCAGGGCTCGGCGGCGGTGGTCATCGGCGCGATGCTCGTGTCGCCGCTGCTGGGCCCCATCATGGGGGTCGGTTTCGGGCTCGCGACGCTTGAAAGCAGCCTGATCAAGCGCTCGCTGGCGACGATGGCGGCGGGCATGGCTGTCGCGGTGCTGGTCGCGATGCTGATCATCTGGCTCTCGCCGATCAAGGACGTAACGCCCGAAATCAGGGCGCGGACGCAACCGACCCTGCTCGACCTCGGCGTCGCGGTCGTCGGCGGCATCGCCGGCGTTTATGCGATCATGCGCAAGCTGTCGGGGGTGATGGTCGGGGTCGCGATCGCGACCGCGCTGGTGCCGCCGCTTTCGACGATCGGCTTCGGCCTCGCGACGGGGCGTTTCGACTTCGCACTCGGCGCGGCTTTGCTCTTCCTTACCAATACGCTCGCCATCGCGTTTGCGGCGACGATCGTCGCGCGGCTCAATCGGTTCGGCCCCTCGTTGACGCCGCAGCACACAGCGATGCAGGTGGTCGGCATCGCCGCGACGCTCGGTGTCCTCTCGATCCCGCTGGCGCTGTCGCTGAATAGTATCGTCCGCGAAATCGGCGCGCGTACGACGGTACAATCCGAACTCGCGGCGCTGCTCGGCAAGGATGACCGCGTCGACAGCCTGAACGTCCGGATCGAGAATGACGAGATCGCGATCGACGGGGTGGTGCTGGTCGACCGCTATGCGTCGCAGCTCAACGCCAACCTTGCCCGCGCCGTGCGCGACAAGGCGCGCCGCAACGTCCGCGTCAGCATCGTCCAGCTCAGGCAGCAGACCAACGCCGCCGCGCAGTTCGAGGAACGGCTGAACCAGCGCCTCGCGGCGCTCGAACAGCGCGAGGAGGAAAGCCGGGCGATCCTCACCGGGCTAACCGTCGGCGACCTGGTGGCGCGCGACCGGGTGCTGATCGACGCGCAGGCGAGGCGGGTGGTCGTCCAGCGCGATCGCGAAGAAGAAAGCGCCGAGGTCGCCGCCGCGGTCGACCGGATCATGGCGTCGGTACAGGCGCGTTATCCGCAGTGGCTGGTCCAGAATGGCTCCCTGACCGCAGCCGAAGCGCCCCCGGCCACAGGCACCGCCGGCGAATAAACGCGTTGCAGACCTATTCGGGTTGACCGTGCCCCGGCAATCCCATCTGCTGCGTCCCGAACCACGCCGAACCACCGGTCTGGGAGAGATGGCATGCGCGGCAGACGAATGGCACTGGCGATAATCGCAGCGAGCGTCCTGTTCGCTGCGACCGTTCCGGCGGCACAGGCCCACACCGCTCCGGCCGAAACGGTGACGATCGACAAGGCGCGCATCGACGCCGCGCTCGCCGCAATGGTCGCCGACGGGCGGGCGGCAGGGACGTCGGCGCTGATCTGGCAGGACGGGCGCGAGGTTTATTTCGGCGCGGCGGGCATGGCCGACCGCGCGGCGAAGCGGCCGATGCGCCGCGATACGATCGCGCAAATCTATTCTATGACCAAGCCGGTGACCGGGGTCGCGCTGATGCAGCTCTGGGAACAGGGCAAGTTCCGGCTCGACGATCCGCTGGCCCGCTACCTGCCCGAATATGCCGACATGCGCGTCTATGCCGGGGTCGATGCGACGGGCCAGCCGCGCTACTTAGCCGCCGAACGGCCGATCACCGTCCGCGATATCCTGCGTCATACCGCGGGCTTCGCCTATGGCGCGGGGGCGACCCCGGTCCACGCCGCTTATGTCGCCGCCGATCCGCTCGCGCTCGGCATCCCGCTCGCCGAGGCAAGCCGCCGGCTCGCCGCCGTGCCGCTCTTGTTCCATCCGGGAACGCGGTGGGAATATAGCGCCGCGGTCGACGTGCAGGCCGCGCTGGTCGAGAAACTGTCGGGCGAGTCCTTCGCCGCCTATGTGAACACACATATCTTCGCGCCGCTGAAGATGACCGAGACGGCATGGCGCCAGCCCGACGACCGGCTGCCGCGCTTCGCGGCGATGAACGTGAAAAAGGACGGCAAGCTCGTCCAGCAGGATGCAGCAACGGCGCGAACGCTGAATTTCACCGATCACGCGCTGACCCCGGGCGGTTTCGGCCTCGCCTCGACCCTCGACGATTATCATCGTTTCGCGCGCATGCTGCTGAACGAGGGGTTGCTCGATGGCGCCCGCATCCTGAAACCGTCGACGGTGCGGTTGATGGCGACCGACCAGCTCGATCCCGCGATTGCCGAACGCGCATGGCTTCCCGGCAAGGGCACCGTCGGCTTCGGCTTCGATGTCGCGGTTCGCAAGGGAACGCCGCAAACGCCGCAGGAAAATCGCGGCGCGACCGGCGAGTTTTTCTGGGACGGCATGGCGTCGACGCTGTTCTGGGTCGATCCTGCAAACCGGTTGACGGCGGTCTTCTTTGTCCAGACCATTCCCTATGACGGTACGCTGCACCGCGACTTTCGCGCGGCGGTCTATGGGGTGGACTATAAGGGACCGGCGGGCGACTAGCATTGTCATCCTTTTGTCATCGCAATATTCTTTGAGCGCAGCCGAGGAGTGTTCGATGCCCCAGCCCGATAAACGCACCCTGCTCGCCGAAGGCCTCGCGGCCGGCGAGGACGATGCTGCGCTCCACGCCCGGCTGGCGGCGGCGGGCGTGTCGGCGGCCGCGGCAAAGTATGAGATCGACCGGCTGGCGAAGGACCCGATGGCCGCGATGCTGCGGCGGCAGGCCGCGCGGATGGCGAAGCAGGGCTGGCTGCTCGCCAATCAGGAGCGCCTCGCGCGCGAGGCCGACGGCGGCTTCATGCTCGACATGCTCGATGCGCCTGCGCCCGATCAATTCTACCATCATTATTATGAGGCGAACCGGCCCGCAAAGCTCTCCGGCCTCGTCGATCATTGGCCGGCGCTCGTGCGCTGGTCGCTCGATCATTTCGCGGCGGTTGCGGGCGACGCGGTCGTCGAGGCGCAGGTCGAACGCGAACGCGACCCCGATTATGAGCTCGCGAAGGACGACCACCGCCGCCTCATACGCTTTGGCGAGCTGGTCGACTGGCTGCGCAGCGACGAGGCGAGCAACGACATCTATCTCACCGCCTATAACAGCGGCACCAATGCCGCGGCGCTCGCCCCGCTCTGGGACGATATGGCGCCGATCGCGCTGCTCGACGGCACCCGCGTGCGCGATGGCTTTTTCTGGCTGGGGCCGAAGGGGACGCTCACCCCCTGGCACCACGATCTCACCAACAACCTGCTTGTTCAGGTCGTGGGCCGCAAGCGCGTGCGGATGGCGCCGCCATGGGCATATGCGCGCATGCGCAACAGCCGTCACTGCTTCTCTGACTGGGGCAATGAAGCGTTGCCTGCCGGGGATGGCGATTCGGCTGTGCCGCCGGTGCTCGAAACGGTCATCGGTCCGGGCGAGGCGATATTCCTGCCCGTCGGCTGGTGGCATCAGGTCGAAGCGCTCGACCTGTCGGCCAGCATGAGTTTTACCAGCTTTCGCAGGCCCAATGCGCATGTCGAAGACTATCGATCATGGGGCGCGCTCTAGTCGATTCCGATGTAAAATATTCCTTATATGTCATTTTTTACTTGCACGATATTTTGACCGCGCCTAACGGCGCCGTCCCCCGGCCAGTCGGCGGGGCGGACATCGACGGATCGGGGTTTCGCGAAGCCCGCCCGCATCGACCGGCGCTGCCGGTTCGCTGTACGGATGCCGCCACGTTTGGTCGGTTGGACGACTTTTGTAGCTCAGTGGTGAGAGCGCCGGTCCGCAAGACCGGAGGTCGCGGGTTCGATTCCCGTCAAAAGACCCAATGGATAGCTCAGCGGGTAGAGCACTAGACTTGTAATCTAGGTGTCGAGGGTTCGACTCCCTCTCCACACGGTCCTTCAAAGACCGCCAGATTTAGGTTCTGGTCCTTAACGTGGGGCTTCGGGGATCGGCTTGCGAAAGGGCGCTGCGCCTGTTCGCCGCCTTTGGGTGGTGGATGGGACGGCTTCGTCCGGACGCCATGCCGGAAGGCTCGACAGGCGGTGATGGTTGCGCTGCGCCGGGACTGGGACGCGCCGTTTTCGAACGGTCTGTCCCCGTGCCGCGCGCTGCAAGGCCCGCTCGCCTCTTGTCCGCCCGCCGCCATGCCGCCGGTCCCCGGACCCTTTGGGCTGACGGGGAATGTGCAACCGCAAGCAAGAAAGGAAATCGGCGTGACGTGACGCGGATTAAGAATGGTGAATGAGATGATGAAGCAACTGATCGATAGCCTGATGGGCCGCAAGCGCGTGCTCATCGATGAAACCGAACGGGCGGTCTGGCTCTACAAGGGCGAGGTCCGCGGCATCCTGGGTGCCGGCGAACATGTGCTGAAGAACCGCGACGGGTCGCTGCGCATCGAACGTCAGCCGCTCGCGCGGATGATGTTCGCATCGGCCTATGAACAGGCGGTGCTCGACAAGCTGCCGGTGGATGTGGCGACGCATCTGACGGTGGTCCGTACGGCCGAGAACGAGATTGCTGTCATCGAACGCGATGGAATCATTAACACCATTCTCGGTCCGGACGCCAAGCTGATCGTGTGGAGCGATGCAGGCCCGTGGAAGGCGAGCCTCGTCGATATCGTCGATAATGTACGGGTCGAACCGAAGCTGCTCCAGCGTTTGCAGAAGACGGACCGGATGCAGTTCGTGACGGTGGTCGAGGTTGGCGAGGGCAAGACCGCGCTTGTCAGCATCGACGGCCGCATGACCGACCGGCTCGAACCGGGCGTCTATGGTTACTGGAACCCGGGGCGGAAGATCGGCGTCAAGCTGGTCGACCTGACCCGCCAGTCGCTCGACGTCACCGGGCAGGAAATGCTGACCCGCGACCGTGTGACGCTGCGGATCAACATCAGCGCGGAATACCGCGTTGCCGATCCGCTGCTCGCGGTGACGAGCGTGAAGGATTTCGCCGACGCGCTCTACCGGGCGCTGCAGCTGGCCTTCCGCAAGACGCTCGGCGCGCTGACGCTCGACCAGATCCTTGAAAACAAGGTGACGGTCGACGCCGGGGCGGCGGACAAGGTCCGTGCCGACATGGCGCTGATCGGGGTCGAGGTTTCGGACATTGCGCTCAAGGACGTGATCCTGCCGGGCGAGATGCGCGAAATCCTGAACCAGGTCGTCGCGGTGCAGAAGGAGGCGGAGGCGAACGTCATCCGCCGGCGTGAGGAAACGAACGCCACGCGCTCGCTGCTCAACACGGCGAAGGTCATGGCCGAAAACCCGGTCATGCTCCGCCTGAAGGAGCTCGAGGCGCTGGAAAGCATCGCGGGCAAGGTCGAACGGCTGACGGTGTTGGGCGGCACCGAAGGGCTGCTCAACGATCTGGTGCGCCTGCGCGATTGATCTTCGCGCGAAAATGGGAAGGGGCCGGTGAACGCCGGCCCCTTTTCTTTTGCTGCGCGGCGGGCAACAAAGGCGGCATGACCCTTGTTCTCGTCACGCGCGACGATGCTGTCGCCACCGTCACCCTCAACCGTCCCGACGCGATGAACGCCTTGTCGCGTGCGCTCCGTGCCGAGCTGGCCGGCACGATGCGGACGCTCGCCGCCGACGACAGCGTCCGCGCGATCGTCCTGACCGGTGCCGGCACCCGCGCCTTCACCGCGGGGCTGGACCTCAAGGAACTCGGTACCGATACGAGCAACCTCGGCGCCGCCAATGCCACCGGTGCCGACGAAAATCCGGTGAAGGCGATCGAGCTCTGCCCGCAACCGGTGATCGGCGCGATCAACGGGGTCGCGATCACCGGTGGGTTCGAGGTCGCGCTGGCGTGCGATATATTGATCGCATCGACCGACGCGCGCTTTGCCGACACCCACGCCCGCGTCGGCGTGATGCCCGGCTGGGGGCTGTCGCAGAAATTGTCGCGGCTGATCGGTATCTCTCGCGCCAAGGAACTGTCGCTGACCGGCAATTTCCTCGACGCCGGGACGGCGCGCGACTGGGGACTGGTCAATCGCGTCGTCGCGCCGGGGGAGCTGCTGCCCGCGGCGCAGGCGCTGGCCCGCGATATCGCCAGCGCCGATCCCGCGATGGTGCGCGCTTACAAAAAGCTGATCGACGATGGCTATGCGTTGCGGTTCGGCGTCGCGATGGCGCTCGAACATGAACGCTCTTCGGCGGCGAACCGCAGCGTCCGCGCCGAGGAGGTCGAGATGCGGCGGCAAGCCGTCATGGAGCGCGGACGAACGCACGCCGGCTGATCCGGCCCTCGCGTCAGGGCGGGTGCGATTGCGGCTTGCGGTTCGCGAAAATACTTAGCAAGGTTAAGTAATGAACGATCTCGGTGCACCACTTTCCGCCTTCATGACCCGCGTCGCCGGCCCCGGAAATCTCGAGCGGCTCATGCGCCTGTCGGGCGGCGCCAATATGGAAAGCTGGGCATTCGATTGGGCCGGGAAGGGCTATGTCCTGCGCCGCGCCCCCTCGGCCGAATATATGGAGGGGCGCCCCTATGGCCACGCCGACGAGGCGGCGCTGGTGATGGCGGCGCATGCGGGCGGCGTGCGGGCGCCCGAGGTCGTCGGCGTGCTGGGCGACGGCGACGGCATGGGCACCGGCTATGTCATGCACCGGGTCGTCGCCGAAGTCGCGCCGGCAAAGATATTGGCGGCCCCGCCGCCGTCGCTGCTCGCCGACCTCGCGCGCGAGCTGGCACGGACGCACGCGCTTCCGCGCGCCACGATCCCCGGCGCGATCCCGACGATGGACACCGCCGCGGCGCTCGCCGAACTCAAGGCGCGTTTCCTGTCCTACGGCGGCGACCGCCCGCTGATCGCGCTCGCGATCAAATGGTGCGAGGATCATCTGCCCGCACCGACGAATCCCGTGCTCGTCCACGGCGACTATCGCATGGGCAATATCATGGTCGATGCAGAAGGCCTTGCGGTCGTGCTCGACTGGGAACTCGCGCATCTGGGCGACGCGCATGAGGACCTCGCCTATGGCTGCATGACCGTGTGGCGCTTCGGCCGCCTCGACCAGCCGGCGTTCGGCGTCGGCGGGCTCGATGATTTTTTTGCGGCCTATGAGGCGGCGGGCGGAGCGCCGGTCGACCGCGACCGCTTTCATTTCTGGCTTGTCTACCGCACCCTGTGGTGGGCGCTCGGCTGCCTGCAGATGGGGCAGGCGTGGCGCAGCGGCGCCGACACGACCGTCGAGCGCGTCGTCGTCGGACGCCGCACCGCCGAGCAGGAACTCGACCTGCTGCTGTTGCTCGAAGCCGAAGCACCCGAAACCGAACGCCTTCGCGCGCTGCCCGCGTCGCCGCCCGCCGCTCCCGGGCCGGTGGGCGAACCGGTCAATCGCGAAATGGTGCAGGCGGTGCGCGACTGGCTCGAACAGGCGATCAAGCCCGGGGCCGAAGGCCATGACAAGTTCGAGGTCGCGGTGGCGATGAACGCGCTGGGCATCGTGATGCGCGACCTCGATGCTGGGGTGCGCGCCGAAGAGGCCGCGCTGGCCGGCGCGCTGCTGTCGGGCGCCCGGACGCTCGCCGAGGCCGGCCTGCTCGCGGCGCTGCGCCGCGCCGCGCTCGACAAACTCGCCGTCGACAGTCCCAAATATGCCGCGCTGGCGCGCGCGCAGTCGCTCTGGGGCGGGCGGGAACAGAATTAAGGGAGAAGAAAAGATGGATTTTGCGATGCCCGCCGACTTGCAGGCCTATCTGGACGAACTCGATTCGTTCATCACGGCGGAGATCAAGCCGCTCGAGCTGGCCGACGACAATATCCGCTTCTTCGACCATCGCCGCGAGCACAGCCGCACCGACTGGGACAATCAGGGGCTGCCGCGCCACGACTGGGAGGAATTGCTCAAACAGGCGACGAGGCTGGCCGACGCCGCGGGCCACTGGCGTTTTTCGGCGCCGAAGAAATATGGCGGCAAGGACGGGTCGAACCTGTGGATGGCGGTGATCCGCGAGCATTTCGCCGCCAAGGGCCTCGGTCTCCACAACGACCTGCAGAACGAGCACAGCATCGTCGGCAATTTCCCCTTCGTCGAGATGTTCGAGCAGTTCGCGACGAGCGAGGAGCAGAAACAAGAGTTCATCCTCGGCGGCTTCGAAGGCAAGCGTCGCACCGCCTTCGGCCTCACCGAACCCGATCATGGCAGCGACGCGACGCATATGGAAACGCGCGCGGTGCGCGAAACGCGCGACGGCGTCGACGGCTGGCTGATCAACGGGCGCAAGATGTGGATCACCGGCATGCATGTCGCGAGCCACTGCGCGACCTTCTGCCGCACCGACGGCAAGGACGGCGATGCCAAGGGCATCACCTGCCTGCTCGTGCCCACGGGCACGCCGGGGATGACGGTCGACGAATATATGTGGACCTTCAACATGCCGACCGACCATCCGCGCATGACCTTCACCGACGTGTGGGTGCCCGACAGTGCGCGCCTCGGGCCCGAGGGCGGCGGCCTGTCGATCGCGCAGAGCTTCGTCCACCAGAACCGCATCCGCCAGGCGGCGTCGTCCTTGGGCGCCGCGGTTTTCTGCATCGAGGAAAGCGTCAAATACGCCCGGACACGCAAGCCGTTCGGCGAGGCGCTGGCGAAGAACCAGGCGATCCAGTTCCCGCTCGTCGAACTCGCGACGCAGGCCGAAATGCTCCGCCTGCTGATCCGCAAGACGGCATGGGAAATGGACAATATGCCGCACAAGGAGGTCGAACATCGCCTCTCCGACCGCGTCAGCATGTGCAACTATTGGGCGAACCGCCTCTGCTGCGAGGCCGCCGATCGCGCGATGCAGGTCCACGGCGGCATCGGCTATTCACGCCACAAGCCCTTCGAACATATCTACCGCCACCACCGCCGCTACCGGATCACCGAAGGCGCCGAGGAAATCCAGATGCGCAAGGTCGGTGCCTATCTGTTCGGTTATCTGGGGCCGCGCAAGGCCCTGTTTTCCTGAAGTTTGAGGCGGCTGCCCGTCAGTGGGCGGCCGTCTTCGACCAGATGTTCATCACCGCGACCCCCGCGACGATCAGCGCCATGCCGATCATCGCGGGCGCATCGAGGCGCTGACCCTGAAACACCCACGCGACGGCCGCGATCAGCACGATGCCGACGCCGGACCAGATCGCATAGGCGACCCCGGTCGGAATATCGCGCAGCGCCAGCGACAGGAAATAAAAGGCAACGACATAACCCGCCGCCATGATCAGCGTCGGGCCGATATGGCGAAAGCCGTCCGACTGCTTGAGGAAAGAGGTCGCGATCACTTCGGCGACGATCGCGATGCCGAGATAGAGATATTGCACGGGGTGTTTTCTCCCGAATCACTTACGTCGTCATCCCGGACTTGATCCGGGATCCAATATCCCGCCGTCGGCGCCGATGGACCCCGGATCAGGTCCGGGGTGACGATGAGGATGGAATGACCGCCGCGTGCTACTCCGGTTTCCGGAAACGCAGCGCGAACTGGTCGGTCTTGCCGCGGATCGCGGCGTCGAACACATTCGCGGTGCGCGGGTCGTCGGCGCGGCTGTAGAGGTCGCTTTCCGCTTCGAGCGTGAAGCCCGCCTTGGTTAGCGCCGCGACCACCGCCGCCTTGTCGATGCGGTGCAGGCTGTCGGACAGCGTCGTTCCCGTGCCGTCGGCGGCGCTGTGGTCGACGACGATCAGCGTCCCGCCGGGCTTGAGCGCCGCGAACAGCGCCGCGCTCGCCTTGTCGCCCGTGCTCTCGGGGAAGGGCTTCAGATACAGATCATGGAAATTCTGCACCGTGATGATCGTGTCGAGCGGCACCGGAAAGGCGGGCGCCGCGAACGGCCCGGCGACCGCGTCGACATTGGCATAGGCGGCATCGACCGCAGCCTGATCGTCGCCATATTGTTTCTTGAAGGCAATGAATTCGGCCGGCTGGAAGGCATAGACGCGCCCCGCCGGGCCGACCGCGGCGGCGAGCAGGCGGGTGACATAACCGCCGCCCATCACGAAATCGCCGACCTGTTCGCCGGGCGTCACCTGCGCAAAGGCAAGCAGGTCGGCGGGTTTGCGCGCGGTGTCGCGTTCGCGGTCGGCGGCAGGGCGCGCCGGATCGGCGAGCGCGGCGCTATAATCGGGGGTGGCGGTCGGCGGCGCGGCGAGCGACGGTGCGGAGACCGCGAGGAAGAGGGCGCATGTAAGCGAGCGGATCATTACGGTGACTCCTGTTGCTTGATTGCCCCAGCATAGCGGGCCCGAGGGCTCTTGGCATCTCGCGAATCCATGATAGGTTTCACCTCGAAACGAAAAAATCTTACCAAAAGATTCGGGAGAGCGAACATGCATGATCTGGTGATTCGCGGCGGCACCGTCGTCGATGGGACGGGCGGCCAGCCTTTCGTGGCGGATGTCGCGGTCGATGGCGACCGTATCGTCGCGGTCGGCGAAAATCTCGGCGCCGGGCGCGAAGAGATCGACGCCAGCGGCAAGATCGTCACCCCCGGCTTCGTCGACGTCCACACCCATTATGACGGGCAGGCGACATGGGATTCCGAGATGGCGCCGTCGAGCTGGCACGGCGTCACCACCGTCGTGATGGGCAATTGCGGCGTCGGCTTCGCCCCCGCAAAGCCCGACCGCCACGACTGGCTGATTTCGCTGATGGAAGGCGTCGAGGACATCCCCGGCACCGCGCTCGCCGAAGGCATGTCGTGGGACTGGGAAACCTTCCCCGAATATATGGACGCGCTCGAAAAACTGCCGCGCACCGTCGACGTCGCGTGCCACGTCCCCCACGGCGCGGTGCGCGCCTATGTGCTCGGCGATCGTGAAAAGCCCGGCGCGATCCCGACCGACGCGGACATCGCGGAGATGTCGCGGATCGTCGAGGAAGGCGTGCGCGCGGGCGCGCTCGGTTTCTCGACCAGCCGCACCGTGCTCCACAAGTCGGTCGACGGCGAACTCGTCCCCGGCACCACCGCGACCGCCGAGGAGCTGATCGCGATCGGCCGCGCGATGGGCCGCGTCGGCTATGGCGTGTTCGAAATGGCGAGCGACATGAAGCGCGAGTGGAACGAGTTCCAGTGGATGGGCGATCTCAGCCGCGAGACCGGGCTGCCCGTGACCTTCGCCGCGCTCCAGTCGATCGCCAAGGAATTGCCGCTCGAAGAACAGATTGCCGAGATGCGCCAGCAGAATGCCACCGGCGCGAACATCGTCGCGCAGATCGCGCTCCGCGGCAACGGCGTGATCATGGCATGGCAGGGCACGGTGCACCCATTCCGTTTCAAGCCGGCGTGGAACGAGATCATCGACCTGCCGTGGGAGCAGCAGCTTGCGCATCTGAAGGACCCGGCGTTCCGCAAGCGCATGGTCGAAGAGGCGAATGTCTGGCCCGAAAGCGACATCCTAGACTTCCTGAAGATCGTCGCCGAGGGCTGGCCCGTCCATTTCGAGATGGACCCCGATTTCAACTATGAGCCGAAGATGGACGAAAGCATCGCCGGCCGCGCTGCGGCGGCGGGCGTCTCGCCGGCCGAATATGCCTATGACCTCCTCATGAAGGACGACGGCAAGGGCTTTATCTATTTCCCGATCCTCAACTACCGCGACGGCAATCTCAACTTCCTCGAGGATCTGCAGGCCGCGAACGATACGGTGAACAGCCTGTCCGACGGCGGCGCGCATTGCGGGACGATCTGTGACGCCGCGTCGCCAACCTTCATGCTCCAGCACTGGGTGCGCGACCGGGCGGGCAAGCGTATCGCGCTCGAACATGCGATCCAGCGTCAGTGCCGCGATACGGCGCTGCTCTACGGGCTCGAGGATCGCGGCGTGCTCGCCCCGGGGTATCTCGCCGACCTCAACGTCATCGACATGGATGCGATCAAGCTCGGCAAGCCCTGGCTCGCCTTCGACCTGCCGGCGGGCGGCAAGCGCCTGCTGCAAAAGGCCGACGGCTATGTCGCGACGGTGAAATCGGGGGTCGTCACCTTCCGCGACGGCGCGATGCAGGGGCCGACCCCGGGCGGCGTCATCCGCGGCCCGCAGCGCGTGGAAATGGCGATGGCGGCGGAATAGTGCGCGCCGTCCGGCTGGGCGCACCGGCCTCCCTCGACAGCCTTACCCCGACCGATCTTCCCGACCCGGGTGATCCGGGGCCCGGCGAAATTCGTGTGCGGCTCGTCGCCTCCTCGCTCAACTTCCATGACTTCGCGGTCGTCGCCGGAATGATCCCGACGGTCGACGGGCGCATCCCGATGTCCGACGGCGCGGGGACGGTCGAGGCGGTGGGTGAGGGCGTCAGCGACTTTCGCGTCGGCGACGCGGTCGTTTCGCTCTTCTTCCCCTTCTGGGCCGATGGCGCGCCGCCGCAGCATGCCTTCACGCAGGTCCCGGGTGACAGCATCGACGGCTATGCACGCGAGGTGGTGGTGACGCCGCAGCATTGGTTCACGCATGCGCCAAAGGGTTATTCGGCTGCCGAGGCGGCGACACTGACCTGCGCCGGGCTGACCGCGTGGCGGGCGCTGTTCGTCGATGGCGTCACGCAGCCGGGGTCGACGGTGCTCGTGCAAGGCAGCGGCGGCGTCTCGGTGTTCGCGCTGCAATTTGCAAAAGCGGCAGGCGCGCGCGTGATCGCGACAAGCTCGTCCGACGCGAAACTCGAACGGCTGAAGGCGCTCGGCGCCGATGAGCTGATCAATTACAAGGACGTCCCGGCATGGGGCGCGAAGGCGCTCGAACTGACCGGCGGGCGGGGGGTCGATACGGTCGTCGAAATCGGCGGTGCCGGCACGCTGGACCAGTCGATGGTCGCGACGCGTGTCGGCGGTCATGTCGCGCTGATTGGCGTGCTCGCGGGAATCGTGGGTCCAGTGCAGACTGCGCTGCTGATGCACAAGAATCTGCGCGTGCAGGGACTGACCGTCGGGAGCCGCGCGCAGCAACTGGCGATGATCGCCGGGATCGAGGCTAACGGGATCAAACCGGTCCTCGACCGTCATTTCCCGCTCGAAAATCTTGCCGATGCCTTTCGCCATCAGATGTCGAACACTCATTTCGGCAAGATCATCGTCGATATCTGAGGTCGTCCCTCAGTGCGCGAGGAGGTCCGCCGGCAGCGTCGGTTCGCCGAGGATCAGCGCCATACGCCGCCAGATTTCGTCGCGGTCGGGGCCCCCACGCTCGATGAAGGCGCGGACCATCTCCTCGCCGATGCCATAGTTGATCACATAGCTGCGATACTGGTCGGTGAAGGTGACCGACTGTTCGGCGCGCTGGGGCGAGAAGAGCAGATATTTCTGCGTCAGCGCGAGCGCAGTCGGCCGGTCGATCTGGCCATCGAGATATTGCTGCGCGATGGTCAGCCGCGCCCCCTGCAACAGCTTCATCGCATCGAGAAGCTGCCAGTAACGGTCGTCGCTCGGCGGCGCGATCTCGGCCAGCGGCATCAGCACGTCGCGCTCGGTGTCGGGGCGCGTCCGGTCGGGGAAGGCGAGGTCGATGCCGTAATTGGCGGTTCCCTCGGCGATCAGGCTTTGCGGGCTGTAGAGCGGATAGACGCTATACTCGGCCCAGCCGCGGCCCTTCACCAACTGCTCCTCGATCTTCATGTTCAGCAGGTGGTGGCCGGGATAGCCTTCGTGGCAACCGAGGTCGAGCGCGCGCGACAGGCGGATCGGCAGGTCGGTGTTGACCTGGATGATGCTGTGGTAGCCGCCCTGGTAATAATTATAGCCGCTCCAGCTCTTGCCGGTGACGAACTGCAAATCGAAGCTCTCGCCCTCGGGCATCGCGACATGCGTGGCGGTGCGGCCGCGACAGCGGGCGATCGCGGCGTCGAACACCTTCTGCAACCGCTCCTTGGGGATGGTGAAGCGATCGAGATAGGCCTCGACGCGGGTCGCGAGGTCGCCGGGGCCCGGCACCAGCGCGTCGATCGCCGCGAGCTGCGCGTCGTAACTCGCCAGCGGCTTGAGGTCGGGGCGCACCCCGAACAGCCGCTCGGCCTCTTCGGCAAAGGGAAAGCGCGTGCCGTCCATCATCATCAGCCGCGTTTCGGCGGCGCGAAGCTGGGCGCGGAGGAAGGCGCTGCGCCGTTTCTCGATCGGGTCCGACAGGTCGGGCGCGATGCCGTCGAGCTTCGCCATCAGCTGCCGCGCCGCCGCGAGCAATGCCGCCTTGTCGCGCGGCGAGGCGATCGCCGCGTCGAGCAGGCTCGGCGGACCGTAATAGGCGTCGATATAGCCCTTTTCATGCGTACCGATCTCGAGGCTGAGCAGCACATAGGCGGTCGCGACCGCGTCGATCGTCTGCGTCGCGAACATGGCGGCGGCGGGATCGGCGGGGCTTGCCGGGGCGGGCCAGTCGGCGCGGTCGGCTGGCGCAGGAAGTGTGGGCGCGGGGCCGGGCGCCGGTAGCTGGCTGGCGCCCGAAACGACTTCGAGCCGCCGGACGTCGATCGTCGGAATATCCTTGGCGGCCCGCGTGGTCAGCGCGGGCGCTTCGCCGGACGGCACAGCGGGCGTTGCGGCGGGCGGGGCCGGTTGCGTGCTACCCTGCGCCGCGCGCTGCTGCGCCTTGCGCTGCGCGACCGTGCGCTTCATCTCGGGGTCGAGCGAATAGCAGCCCGAGAGAGCGACGGCGGCGGTCAACGACAGCGCCATCGCCTTTCGCCAGCGGGATGTCATGCGTTCGCTCTCCCTTCGGGTTCGCATGTGTCGTTAACGTCGCCGTCGCTCGCGATTTCGGCGTCGGACTCGGTTTCGATCCGGTCATGCTCGGGATGGAGCGGAGTGAAGCGCAGCACCGCGAAACCGGCCAGCGCTGCGACCAGCGATCCCATCAAAATGCCGATCTTGGCTTCCTCGATCAGCGTCGCGTCGCCCGGGAAGGCGAGCCCGCCGATGAACAGGCTCATCGTGAAGCCGATGCCGCAGAGCAGCGAAACGCCATAGATTTGCGGCCAGGTCGCACCGCGCAATTTGCCTGCGATGCCGAGTTTGACCGACAGCCAGACGCTGCCGAAAATACCGATCTGCTTGCCGAGGAACAGTCCCGCGGCAATGCCGAGGGGGAGCGGTGCGAAGATCTGATCGACGGTGAGCCCGCTCATGTCGACCCCGGCATTGGCAAAGCCGAACAGCGGCACGATCGCGAAGGCCACCCATGGATGCAGCCCATGTTCGAGCCGGTGGAGCGGCGAGGTCGCACTGTCGGGGGCGCCCGGCGTCCGATCGAAAGGAATGGCCATCGCCGCGAGCACGCCGGCGATCGTCGCGTGCACGCCCGACAGGAGCATCGCGTACCAGAGCAGGACGAACATCAGCAGATAGACGATCAGGCTGCGAACGCCGAGGCGATTGCAGGCGAACATCGCGCCGACGATCACGGCCGCCGCGGCAAGCGCCGCGACATTGATCTTGGCGGTGTAGAACAGCGCGATGATCGCAACCGCGCCCATGTCGTCGACGATGGCGACGGTGACGAGGAACAGCTTCAGCGACGTCGGCGCGCGCTTGCCGAGCAGCGCCAGCACGCCGATGGCGAAGGCGATATCGGTGGCGGCCGGAATCGCCCAGCCTTGCGCGAGCCCCGGTGTTCCGCCTGCGAAGAGCATATAGAGCGCGGCAGGCACCGCCATCCCTGCGGCGGCGGCGATGAAGGGAAGGCGCCGCCGATCCCAGCTCGCCAGCCGCCCGTCGACGAACTCGCGCTTGATCTCCAGCCCGACGAGCAGGAAGAAAACCGCCATCAACCCGTCGTTGATCCAGAGATGGACGGTCATCGGGCCGAGCTTGTCGGTGAGCACCGGCCCCGTCACTGCATGGATGACATGGAGATAAGTTTCGCCGAAAGCCGAGTTGGCGACAATCATCGCCAATATGGCTGCAAAAATCAGCAGCATGCCGCCGGCGCTCTCGCTTTCGAGAAAATCGCGCAAGGCGGAGCGGGGGGCGGATTTGCGGGGCATAACGGGTGTGGAGGACCTTTCGGGACAGGGGTATCGCAAATTCTCCTAGCGCGGGGACCCGCCAGCGTCACCCTTTACAAAAAACCTCGCGCCATTACCCAAGACGGATCGATGGCGAGGCGCCGTCGATTGGGGGTGGGGCCAGCAGGGTGGAGCTGTCGACCGCAGGACTGGAGTGGCTGGTGCATGCTGCCGGGCATGAACTGATGCTGTTCGCATCGGTCGGCATCCTGCTGATCGGGCTCGACGACCTGCTTTTCGACGCGTTGTGGATCGCGAGCCGGCGCGCGGCACCGGTCCCTTTCTCCGCGCCGTCGCGGCTCGACGGGACGATCGCGATATTCCTGCCGGCGTGGAAGGAAGACGCCGTGCTCGCCGCAACCCTGCGGCGGACGCTCGCGGCATGGGACGGCGAAGATTTCCGGCTCTACGTCGGCTGCTATCCCAACGATGCGGCAACGCTTTTCGCGGTATCGCCGCTGATTGCCCGCGATCCCCGGTTGCGCCTCGTGATCGGCGGGGAGGACGGGCCGACCACCAAGGGCGACAATCTCAACCGGATGTGGGCGGCGCTGGGCGAAGACGAACGCGCGGAAGGGCGGCGCTTTGCCGCGATCGCGCTCCACGATGCTGAGGATCATGTCCATCCGGAGGAACTCGACCTCTATCGCCGCCATCTCGGCGCCTATGCGATGGTGCAGATTCCGGTGGTGCCGATCGTCGGCCGCGGCCCGCAATGGATCGCCGGCCATTATGGCGACGAATTTGCCGAAGCGCATGGCAAGGAGCTGGTGCTGCGTTCGCGGCTCGGCCTGCCGATCCCGTCGGCGGGCGTCGGCTGCGCGCTCACCCGCAATGCGCTGGCTCTCCTCGCGCTCGACCGCGGCGGCGAACCCTTTCGCGCCGATAGCCTGACCGAGGATTATGAGGTCGGCATGCTGATCGCCGGCTATGGTCTTGCGGCGCGTTTCGTCGATGCACCCGGCACCCGCGGCGGGCGGATCGTGTCGCAGGGCGAATTTCCCGACGAATGGGAAAAATCGGTGAAGCAGAAGTCGCGGTGGATCACCGGAATCGCGCTCGCCGGCTGGGAGCATCTCGGCTGGCTCAGACCGGCTGCGCCGAACGAGCCGGCGAGCCGGACATGGTTGATCCGCTGGATGCTATGGCGCGACCGGCGCGCGCCGCTCACCGCGACCATCCTGCTCGCTGCCTATGCCGCCTTCGTGCTCGTCACCGTCGGGTTCACCGGCGAAGTCCTGCTCGGCTGGCGTCCCGTAACCTCCGATGCGGCAATGGACCTGCTCCTCGGGCTCAATGCGATGCTGCTGATGTGGCGGCTCGGCATGCGCGGCTATTTCACGGCGCGATGCTATGGCTGGCGGCAGGGCGTCTTTTCCTTTCCGCGGGCGCTGGTCGCCAACATCATCGCGATCCTCGCGGCGCGCCGGGCCATCGTCGCCTATTGGCGGATTCTTCGCTCGGGACAGATCGTGTGGGAAAAGACCGAGCATCGCGAAGCGGGATGTGAGCCAGCGCCGGTGACCGTGCGGTGACGGCCGCGCGCCGATCGGGGCTGCGGCCGCTGCGCGACGCGCCGGCGCTGCGTTTCCTTGCGCTGTTTCTTGGCGCGTGGGTCGCGGTTCGGGTGGGAGCGCTCTGGAATCCGGCGGTTCCCATACCCCCGCCCGCGCACCCGCGATGGGCCGCGCCGTCGCCGTTTGCGGCAGTGCCAGCGCCCTCGATCGGCGGGAAGCATGCGGACGCGCTGCCCACGCTCGTGTCATCGTGGACCCGGCCGCCTGTTTCCCCGCCGCCCATGCTCGCCGCACAAATCCGCGGTGCTCCGGCACTGTTATCGGCGGCGGAGGAAAAGCCGGCGCCCGGCGGTTATAGCGCCGATCGCCACAGCCTTCGGATTGCGCTCATGGCCCGGCTGCTCCCTGCACCGCTCGGTGGCAATGCACGAACGGCGCTACCGGCCGGAAGCCTCGCGTGGTCGCCGGTTCCCGCGGCGGAGCGCGCGGAGCCAGGGCAAGCCAAGCACTTCTGGATGCAGCGGCAGCTTGCCGGCTGGTCGCTCGGTGGATGGCTGTACCTGCGGCAGGGGAGTGGCGACGCGCCCGGCGGGATCGCGGGGCCTGGCCAGTTAGGCGGCAGCCAGGCCGGGCTGCGGCTTGCCCATGGTCTCGGCGAAACGGGCCGCGCCCGCGCCTACGCGCGCGCGACGATGGCCGTCCAGCGCCAGCGGCAGCGCGAAATCGCTTTGGGATTTGCCTATGCACCGGTGGCGCGCTGGCCCGTCGACATCGCGATCGAACAGCGGCTGGCCATCGGCCCGGAGGGCCGCACGGCGCTGGCCGCGATGGTCAGCGGCGGGGTGAGCGGGGCGGCGCTGCCCGGCGGGTTCCGGCTCGACGCTTATGGGCAGGCGGGGCTCGTCGGTGCGCGTCGCCGCGACGGATTCGTCGACGGCGCCGTGGTGGTCGACCGGCGGCTAGGCCCTGATGAAAACGCTCCGCTGCGGCTCGGCGCGCTTGCGGCGGGTGCGGCCCAGCCGGACGCGGCACGCGTCGATGTCGGTCCGCGGCTGACCGTGCGCCTCCCAAAGCTGGGCGAAGGCAGCCGGATCGCGCTCGACTGGCGGCAACGTGTCGCCGGCGATGCGGCGCCCGCAAGCGGCCTGGCGCTGACCCTCGCTGCCGACTTCTGAATTTTGCCGAAAATTTAGGCTAAGGTGCGGATTCCCCACCCCTCAAAAATGGTCTAGGATCGCAGTAACCGGCGCGGTTCCAGCGCCGCGAAAGCATCTCGGGGCCCATGGACCTTTACCTTCCCGTCGCTAATCTGTCGGTCAATGCGTTGGTCATCATCCTGCTCGGCGGCGGTGTGGGGTTCCTGTCGGGCATGTTCGGAGTCGGCGGCGGCTTCCTGACGACCCCGCTGCTGATCTTCTACGGCATCCCGCCGACCGTCGCGGCGGCATCGGCGGCGACGCAGGTGACGGGCGCCAGCGTGTCGGGCGTGATGGCGCATCTCGAACGCGACGGCGTCGACCTGCGCATGGGCGCGGTGCTCGTGGCGGGCGGCCTCCTCGGCTCGCTGATCGGCGCCGGGCTGTTCGAATTGCTCACCGCCTGGGGCCAGATCGATACGACGATCAACATCCTGTACGTCGCCCTGCTCGGTACCGTCGGCAGTTTCATGGGGCGCGAGGCATGGGGTTCGTACCGCGCGGCGCAGGCGGGGCTTCCCGCGCCGGCGCGCAAGCGGCGCCACCACCCGATGGTCGCGAACCTGCCGCTTCGCTGGCGTTTCTATCGCTCCGGGCTCTATATCTCGCCGCTCGCGCCGCTCTTGCTCGGCATGGCGGTCGGCATCCTGACCATGCTGCTCGGCGTCGGCGGCGGTTTCATCATGGTCCCGGCGATGCTCTACCTGCTCGGCATGGGGACGCAGGTCGTCGTTGGCACCTCGCTGTTCCAGATATTGTTCGTGACGATCGCGACGACGATGGTCCATGCGATGACGACCGGCGCGGTCGACATCGTGCTGGCGGGGCTGCTGCTGCTCGGTAGCGTCACCGGGGCTCAGTTCGGCGCCCGTTTCGCACAAAAGGTGAAGCCCGAATATCTGCGCATGGCGCTCGCGGCGATCGTGTTGCTCGTCGCACTGCGCATGGCGGTCGATCTCTTTATCCGCCCCGAAGAAATCTACACGGTGCAATGAGGAACGCGTGCGCCTTGGCCCTGGCGTGCGCGGCGCTGCTGCTCCCGGCCGCGGCTGCGGCGCAGGGGAGCGATCCGCGGCTGGTCCCCGACGTGTCGAGCCGCGCCATCGATATCCAGTACAGCTTTACCGGCGAGGAACTGCTGCTGTTCGGCGCGATCCTCTATCCGGGACAGCGGCTGCCCGACGACCGCGCCGATATCGTCGTGGTGTTGAAGGGGCCGGTGCGCCCGATCGTGCTGCGCGAAAAGCGCCGCGTCGCGGGCATCTGGGTCAACGCCAACAGCATCCGCCTGCGCACCTCGCCGGGCTTTTATGCCATCGGCTCGTCGCGCCCGATCGACAAGCTGGTCGACGAACGCACCGCCGCGATCTTCGAACTGGGGCTAAACAACCTGTCGATGTCGCCGAGCGGCTTTTCGGAGGCGAAGAAGCTCGAGCGTTTCGAGGGCGGGCTGATCGATCTTTATCGCCGCCTCGGGCTTTTCTATGAAAATCCGGCGGCGGTCGAAATCAGCGAAGGCGTGCTCTACCGGGCGCGTATCCCGGTGCCGGCGCGCGTCCCGGTCGGCACCTATCGCGCCGAAACCTATCTGATCAGCCGCGGCCGCGTGCTCGCGGTGGCATCGCGCGACGTCCAGATCCGCAAGGCAGGCTTCGAACGCTTCGTCGCGCTCGCGGCGCAGCGTCACGGCTTTCTCTACGGGCTGGCGGCAGTGCTGCTGTCGCTCGTCCTCGGGTGGGGTGCATCGGCGATTTTCCGCCGCCGTTAGGGCGAACTTGGGGCGCTGCGGACGACCATAAGCGCTTTATTTACCAACTGGTGCGATATGTTGTCCGGGACCAATTTGAGGCGGGGCAACGGAATGGACAGCCAGGGCGGCGCGATCGGCGCCGGGGACATGACGGCGGCACAGCACGTCCGGCTCGCCGGCGGCGGCACCGTCGCTCCTGCTGCGCCCGTTGCGCCGGTGACGGCGCATCATCGCGACGACCTGCTGATCGGCGAAGTGATCGATATTTCGGGTTCGGCGTCGCGTATCCTGATCGATTCCGCCGTGATCGGCCAATTGTCGTCGTCGACCGACATGGCGGTCGCGATGGCGGGACAGGTCGGCGCGCAGGTCAAGGTCCGCGTCGGCAATGTGTGGCTCGTCGCGAGCATCCGCGACCAGCAGCTCCACGAACAGGGACAGGGCGTCATCGTCGCCTCGATCGACTTTCTCGGCGAAGGCGACGAGGAAAAGATCACCGGCCGCATCCATAATTTCCGTCGTGGCGTCACACGCTACCCGGTGCCGGGCGGCAAGGTTTATGCGGCGACCAGCGCCGATCTCAAGCAAATCTATGCCGCCGACGAACGCGCGCATGTCGAGATCGGGACCGTCTATCCGACCAAGGATATTCGCGGTTCGCTCTATGTCGACGCGATGCTCGGCAAGCATTTCGCGCTCCTCGGTTCGACCGGTACCGGCAAGTCGACGAGCGCCGCGCTGATCCTCCACAAGATTTGCGAACTCGCGCCGCAGGGTCATATTGTGATGATCGACCCGCACGGCGAATATTCGGCGGCGTTCAAGGGCACCGGCGCGCTGTTCGACGTCGACAATCTCGCGATGCCCTATTGGCTGATGAATTTCGAGGAACATTGCGAGGTGTTCGTCACCAGCGAGGGCCGCGACCGGCAGGGTGACTGTGACGTGCTCGCCAAATGCCTGTTGCAGGCGCGGCAGAAGAACCGGCTCGCCGAGGGGATGAACAAGATCACCGTCGATTCGCCGATTCCCTATCTGCTCTCCGATCTCCTCAGCATTCTCAGCAACGAGATGGGCCGGCTCGACAAGGCGACGTCGAGCGCGCCCTTCATGCGGATCAAGGGCAAGATCGAGGAAATGCGCGCCGACCCGCGCTATAACTTCATGTTCTCGGGCATGCTCGTCGCCGACACGATGGCGAATTTCATCGGCAAGATCTTCCGCCTGCCGTCCGACGGCCGGCCGATCTCGATCATCGACGTTTCCGGCGTGCCCTCCGACATCACCAGCGTCGTCGTCGCGGTGCTGTCGCGGCTGACCTTCGACTATGCGATCTGGTCGCGCGGCGAGCCGCAGCGGCCGATCCTGCTCGTCTGCGAAGAGGCGCACCGCTACATCCCGGCGAAGGACGTCGGGCAGGGGCAGGCGGTGCGCAAGATTCTCGAACGGATCGCCAAGGAAGGCCGTAAATATGGCGTGTCGCTGGGCCTGATCACCCAGCGCCCGTCGGACCTTGCCGAGGGCGTGCTGTCGCAGTGCGGCACGATCATCTCGATGCGCCTCAACAACGAACGCGACCAGCATTTCGTCAAGGCGGCGATGCCCGAGGGGGCGCGCGGCTTCATCGATTCGATCCCGGCGCTCCGCAACCGCGAATGCATCGTCTGCGGCGAGGGCGTATCGATCCCGATCCGCGTCTATCTCGACACGCTCGAAGAAGAAAAGCGGCCTGCGTCGAGCGACCCGCTGTTCTCGAAGCTTTGGCGCGAGACCGGCGGCGAAGCCGAGATACTCGAACGCGTCGTCAAGCGCTGGCGCAGCCAGGGGCGGTAAGAGCCTCCGTCAGTTTCCGTTCGTGTCGAGCGAAGTCGAGACACCCCGATGGCAAGCGCCAGACCGATGGGCATCCCGACTTCGCTCGATGCAAATGGGATTTCAGGGTTAGCCCTTCGGCGGCTCCCACAATTCGATCGGATTACCCTCCGGATCGTGGACGCGTGCGAAACGACCGACCGACGGGTCGTCCCACTCCTTCTTGGTGATGATCTCATCGCCCGCGGCGCGGAACGGCGCCAGCACCGCGTCGAGATCGTCGACGCGCAGGTTGATCATATACTGGCGGTCGGCCGCGAAATAATCGGTATCCGCCTTGAAGGGCGAAAAGACGAGTGGGCCGGCGGTGACGTTCCACACCCATTCGTTCGGCGGGACGCTCTCGTCGGCGCTGCAGCCGCCGCCGACGCCGAGCCGATCGCGGTACCAGGCGTTGAGCGCGGCGGGATCGCGCGCCCGGAAAAACAATCCGCCGATGCCTTTGACATGTCCCATGGCCATCCTCCCTGATGGTGGTGATGCGACGAGACTAGGAGGCTTCGGTCAGCGAATCCACTCTCCGCTTTTCTGGAACTCTTCCTTAATCTGCCCCGACTGGTTGAGCCGCGGATCGCTGTAGGTCACCGGCGGCGTGGCGGGCGCCGGCGCGGCCGGCGTGCCGATATCGCGGCCCTGCTGCGCCATCGTGCCCGGCATCGGCGCCGGTGCGACATCGGGTAGCGGCGCCGCGGCGGCGGGGCCGGTGATCGCCGGCAGCGGTCCGGCGCCGGGTGCGATCCCCTGTCCTTTCAGGATCGCGAGTTGCTGCGCGACGGGCAGATAGGGGCCCGGCACCGGCTCGCGGCCGAGATAGGGCGCGCGGAAGGCGTCGGGCATGCCCCAGCGGCCGCGCCAGCGATGGAAGATATGCGCGCCGACGATATTCGTCATCACCAGGCTCTTTCCCCAGCGCGGCCAGATCGCCGTCGTGTGATAATGGGTCGCGAGGCCAACCTTGGGGAAGACATAGCCGCCGAGCGCCGCCGACGCGATGCGGCTCGCGCGCAGCCAGTTGGGTTTGCTCGGCGCGCGCGCCATCGCGCCGTCGCAACTGAAGGTGAACTGGCACACGCCCGCGCGCTGCGACCCCTGGAAGACGACGCCGCAAATCGTGCTGGGAAAGCTCGGGTGACGGGCGCGGTTGATAATCACCTGCGCGACGCCGCGCATGCCGTCGTCGCTTTCGGACGCGGCCTCGTAATAGATCGCCGAGGTCAGGCAATAATGGGCGCGTTCACGGTCGAGCGCTGTCACGCCGCGAAAGACATAGCTTTTGGCCGGCGGCCCGACGAAGGCCTCGTCGCGCAGCGCCGCCGGGTCGGCGGGGGGAAGCGCCGTCGCATCGGCATAGCCGACGCTGTTCGGGTCGGGCAGCGTCGGGTCGATCTTCAGCGCCGCCTCATAGTCCTCGGCGTTCATCACCGCCCAGCGTGCGGGGTCATAGGTTTTGAAGCTCAGCGGCACGGTGACGCTGTACGGCCCGAACGGCGTATAGTCGCGCAGCCGTCCGCTCGCGAGCGCGAGGCCGAGGCACGCGACGATCACCGCCGCCGCCAGCGCGGTCCAGAACGAGCGGTCGGGTCCGGCGGGCTTCGGCGCCACCGGATCGAGCCACGCCGAGCGGGCCGTGAGGTTGAGTTCGGGCTTCATCCGCGTGTCGAAATTCCCATCCCGCCGCCGCACGACCGATTCGCGTGGAGGCGGGTCAGCCTGCATTATGCCCTGAAACGCCAATAAAATGTTTCATTCTCGATCGCATGTCCCGCAGGGGCACAGGCGCGCCGGCGCCGGTTAAGCGGTTCCGCCGCTCTGGCAAGCGATCGGTGGCGGGATAATGGCGCAAATGCGTCGCTTCAGGCCGTTGGCGTCGAATCGTCGACCGAATCGGGATCGTCCGCCGGTTCGCCGTCGGAGGTCGCGAGGAAGATGACCAGCCGCCCGTCGTCCGGCCGGCGCATCACCGTCACGAACAGCGAGGGCGTGCCAACCGCAAGTTCGGCTGCGGCCCGATCGTCCTGAAAGCGGATGTCGGCGCCGGCGATTTCTTCCCGCTGCGCCTCATCGGCAAAATATTCGTCGGGGCTATCGCCCGGCTGGAGGATGCCCCGCACATCGACATTGAACCGGTCCTGCGCGAGGATCGCGGCGGGATCGGTGAGCGCCGCGCCATCGCTGTCGATCCGGTCGGGCTCGCCGATCGTCGCGCCATATTCGGCCACATAGTCGAGGCCTTCGTCGGGATCGGCGTCTTGCGCCTGTGCTTGCGCGGCCATCAGTGCCGCCGATGCAAGCAGGGTGCGGGAAAGGAATTTCAAGGCGGCCTCCTTCGTCAAATCGGCTATTTCTTCATTTCGGCGAGGGCCTGATAGGCATCGTGGACGAACGCGCCCTTCTGCGTCGCATCGAAGGTCGCGGTGACGGTGCATTTGGTTCCCGTGTCCTTGCAGCGTTGCTCGGCATGTTTCCGGGCCTCCTTATAATCGGGGCTCGACCCGACCCGGATCGACCGGCTCGTATCGACCGCGATGGTCAGAAAAGCGTCGGAAATCGTCCGGACCGCCTTGCACTTCGCACCGCTGTCGCGTTCGCATTGGGTTACCGCAGCGGTTTCGGCATCCTTGCCGCTCGTATAGCCCGAATTGACCCATATTTTCGAGCCCCAGTCACCCTCGGCGCTGCCGCTGTCGACCCACGCGGTCGATGCATAGATGCGATGGAAATTGCCCTTCGGTGGAAAGACGATCGCCTGGCTGACCGGATAGCCGATCTCTTCGATCCACGACGGCGAGTTGGTCGTGTTGATGACCTCGCAGATCGCCTGCTGCTCCTTCACGCACAGTTTCTCGACCTCCTTCCTCGCCTTGCCGTCGCTCGCCCCAGTGGCGGCCCACAGGGTGCCGAGGCCGTCGCGCGCGATGGCGATCGAGCCGTTGGCGGCGCCCGGCGTCAGCGTGCAGCCGGGGCCCATCGCCGCGGCGCAGGCGGCGAGCGCGGCTTCGCCCGCGGCGTCGGCGCTGCGATAGCCCGCGGCGGTCCAGACATCCGACGCTTCGGGGTGCCACGCCGCGACATAATAGCTGTTCACCCATTGCGTCGGCGGCTCCTGCGGCACCGGCGCCGCCGCTTCGTCGCGCACGCACAGCGGCACCCCGGCGACGCCATTGCCGCCCGGCGTCATGCCGACCATCCGCTCGCCGGGGCCCGGGCCGTTGCAGGGATAGGCCTGCGCCATCGCGGGTCCGGCCGGGAGGAGCAGGGCAAGCAGCGTCGCGGCGAGAAAGGCCAGAACGACGGCGGTCTTTCGGGGGCGGTCGACAAGGGTTTGCATGGAAAGGATAATTCCTTCGATCAGTGTAGTCTCTTTCGTTTCACATGTCGAAGCCCGGCGGGCTGTGATCGTCACCATAGACGGACTCGCTTGCCTCGCTCCTTGGCCGCCACGGCTTTCGTCGGATCGGCGCGACCGGCGGCGACGAAGGACGGATTCATCCGTCGCGGATCGGCAAGATCCGTATCATCCGGCAGGACGACAGCGCCGATGCGGTCCACCTCTACGATCTCGACGGCGACCGGCTGTTCTGGTTCGACGAGGAGGTTATCCTCTGGCCCTATGAGCGCTGGGCCGGGCGATTGGCTGCGGCCTGGCCGCATATTGCGGTCGAGGTCGTCGATTGACCCGGACAGGGCTGCCCGGCGGCCGGATCAGGCAATAATATCGGCGTGGAACCAGTCGCCGCGCGGCGATGCTTCGATCGGCAGCCCGAACAGACGGGTGAGCGTGGCGCTGGTCAGCAGCCGGTCTTTGGTGCCGTCTTCGTCGATCCGGCCACCGCGCAATGTCACGATCCGCGAGATTTCGGGCAATATCTCCTCGATATGATGGGTGATCAGCAGCAAGGTCGTGCCGCCGCGCGCGACGGCGCGCAGCATGTCGAGGAAATGGTGCCGCGCCGCGGGATCGAGCCCGGCGCACGGTTCGTCGAGCAGCAGGGCGCGGGGCCGGTGGGCGAGGGCGCGGGCGATCAGGACGCGGCGCGCTTCGCCGGTCGACAGGCTTGCCATGCTGCGCCCGGCTAGATGCGCCGCGCCGACGTCCGCGAGCGCGGCGTGCGACGCTTCGCGCATTGCTGCGGTCACCTCGTTATGCGCCCATAGCCCGCGCGCCGCGAAAAAGCCCGAGACGACGCAATCGACGACTTCGAGCGGCGGATCGGCGTCGAAATCGAGCTGCATCGTCGAGGAGACAATCCCGAGCAATTTCCGGAGGTCGAAGACATTCCAGTTGTCCTGCCCGAAAATCCGCACCTGCCCGCCGTAAGGCGGATAGATCTGGCGCGTGATCAGCTTGACCAGCGTCGACTTCCCCGAGCCGTTGGCCCCCAGAATGGCGGTGCTTTCGCCGGGGTAGAGGGTCAGCGCGGGAAGGTCGAGGATACAGGTCTCGTCCGCCATCACACGGGCGTTGGCGATCGAAAGCAGGGGAGCGGTGTCGGACATGGCGCCGCCATGAGCATGGCGCGGCGCGATAGGGAAGAGGGAATTGCGGGTTGCGGATGTGGGAGCGAGGTGCCGGTGGCCGATATGGCGTGGTGAGCGGGCGTTCGTTGCCCTCATTCGTCATCCCGGACTTGATCCGGGATCCATCGCTGCGCTGAAGTCATGGACCCCGGATCAAGTCCGGGGTGACGATGATGGATGAGGCAGCTCGCAGCCGCAACCGATCATCCAAACAAAAAGGGCCCGCATTCGCGTCGAATGCGGGCCCTTTTTGTCGCCAATGCGGCGCGATCAGCCGGCGATATGCTCGGCCAGCACGGTCAGGCCGGCTTCGTTGACCTCGGCAAAGCCGCCTTCGACCTCGATCGTTTCGGGCGCCGCGCCGTTGGTCGCATAGATCGTCAGCGGGCCGTTGCGCAGCGTCGCCATGAACGGCGCATGGCCTTCGAGCACCGAGAAATCGCCTTCGCTGCCCGGCACGGTGACCATATAGACATCGCTCGACCGTTCGAGGCGGGCGGGGGTGACGAGTTCGAACTTCAGGGCCATTTTCAAATCCTTGGCCCCCTCCCCGTGCGGGGAGGGGCGATAGGTCTATTATGCGGCGTCGGCGGCCAGCTTGGCAGCCTTGGCGACCGCTTCCTCGATCCCGCCGACCATGTAGAAGGCCGCTTCGGGGAGGTGGTCATATTCGCCGTCGACAACGGCCTTGAACGACTTCACCGTGTCTTCGATCGCGACGAACTTGCCGGGGATGCCGGTGAAGACTTCGGCGACGTGGAACGGTTGGCTCAGGAAGCGCTGGATCTTGCGCGCGCGGGCGACGACCAGCTTATCTTCTTCCGACAGCTCGTCCATGCCGAGGATCGCGATGATGTCCTGCAGCGACTTGTATTTCTGCAGCGTTTCCTGAACGCGGCGGGCGGTCTCGTAATGCTCCTGCCCGACGGTCGCGGCGGTTAGCACGCGCGAGGTCGAATCGAGCGGATCGACCGCGGGATAGATGCCGAGTTCCGAAATCGCACGGCTCAGCGTCGTCGTCGCGTCCAAGTGAGCGAAGGAGGTTGCGGGAGCCGGGTCGGTAAGATCGTCCGCGGGAACGTAGATGGCCTGCACCGAGGTGATCGAGCCCTTGGTGGTCGAGGTGATGCGTTCCTGCAGCGCGCCCATGTCGGTCGACAGGGTCGGCTGGTAACCCACCGCCGAAGGAATACGGCCGAGCAGCGCCGACACTTCCGAACCCGCCTGCGTGAAGCGGAAGATGTTGTCGACGAAGAACAGCACGTCCTGGCCTTCTTCGTCGCGGAAATATTCGGCCATCGTCAGACCCGACAGCGCGACGCGGGCGCGGGCGCCCGGGGGCTCGTTCATCTGGCCGAACACCAGTGCCACCTTCGACCCGTCGGGGGTCGGGTTGCCGTCGGCGTCCTTGGCGATAACGCCGGCGTCGAGGAATTCGTGATACAGGTCGTTGCCTTCGCGGGTGCGTTCACCGACGCCCGCGAACACCGACACGCCGCCGTGGCCCTTGGCGATGTTGTTGATCAGTTCCTGAATGAGAACCGTCTTGCCGACGCCGGCGCCGCCGAACAGGCCGATCTTGCCGCCCTTGGCATAGGGCGCGATCAGGTCGATGACCTTGATGCCGGTGACGAGGATCGCGGCTTCGGTCGACTGGTCGACGAATTCGGGAGCCTTGGCGTGGATCGGCGCGGTCGTCGCGGCGTTCACCGGACCGCGTTCGTCGATCGGGTCGCCGATGACGTTGAGAATGCGGCCGAGCGTCTGCGGGCCGACCGGAACCGAAATCTGCGCGCCGGTGTCGGTCACCGGCTGGCCGCGGGTCAGACCGTCGGTCGCGTCCATCGCGATGGTGCGGACGGTGTTCTCGCCGAGGTGCTGCGCGACTTCGAGGACAAGGCGGTTGCCGTTGTTGTCGGTTTCGAGCGCGTTCAGAATGGCCGGCAGGGTGCCGGTGAACTGGACGTCGACGACGGCGCCGATGACCTGTGCGACACGGCCCGTGGCGGTGCCGGCGGTTGCGGCGGCCTTGGGAGCGGCGGCCTTCTTCGGCGCAGCAGCCTTGGGCGCGGCGGCCTTCTTGGCAGGAGCCTTCTTTTCAGCGGGAGCGGTTGCCATGGTCTTCTTCCTTGGGTTGATCGATTACAGCGCTTCGGCGCCGTTTTCTTCGTGTTGCTACAGCGCTTCCGCGCCAGCAATGATTTCGATGAGTTCGGTGGTGATCGCCGCCTGACGCGTGCGGTTGTAAACGATGGTCAGCTTGTTGATCAGGTCGCCCGCGTTGCGCGTCGCATTGTCCATCGCGGTCATCGACGCGCCCTGTTCGGATGCGGCATTTTCCAGCAGGCCCTTGAAGATCTGAATCGTGACGTTGCGCGGCAAGAGGTCGGCGAGGATCGCTTCCTCGTCGGGCTCATATTCGACCGCGGCGCCGCTCGACGTCGGGACGTCTGCCGGCGGCGGAACCGGGATCATCTGCTGGCCGGTGGCGATCTGGAGCAGCGCCGAGCGGAACTTCGAGTAGAAGAGATGCGCGACGTCGAAGGCGCCGGCCTCGTAAAGCTCCATCACCTTCGCCGAGATGTCGCTCGCCTGTTCGAAGCCGATGTCGCGGATGCCGGTGGTTTCGTAATTCTCGATGATCTGGCCGGGGAAGAGGCGGGCGATCACCGGTCGGCCCTTGCGGCCGACGAGGAAGAAGACGACCTTCTTGCCCTGCGCCTGCAGCTCGAGCGCCTTGTCGCGCGCGGCCTTGACGATGTTCGAGTTGAACGCGCCGGCAAGCCCGCGGTCGCTGTTGAGCACGACGAGCAAGTGCGTGTCGCTCTTGCCGGTGCCCGAGAGCAGCTTCGGCGCCGAATCCGACGCGCCGACCTTCGACGCGAGGCTCGCGACGACGCGTTCGAGACGCTCGGCATAGGGGCGCGCGGCTTCGGCGGCCGCTTGTGCTTTGCGCAGCTTGGCGGCGGCGACCATCTTCTTGGCCTTGGTGATCTTCTGGGTCGATTTGACCGAGACGATCCGCCCTTTGAGTTCCTTAAGCGATGCCATTACGGCCCCTCTTGTTCGTCAGCCCGGCGCGAAGGCCGGGCTCACGGTAACTTGGCTTACGCGAAAATCTTGCCGAACGCTTCGAGCGCCGCGACCAGACCCTTCTTGGCGTCGTCGCCAAGGTCCTTGGTGTCGCGGATCGTCTTCAGCACGTCGGCGTGGTCGCTGCGCAGATAGGCGAGCATCGCCTGTTCGTAACGCGACACGTCGGTCGTCGCGACATTGTCGAGATAGCCGTTGGTGCCGGCGAAGATCGACGCGGTCTGCTCTTCGAACGGCATCGGCTGGAACTGCGGCTGCTTCAGGAGCTGCGTCAGGCGCGCGCCGCGGTTCAGCAGCTTCTGCGTCGAGGCGTCGAGGTCCGAACCGAATTGGGCGAAGGCTTCCATTTCGCGATATTGCGCGAGCTCGAGCTTGATCGAGCCCGACACTTTCTTCATCGCCTTGGTCTGCGCGGCCGAGCCGACGCGGCTCACCGACAGGCCGACGTTGATCGCGGGGCGGATACCGGCGTTGAACAGGTTGGTTTCGAGGAAGATCTGGCCGTCGGTGATCGAAATCACGTTGGTCGGGATGTACGCCGAAACGTCGCCCGCCTGCGTTTCGATGATCGGCAGCGCGGTGAGCGAACCCGAGCCATTGTCGCTGTTCATCTTCGCGGCGCGCTCGAGCAGGCGGCTGTGGAGATAGAAAACGTCGCCCGGGTAAGCTTCGCGGCCCGGCGGGCGGCGGAGCAGCAGCGACATCTGGCGATAGGCGACGGCCTGCTTCGACAAGTCGTCGTACACGATCACGGCGTGCATGCCGTTGTCGCGGAAGAATTCGCCCATCGTCACGCCGGCGTAGGGCGCGAGATACTGCAGCGGAGCGGGCTCCGAAGCGGTTGCGGCGACGACGATCGAATATTCCATCGCGCCATTTTCTTCGAGCTGGCGGACGATCTGCGCGACGGTCGAGCGCTTCTGGCCGACGGCGACGTAGATGCAATAGAGCTTCTTGCTCTCATCGTCGCCCGCGTTGACGTCCTTCTGGTTGATGAAGGTGTCGATCGCGACGGCGGTCTTGCCGGTCTGGCGGTCGCCGATGATCAGTTCGCGCTGGCCGCGGCCGACGGGGACGAGCGCGTCGAGCGCCTTGAGGCCGGTCTGGACGGGTTCGTGCACCGAGGTGCGCGGGATGATACCCGGCGCCTTGACTTCGACGCGCATGCGCTTGTCGGCCTTGATCGGGCCCTTGCCGTCGATCGGGTTGCCGAGGCCATCGACGACGCGGCCGAGCAGGCCCTTGCCGACGGGAACGTCGACGATCGTGCCGGTGCGCTTGACGGTGTCGCCTTCCTTGATCTCGCTGTCCGAGCCGAAGATCACGATACCGACGTTGTCGGCTTCGAGGTTGAGCGCCATGCCCTTCACGCCGTTGGCGAATTCGACCATTTCACCGGCCTGGACGTTGTCGAGGCCGTGGACGCGGGCGATGCCGTCGCCGACCGACAGAACCTGGCCGATTTCGCTGACCGTGGCGTCGGTCCCGAAATTGGCGATCTGGTCCTTGATGACCTTGCTGATTTCAGCGGCGCGGATTTCCATTGTTTAGCCTTTCATCGCCTGTGCGAAGCTATTGAGACGGGTACGGATGCTGCCGTCGATCAGCTGGCTGCCCAGCTGGACGACGAGGCCGCCGAGAATGGCGGGGTCGACGGTCGTCGCGACGGTGACGTCGCGTCCGACACGGGATTTGAGGTTGGCGGTCAGCGCCTTGAGCTGCTCGGCCGTCAGCGGATGCGCGCTGGTGACCTGCGCCGTCACTTCGCCGCGGTGCTGGGCGACGATCGCTTCATAGGCGCCGATCATGCCGCCGAGGTCGGCGAGGCGGCGATTCTCGGCGAGCACGCCGAGGAACTTGGCGGTCAGCGAATCGAGCTTCAGCGTCTTGGCGACCGCGGCGACGGCCTTGGCGGCGTCGGCGCGGCCGACGACCGGGCTCTGGGTCAGTGCCGTGAGGTCGGCCGAATCGGCAAGGCCGGCTTTCAGCGTCGCAAGGCTCTTGGCGACCGCATCGATCTGATTCGATTCGCGGGCCAGATCGAACAGCGCGACCGCATAACGGCCCGCGAGGCCCGCCGTGATGTTGCCCTGAATGCCGCCGGAATTCTCCACGCGCGAAAGTCCTTTGCTACGATCCCGTGGGGGATGGGTCGCGCGCTTTTGTGGGGGATTCGACGAATGCCCCCCGCGCGAAGTCGCGGCGCGCCTAGCAACGATTTTGCTGCAATGCAAGGCGGGGGTTGGGACTCATTCCGCCCCCCGGCCGATCACGCTCGCGCCGAGCTTGTCGAAGGATCGATCTTTCTTCAAAGACCATCGGGAAAAGAGCGGTACTCCGATTAGCTCGGGACGAATGGAAGAGGATGGAACGATGGGCGAGATGATCCGCATGACGATGGACGATGGTGCGGAGATCGCCGTCTATCATGCCCAACCCGAAGGGGAGCGCCGCGGCGGGCTCGTCCTGATCCAGGAAATCTTCGGGGTCACCGATCATATCCGCGAGCTGTGCGACGAATATGCCGCCGACGGTTACGAGGTTTTGGCGCCCGCGCTGTTCGATCGCGAGCATCCGGGCTTCGAGAGCGATTATTCGGGGCCGCAGTTCGAGCGGGCGGTCGAACTCGCGCGCCATCTCCACCCGTTCGAGCAGAGCCTGAAGGACGCGCAGACCTGCGTCGATGCGCTGAAGGGCCGCGGTCCGGTCTTTATTACCGGCTATTGTTATGGCGGCTCGGTGGCCTGGCGGATGGCGCAGATCAGTCCCGACTTGGCCGCGGCGTCGGCCTATTATGGCAGCTTGGTCCCGACGCAGTTCGCCGATCAGGCACCCGGATGCGCGACGATCGCCCATTTCGGCCGCTATGACGCGGGCATCCCGATGGAAGGGGTCGAGGCGCTGATCGCGAAGGATCACCCGACCGCGCAGATCTTTGTCTATGACGCCAACCACGGCTTCAACAGCGACCGGCGCAAGGATTATCACGAGGCGTCGAGCGAGCTCGCGCGTGAACGGACGCTGATGCTGTTCAAGGCGTGCGGCGGGTGAGAATATTGGTCCAGCTTCTGCAGGGACTGTTCGTCTTTGGGCTCGTTGTCGCTGCGCTGCTCTATACGCAGCAGCGACGGATGATTTTTCCCGCGCCGCAGGATTATCCGCGCGCGGCGCTGCCCGGTTTCCGGCTCGTCCATACGGAGACGGAGGACGGGCTGCGGCTGATGGCCTTTTATCGCCCCGCGGCGCCGGGCAAGAAGACGATCCTCTTCTTCCATGGCAATGGCGACAATATGCGGGGCGCGATCGAGGCGACGCGCGGCCCGGGGGCGGCGGGGCATGGGCTGATGCTCGTCGAATATCGGGGCTATGGCGGCAATCCGGGGTCGCCCGGCGAGGCGGGATTCTATCGCGACGGCGCCGCGGCAATGCGGTGGCTCGGCGACGCGGGGGTGGCGCCGCATGATGTCGTCGTCGTCGGCAATTCGATCGGGTCGGGGCCGGCGACCGAGATCGCGCGGCATCACGAGGTCGCGGCGCTGATGCTCGTGTCGGGCTTTTCGGACCTGCCGTCGGTGGTACGACGGCAGGTGCCGTTCGTCCCGCGCTGGCTGGTGCGCGACCGGTTCGACAATGGCGCCAAGCTTGCGCGAGTGAAAGCGCCCGTTTTCCTGATGCACGGCGATGCCGACACGCTGGTGACGCCCGACAATCTCGACCGGCTGGTGCAGGCGCGGCGCGGTGCGACGGTCGCGCGCATCGCGGGGATCGGCCACGAGCTCGCCTATACCGCGCCCGCGCAGGCGCTGCTCACCAATTGGGTGGACGGGCTGCGCTAGAGTCTGTTCTGTTCAAATTGATCCGTAGCCCTGAGCTTGTCGAAGGGCGCTTCTCGCCGATAAGCGCCCCCTTCGACTGCCTTGCAGGCGCTCAGGACAGGCTTCGACAGGCTCAGGGCTACGGTGACTTGATTCAGCCTGAGCAGGACCGACCCTAAGGCTCAGCCGCCGGTCGCGGGCTTCGCCGCCGCGCCGCTCGCGGGCTGGCAGCGATAGACGAGGCGTTCGTTCGGGCTCGGCGGCAGCGCGCTGCGGATCGCTTCCTGCTGCGTCGCGAGCGCGGCGAGCGCGCCCGCGTCGGCGGTGCAGCCCTTGAGCGTCGTGCCGGCGCGAATCTCGCGCGCCTTCGCCATCGTCTCGGCATCGAGCAGGTAACGGTCGACGCGATATTCCTTCCCTGCCTGATCGATCGACGCGACGGTGACCGTTGCTTCCTCGTTCGGCACCAGAATGCGCTGCCAGCGCCCGTCCGATCCCTGCGCATATTGGGTGCGGTCGTTGACGCAGCCGCCGCCGCGGATCTTAACCGGCACGTCTGTCGTCGCCGACACCGTCACGCGGCTGCGTTCGGGCTGGATGGTGCAGAGATACTGCCCCTCGGCCAGCGCAGCCGTGACGGTGCCAGTCGCGGCGCCCGGCGCGGGCGTATCGGCCAGCTCGGCATGCGCGTCGGGGCGCGTCACGAACAGCACCGCGGCGCCGAGCACCAGCACCGCGCCGGCGCCGCCGGCGATCTTCGCGTTGCGCATATTCTTCTGGCTGTAAAAGAGCAGGCCGGCGCCTGCGGCGAGCGCGCCGATGACGAACAGCACCCCGGCGAGCGCGATACGGTTCTCGCGCGACGCCAGCGCCTCTTCCTCGGCGCGCGCCTGCCTGAGTTCGCGATCGAGCTTCGCCGCGGTTTCCTTCGCGGCATTGGCTTCGGCGCTCGCGCGGCTTTCGGCGTCGAGCGCGGCGCGATCGCGCGCATCGGCTTCGGCCATTGACAGGCAGGGGGTGCCGATGCCGGCATATTGCTGGTCGGCGTCGGCAAGGAAGCGCGCGAGTTCACGCGTCGAGATAGCGAAGGCGAAGGGCGAATCGCCGTCGTCGGCGCGGGTGATCGCGGTGTTGATACCGGTGATGCGGCCGCATCCGTCGACGAGCGGGCCACCCGAATTGCCGCGCGAAATCTTGGCAGTGTGGACGAGCATCGCGACTCCGTCGACGGCCTGCGTGTTCGACAGATTGCCTTCGCTGCGCGTCGGGGTGCGGGGGGTGATATAATCGGCGGCGCTGCGCGCGGTCGCGAGGTCGACATTGCCCGGATAGCCGAGCGCGACGACGTCGGCACCCGATTCGAGCGGGCCGGTATAGACTGCGGCGGCGGGCAGCCGCCCCTCGGTGATCTCGATCAGTGCGAGGTCGCGCGCCGTGTCGATCGCGATCAGCTTGCCGGTATAGCTCTTCTGTCCTTCGGAGGGGACGACCCCCAGCGCGACATTGCCGGGATACTTGACCGCCGATTCGACGACATGCGCGTTGGTGACGATGCGCGTCGGCGAGATTGCGATGCCGCTGCCGTGGCCGAAGCCGACAACCTCGCCATCGACCATCGCGACGGTGACGACGCGCACGACGCTGCGCGACGCGGCGCTGATATCGTCGGCGGCGCGGGCGGGAAGCGCCGGGGTCAGGGCAAGGGCGAAGAGGGCGAGTAGCAGCGTGAGGAGGCGGGTCATGGCGCGCAGACTAGCCGCCGCGGATGCGAAGGCAAGCGGTGCTAGATATAGGGCCCCCACATGACCATCCATGCCCCGGCGCTGCCGGCGAGGATGACGAGGGCGCAAAGTCCGAGCAGCCCCGCGACCGCCTTGCGCGCCGCCGGGGTGCCGGTCGCACCGGCACGCAGATACAGTTCGGCGACGGCAAGCGGCAGCAGGGAATTGGCAAAGGCGAGAAACAGGTCGAACGGCCCGTCCATCGCCTTGCCGATGCCCGCGCCGCCGGTCGCGAGGCCCCACGCCATATAGCCGACGCGCATGAACCACACCGCGCTCGCGACCGCGAACAGCCGGATCGCCCAGCGGCGGTGGTCGGCGAAGCGCCGCGCATGCGCCGCTCGCCACGCCAGCCCGGCAAATGCGAGGATCAGCAGCGCGTCGAGCGTAATGCCGATCGCGCCCCAGCGCCAGCCATGTGCCGCGAATCCACGTCAGCCACAGCCCGCCGAACGCAAGCCCCAGCGCCGAGAGCAGGTAGAGTCGGCCGTTCCAGCGATGGACCGCAGGCCAGCGGGACCGGATCGCGGGGACAAGCTGGACCAGTCCGCCGAGCGTGATGACCGCCGCCATCAGCACATGGACGGCGAAGAACAGGTTGCCCGCGGCGTCGCCCGCGACATGGCCGGTGATCAGCGGCTTGTCGTTCCACGCCGCGAAATTGCCGGTCAGCGTCGGCGGGTAATAAAAGAGCAGGATGAAGGCGACGAAGAGTAGCTGCCCCGCCGCGATGGCGAGATAGCAGAGGGTCGCCGCGCGCCCCAGCCAGTCGGCGCGGCGTCGCTTGCGTGCGGGTGCGAAAGATGCGTCGATGGTCGCCATATCGCCAACTCCGTTCTGAAGCAGCAGACTGGCCCGGATGCGCTAGTGAGTCAATGATATAATACAGTAACACACCAAGGGGAAGCTTTGAACGCAAGCCCCGGGACGCGGCCCTCAAAGCGGTATGGCAAAGATGATCGCGCCCAAAGAAAGGACAATCCGATGGCCTATTCGATTACCGGACTCGAACCCGACCGCTTCGCGCCGCTGTTTGCGATGGACGATGCCGCGCTTGCCGCCTGCAACGCCCGCCGCGTCATCGCGACCGCCGACCGGGGCTTTCCCTGCCGCATCAGTCTGGAAGATGCGCGCGCCGGCGAGGCGCTGATCCTGGTCCACCACACCAGCCACGATGTCGAAACGCCCTATCGCAGCGCCTATGCGATCTATGTCCGGCCGAGCGTCGTCGCGGCGACATATCGCGACGCGCCGCCGCCGGTGTTCGAAGGGCGTCTGCTGGCGCTGCGCGCCTTCGATCGCGACGGGATGCTGCAGGACGCACGGCTGGCGGGGCCGGGCGAGGCCGATAGCGCGATCCGGGACCTGTTTGCGGACGATCGTATCGCCTATATCGATGCACATAACGCCGCGCACGGCTGCTTTGCCGCGCGGATCGAAAGGGACGGGCAATGAGCGCCGCCGAGACCATGACCGACGACGATCGCTGGGACGCGGTGCTGCGCCGCGACCGGGCGCTCGACGGGCGTTTCGTCACCGGCGTGCTGACCACCGGCATCTATTGCCGGCCGAGCTGCGCTGCGCGCCATCCCAAGCGGGAGAATGTCCGCTTCTTCGAAGACGGCGCTGCGGCGCGCGAAACCGGGCTGCGCGCGTGCAAGCGCTGCCTGCCCGACGAGGTCGCACGCGACGAAGGCGCGGTGCTCGCCGCGATCGCGGCGATCAAAGAGAGCGAGGAACCGCTGGCGCTTGGCGATCTTGCGGACCGCGCAGGTTATTCGCCGACGCATTTCCAGCGCGTCTTTACTCGCCATACCGGGCTGTCGCCCGCCGCCTATGCGCGCGCCTTGCGCGAGGAGCGGGCGCGGCAGGCGCTGAGCGAGGGCGGCCGCGTCACCGACGCCATTTACGATGCGGGCTTTTCGGGGCCGTCGCGCTTCTACGAAAATATGGAAGGCCGCATGGGGATGACGGCGTCGGCGTGGGTGAATGGCGGCCGGGGCGTGACGATCCACTGGGCGGTCGTGCCGACCAGCCTTGGCGACATGCTCGTCGCTGCGACCGACAAGGGCGTCTGCCGCCTGTCGTTCGCCGAAGGGCGCGAGGCGCTCGAGGAACGCTTTCCCGCCGCCGGCCTGATCGAGGGCGGCGACGAGTTTTCCGCGCTGCTCGAACAGGTCGTCGCCGCGGTCGAGGCGCCGACCCGGGGCTTCGACCATATTCCGATCGACGTGAAGGGGACGGCGTTCCAGGAAGCGGTGTGGCGCGAACTCAGGAAGATCCCGGCGGGCGAAACGCGCAGCTATGCCGATATCGCCGCCGCGGTCGGCAAGCCGGGCGCGGTGCGCGCCGCGGGCAGCGCGAACGGCGCCAATAACGTGGCCGTGCTGATCCCGTGCCACCGCGTGGTCCGCAGCGACGGCACGCTTGGCGGCTATGCCTATGGCCTGCCGATCAAGGAAGAATTGCTCAAGAGGGAGACGATCAAGTGACCGACAAGATTGCGCAGTTTCGCGCGCTGCACGTGCCCGGCGACCCGCTGATCCTCGTCAACATCTGGGACGCCGGGAGCGCAAAGGCCGTCGCCGCGGCAGGGGCAAAGGCGATCGCTACCGGCAGCTATGGCGTCGCGGGGGCACAGGGGCGCGCCGACGGCGAGGATTTTCCGCTCGAAGACGTCTTCGAAAATCTGGCGCGCATCCTGTCGGTCACCGACCTCCCCGTCACCATCGACATGGAATCGGGCTATGGCGCCGATGCCGCGGCGGTCGGCGCCTCGGTCGGGCGTGCGAAAGCCGCGGGTGCGGCGGGGATCAATATGGAGGACCGGCTGCCGGGCGTTACCGAGCTGCTTTCGATCGGCGAGGCGCAGCACCGTTATCGCGCCGCCGCCGACACCGGCATTTTCGTCAATGCGCGCTGCGACACTTTCCGCGGGCAGGATATCGCGAAGGACGGCGGTGCGCTCGTCGCCGCGACGCTCGAACGCGCGCGGGCCTATGCCGATGCCGGCGCGGGATCGCTGTTCGTGCCCTTCCTGCTCGATCCGAAATGCATCGGCGAGATCTGCGAGGCGTCGCCGCTGCCACATCCTGCGCGCCAAGGGCGGACCGACGCACAAGCAACTCGCGGACCTCGGCGTCGCGCGGATCAGTCATGGCCATCAGCCATGGGCCGCGGCAATGACGTGGCTGACGGCGCAGGCAGGACAGGTGCTGGGCGGCGAAGAACCCGATTATTGACGCCAAGCGTCGATCAGTCGGTCACGCCTTCGGTTCCCTCGGTACGTATGAACGTCTTTTCGCGGTTGGCGCGCATGGCTTCGACCTGGTCGAGCAGCGATTGTCCCTGACCGCGATCGTGCGGGTCGAATGCGACGCTTTCGGCCAGCCCGATCGCTTCGTTGAAACGAGCCTGGTTGGCGAGCGCGAAGGCCTGGCTGATCCGGATGCTGACATTCTCGGGCTCGAGTATGAAGGCCTTTTCCAGCCCTTGCAGCGCCATGTCGGTCGCGCGGAAGCCCTGATCGCCGAAAGTCTGGAAATAGGCATAGAGCGGAATCGGGTCGTCGGGGTTGGTGCGGTTGGCGAGCATGATCGGCTTGCGCACCGCGCTCCACGCCCCGGCGCTGTAATCGCCTTTCTCGTCCAGCCCGACCGCGATCAGCCGCCCGAGCAGGACATTGGCGCGAACATGTTCGGGCTGCAGCGCGATCGCCTTGTCGACCGCCGCGCGCGCTGCGGCGAGGTCGCGCTTGTCCTTGTCCATGCCCCATTCGGCCGCGGCGAGTTCGTACCAGGTGCCGGCATCGCCCGGCTGGGAGACGGCAAGCTTTTGCAGCGCGAGGCGGACGGTGGCCATCCGTTCGGGCGAATATTGGGCGCTCAGCCGTTCGAGGCGGAGTGGGATCAGTGCATCTTCGGCGGCGGCGAGCGGCGCGATGGCGATCGTCCCCTCGACCTTCATCGGTTCGTGAAGCGCGACATAGGCGAGCGAGCGATTGAGGTAGCGATTGAGATCCTTGTCGAGCTGGCCAAGGTCGCCAAAGGTCTTGCGCGCCGCCTCGACGGCTTCCTCGCCGCGATTGATCGCCTGCATATAGGCGAGCAACTGGCCCTGCCGGTTCGGATCGCTGTAGAGCATGTGGGTCAGCAGCCATGACCGCCCATAATAGGCGTCGGCCATCCCGCTGCTGCGCATCGCGTCGGGACGCTGGGTGATCAGCTGCTCGACCGGAATCTTCGGCATTTCGAGCAACCCGTAGGCGCGGCGATAGACGGGTTTGCCGATCGAGGCCTTGCCCTCGCGCGAGAAGTCGACGGTCGACACATATTCGGCAAAGCCCTCGATGAACCATGCCGGGAAGGCGGCGGGGACATAGCGCTTCATGAAATGATGGGCATATTCGTGGAACAGCGTCTGCTGCGCCGCAGGGGTGCCGCGCCCTTCGTCATTCTCGCGGTTCGATACCGCAAACGCGCCGTCGGACCCCGCGAGATAGAAGCCCGCGATCGACGAGCCGCTTTTCCCCGACGCCAGCCGCCCCGCCTCGTCGGCGCGCTCGACCAGATAGATGGTCAGCCGGTTGGGCTCGGCCCCGCCCGGCACGTTGAAACGATGCCGCAGCGTCGCGTCGAACCGCTGCAGATTCTCGGCAAAGCTGCGCAGCGATTTTTCGCTGCCCTCGCTGTAGATGATGAAATTGTTCGTGTCGGCGCGCAGCCAGCGCGCGCTGGCCGGGGTGGCCAGCGCGGTGGTGAGCAGGACGGCAAGCGCTGCCGCAATCCAGTGTCGCATATGCCCCCCCGTTCGGGTCTGCGCCGCCCCGGCGTCAGCCCTTCTTCTTGCCCGCGGCCTCGTCCTTCTGCTCCTGGAAGATTTCGGCGATTTTTGCGCGCGCGTCGCCGAGCTTGTCTTGCTCGATAAATTCGACCGTCGCGAGAATCTTGTTTTCCTTGTCCGATCCGTGCGCCGAATAGGCGATCGGCGACAGCACGTCCTTGGCGAGCTTGCCCTTGTTCTCGTTCAGCAATTGCCGCGCGAGGATCAGACGGTAGCCCGTATCGTATGACGCATAATCCCATGCATCCTCGAGCGTGATGAGCGCGGCTTCGGGAATGGCCTCGCCGGCTTCGAAATAGGACATATAGAGCCCGATCATCGGCCGCGGGTCCTTGAGGTCGAGCTGGTGCGCCTTCTCGAACCACGGCCGTGCCGCGGCATATTGCGCCTTGTCGGCTTCGCCGCGCGCCATAAAGACGCCGCCCATCATGAAATGGGCGAGCGACGAAGCGGGCGCGATGGCGATCGCGCGTTTCGCCGCGGCCTCGGCGGCGTCGTAATTCTTCGCATCGAGCTGCGCCTCGGCGACGACAAGCTGCGCGAACAGGCTGTCGGGATTGGCCGCATCTTTCCCCGCGACGTCGCGAGCGACATCTTTGGCCTGCTTCTGGTCGACGCCGCGCTGCGAGCGGATATAGGACGACATCAGGCTTTCCTCGACCGGTGCCAGGGCGCGCATCGTCACCACCGGTTCGACGTAGGAGGCCGGCTTGACGTCATAGCCGGGGAAGGGGCCGTTCTTGTATTTGCGCAATTCGGCCTGCAGCTTGTCGAGGTCGCCGAAGATGCGCTTCGCGGCCTCGAGGCTGTCCTCGCCCTTGTTGAGCGCGCTCAGATAGGCCGGGAGCTGGCCTTTGCGTTCCTGACTGAAGTTCAGATAGTGCGAGAGCAGCCAGCCGACCGAATAGGACTGCATCAGCTCCATTCCCTTCAGCTTGACCTTGTGGTCGAACATGCGGGACAGACGGGTATCGGGCAGCACGCGCAGCGCTTCGCCGCGCGCCTGCGGCACATTGCCCAGATGGAAGCTGCCATCGTCCCTCAGCTCGATCGTGCCGTACACTTCGGCAAAACCTTCGGTGTACCAATAGGGATAGGCGGTGCTGAAATTGGTCAGCATGAAATGGTGCGTATATTCGTGGAACAGGACGCGCTGAGTGTCGAGCTGTACCTCGTTGAGGGTGCGCACGCCGACGCCGTCGCGGCGCTTGTTGCGCGCCGGCACGAAGGCGACGGTGCTGCCTGCCCGGGGGATGTAAAAACCGTAGATGCCCGATTCGGGGGCGCCGGCGAGCGCCGCGATGTCGTCGGTATCGCCGCTGCGGAACACCTTGACCTTGTTCGCCTTGCCCATGTCGGGGCCGGGGACCGGCCGGCCCTGCAAATAGCGCAGCGCATTGTCATAACGCTCGAGCAGGCGCGCGAACTGTTCGGCGTCTTCCTTCTTGCTTTCCGAATAGACGATGAAGTGCGACGTTTCTGCTTCCCACCATTCGGCGCGCGCCGCGCCGCTGATCGTCAGCGCTGCCAAAGCCACGCCCGCGCCGATCGCGCGGGCCATCTTGCGAATATTCACGGTAACCTCCACCCACTTGGAGTCTATCCTGGAGAGATTGAGGCGTCGTGATTGCCCTGGGAAGCCCGCCGGCAAGAAGCGGCGTGCAGCAGGGGCTGGTGGCCCCTGCCAGCGCCGCGACGAAGTCCGGCGGGCTTCCCAGGGCAACCGTTATGCGGCGGGCCGATTTTGGCCCAGGGCCGCGTCGCTCGTCGGTCACTATGCTTCCGCATAGCTCCCTCCTCGCTCCTCGCCCTGAGCCAAAATCGGCTCCGTCACGACGCCTCAATCTCTCCAGGATAGACTCTGACCCCGGTAATGCGCCGATGATTAACAGGAAAATCCGGCGAATCCAGATCGCTTCGTCGCAAGACGGTCAGACGAAACTATAAGGATCGATATCGATCGCCAGACGCGCCTTCGACGGCCAGTCAACGCTGTTCACCCACTCGCGGATCGTTCCCTGCAGATCGAAGCTGCGCGGCGCGTGGAGGAGCAGGCGGAAGCGGTGGCGGCCGCGCAGCATCGCGAGTGGTGCGGGCGCGGGGCCGTAGACGGCGAGGCCTTCGGCAACCGGTGCTTTCTGGCCCAGCCGCTGCGCCTGCCCGCGCGCGACCTCGATATCCTCCGACGAAATGACCAGCGCGGCGAAGCGGCCATAGGGCGGCGCCCCGGCGAACTTCCGCGCCGCCGCTTCGGCGGTATAGAAACCGTCGCGGTCGTTCGCGACGAGCGCCGCCATCACCGGCGCCTCGGGCACGCGCGTCTGGATCAGCACCGCGCCCGGCTTCACCCCGCGCCCGGCGCGTCCTGCGACCTGCGCGATTTGTTGAAAGGTGCGTTCGGAGGCGCGCAGGTCGCCGCCGTCGAGCCCGAGGTCGGCATCGACCACGCCGACGAGCGTCAGGTTGGGGAAATGATAGCCCTTGGTGACGAGCTGCGTCCCGATAATGATGTCGATGAGGCCGCCCTCGACATTGTCGACGAACTCGGCGGCCTTCGCGGGCGACCATAAGGTGTCGCTGGTGACAATCGCGACGCGCGCTTCGGGAAAGCGCAGGGCGACCTCGTCGGCGACGCGTTCGACCCCCGGGCCGCACGCGACGAGGCTGTCTTCGTCCTCGCACTCGGGGCAGAGCCGCGGCGGCGGCATGACATGGCCGCAATGATGGCAGGCAAGGCGGTGGACGAGCCGGTGCTCGACCATCCACGCGGTGCAGTTCGGGCACTGAATACGGTGGCCGCAGGTGCGGCAGAGCGTCAGCGGCGCGAAGCCGCGGCGGTTGAGAAACAGCAGGCTCTGCTCGCCCTTGTGAAGCCGGTCGGCGAGCGCCTCGACGAGCGGCGGGGCGAGCCAGCTTCCCCGGTCGGGCGGATCCTGCCGCATGTCGATCGCGGCAAGGTCGGGCATCGCCGCGCCGCCGAAGCGCGCGGGGAGGACGATATGGCGATAGCGCCCCGCCTCGACCTGCGCGAGGCTTTCGAGCGCCGGGGTCGCGCTCGCGAGCACCACCGGCAGTCCCTCGAAATGCCCGCGCATCACCGCGACGTCGCGCGCGTGATAATGGACGCCGTCCTCCTGCTTGAAGCTCGTCTCGTGCGCTTCGTCGACGACGATGACGCCGAGATTGCCATAGGGCAGAAACAAGGCCGATCGCGCGCCGACGACGATCCTCGCCTCGCCCGCCGCGATGCTGTGCCAGGCGCGGCGGCGCTCGGTCGAGCGGAGGCCCGAATGCCAAGCGACCGGTTCGCAGCCGAAGCGCGCGGCGAAGCGGGTCAGCATCGGTTCGGTGAGTGCGATTTCGGGGAGCAGGACGAGCGCCTGCTTGCCCGCGTCGATCGCGGCGGCGATCGCCTCCATATAGACTTCGGTCTTGCCCGATCCGGTGACGCCGTCGAGCAGCAACGTCTCGAACTTCGCGGCATCGACCGCCTCGCGAAGCTGATGCGCGGCGGCGGTTTGCTCGTCCGACAGATCGGGCGGCGCGAACGCAGGATCGGGCTGCGGATAGGGCTGGTCGGCCGACACGCTCACCGCTTCGAGCGCGCCCGTCTGGACGAGCCCGCGGATCACCGCCTCGCTGACCTCGGCCATCGCCGCGAGTTCGCGCACGATCCCCTGCCGCGTGCCGATCTTTTCGAGCGCGACGGTGCGTTGTGGCGTCATCCGCGCCGGCAGTTCGCCGGTGGCGCGATATTCGACGATCGGGCGCCGGGCATCGGCAAAGGCCGCACCGGGCAGCACCATGCGCAGCACCGACCCCGGCGGCGCGAGATAATAGTCGCTCGTCCATTCGACGAGCTTGCGCAGCGGCGCGGAAACCGGCGGCACCGGCACCACTTCGAACAGGTTGCGCAGGCGATTGTCGCCGACGGGTTCGGGCGCGCCGAAGCTTTCATCCTCCCACACCACGCCGCCCATCCGCCGCGGCCCCAGCGGCACGACGACGACGCTGCCGAGCGGCGCTTCGCTGCCATAAGGCACGCGATAATCGAGCGGGCCGAGGGCGGCGGTCAAAAGGAGGACGCGGGCGCGGGTCATGGATCGGGCAGGATATAGGGCTGCCCGCAAAATAGGAAAGCGCTGCGCGTCAGCCTGTCGCTAGCGTCGCCTTTTTCGCCTGCCGTTTCACCGACTTCGGCCGCTTGCCCCAGAAGGTCCATACCGCGAAGCTGCCGAGCATCGTCATCGCGAGGCCCGAAATTGTCAGCAGGATGCGCCAGGTCCAGCCGCCGACTTTCGACGCGTGGATCGGAAAGGCCATGTTGAACGCCTGTGCCCCGCCCGGCAGGGCGAGCGCATCGCGCGCGGCGAGCACGTCGCCGGTCGCGGCGTCGAAGGCGATCGTCGTGCGACCATTGGGCAGCCATTCGGCGGGCTGTTTCATGCGCAGGCTGATCGGGTCGCCGGGCTTGCGCGGCAGGCTCAGGATACGGAACTCGGCGTCGGGAAAGCGTCGTCGCCCCTCGGCCAGCATTGCCGCATAATCGGGCTTTGCCGCAAGCGGACCGCCCTTGTATTTCGGCGGGTCGAGCGCCTTCGCGGCGGCCCCCGGCGAGCCGAAAGGCGCGACCATCACCATCGCAAAGGGGCGAAAGATCATCATCGTTCCGGTGACGATCGAGATCAGCAGCAACGGCGCGGCGACGATGCCGAGGTCGCGGTGGTGCCACACGATCGACGGGCGGCTCATCCGCTTGGGCCACAGACGGAGCTGAAAGGTCCGCCGCGTCCGCCACCACAGGATCGCGCCGCTGATCACGAAGAACAGGCCGCACAATCCCGCGATCCCGATTACCCACTCACCGCTGTCGCCCGCGAAGAGATGATGGTGGAAGTCGAAAATCCACAGCTCGGGCCGCTCCCACTGGCTCGCCCAGCGCGTCACGACCTCGCCCGACTGGTCGGCATAGGCGCCCGCGCCTTCGCCGAAGCGGGTTTGATGCAGCCCGAAGCGCGCGTCGGCATAGATGATGCCTTGCGTGCCCGGCGTCGCCATCAGCCGCTCGGTTGCCGCGGTGACGGTGGGCAGGTCGCCGCGCAACGCGTCACCCGCGCCCGGCACCCCGATCCACAGATGCTCGTAGAGCAAAATCGTGCCCGACAGGCCGAGCAGGCCGAGCACGAGACCGATCAGGCCACCGGTCCAGCGGTGCAGCGTGTCGAGCAGTTTCATCATCAGAACCGGTAATCCCACCCGAGCGTGAAGGTCCGTCCGCGCCCGGTGAAAAAGCGGGCATTGTCGGTTGCCGCGACGGTCGAGCGAATGGTCTGGCTGTTATAGGTGACATAGTCGACGTCGAACAGGTTCGAGGCCGCAAGCGTGATCCCGCCCAGCCGCGGCAGTTCATAGCGCAGCACGGCGTCGGTCAGCGTGTAGCCCGAAAAATCGGTGTTCGCCGCGGCGCCATCGAATTTGCGGTCGAGATAAAGGCCCGCCTGTACGCGCGCGGACACCGGCCCCTTTTCATAGCTGGCCCAGACATTGACGCGGTCGGGCGAAATATTCGCGCCGTCCAGATCGATATCGACCTTGTCGTCCTTGTCGCTGTCGGTGCGGCCGGACAGATGGGCATAGCCGGTGCCGAGCTTCAACCCGTCGACCGGAAGCTGGACCGCAAGGTTGATCTCGAAACCCTGGATTTCGATGCGCTGGCGTTGAACGTCGTAGACGCCGGCGCTGTTGAGGACCAACAGGCCGCCGTCTTTCGACGTCGACCAGAAATAGGACGCGCTGGCATCGAGCGGCCCGCGCTTGATTTCGATCCCGACCTCGCGGTTGTTCGAAATCACGGGGGTGACGTTGACATCCTCGATGCGGAAATTCGGCTGGGTCGCGCCGTTGACCGCGCGCAGGATGCGGCCGACGTCGGCAATCGAATAGCCTTCGGCATAGCTGGCATAGGCGCGGATGCCCTGCGCGGGCTCGACAATCACGCCGCCATTGATCAGCAGATCGTCGAAATTGCGGGTGCCGCCGCTGACCCGGGCCGAATTATAGGAGGCCAGCGTCACATAATCGTCGACCTTGAGCTGGCCATTTTCCCAGCGCGCGCCGCCGGCCAGGCGTAGGGCGCCGTCGAACAGTTTCAGATTGGCCTGGCCGAAGGGCGCGAGCGTGCGGAAGGTCGTGGGCGGGACCCAATAACGTCCGGTCGCGAGCAAACCCTGCTGGGTCTTGTCCCACATCGAGTCGAAGCCGAGCGTGATGTTGAGCGCGTCGAAAAGCTGGCGTTCATAGCTGACGCGCGCGCCCAGCTTGCGCGAACGGTTCGCCGACTGGTCGAACAGGGTGCCGATGGGCGCGATGCTGGCGTCTTGGAAGGTGGCGCTGACATCGCCGCCGAAAATATCGCGCGACCGGTTGAAAAAGGCCTGAAATACCAGATTGCCGCCGCCAAGGTCGGTATCGGTCAGCGTCAGGTTGACCGTTTCGACGCGGTTCGAGGCGGCTTCGCCCTGAATGTCCTCACGCTTCGAGCTGGTCGGAAGGCCCGTCGCCCGATCGCCCGCGACCTGCACCCAGTTGCCATTGCCCTCGAGGTTGAAGCGCGTGGCGAACAGTTCGATGCGGGCGGTCGACGACAGGTCATAGCCCAGCCGCGCAAAGAAGCTGAGGCTCTTGCTGTCCTGCACATCGCCCTGCGTGTTGTCGATGCCGACGCGGCGGCCGGCGCCGTCGTAATAAAGGCCGCGCGTTTCATAGACGACGCCGCCGGTCACATCGAACGCGCCCTGACGATAGGCGAGCAGCCCGCCGAGCTTGCCGCCGAAGCTGCTATCCTCGAAATTGCCCGTCGATCCCTGCACCAGCGCGCGGCCCGAGAGGCCGTCTTCGCGCGGCGCCCTGATCACCACCTGATTGACCACGCCGCCGGTCGCGCCGATCCCCTGCAGGGCGTTCGATCCATAGATCAGCTCGACGCGATCGAGGAAAAAGGGGTCGATCGTATAGCCGTCGCGCGATCCGTCGCGGATCGGGGTCGATTGCGGAATGCCGTTGATCGCATAGAGCGGCGAGCGGCCGCGCAGCGTTTCGCCCGCGCCCGAGAGTTTCTGGCGCGTCGGCGAGAAGCTGGGGGTCAGGTGTGCCACCGCATCGATGACCGAGCCGGAAATCGCGACCTGTTGATCTAGGGTGTCCTGGGAAATGACATCGATCGTCAGCGGCAGGGCGTTGGGCGGCAGGGTCGTTCGCGCGGCAGTGACGATGATCGTGCCCTCGCCTTCGTCGCCATCGGCGACCGGCGCGCTGTCTTGCGCAAAAGCGGGCGAGGAAAGCGCCGTGCAGGCGAGCGCGGCGAGGGCAAATTTGCGATTCATTCTCATCTCCTGTTCGCGGCGCGGCTAATGCGACCAATTCGCATATGCAAGAAGAAACCCGGGAATCGGGCGTTTAGGTCTGGCGATGTGGAAAATTCGCCACAGTCGCGAAACCGCGCTATCAGCCGGCGCATGCGCGAAAAGGAACTGCGGTTTGCCCTGATTTGCTACGGCGGCATCAGCCTCGCCGTCTATATGCACGGTATCACCAAGGAAATATGGCGCCTCGCCGCCGCGTCGCGCGCCTGGCACGACGGTGGCGAGCCGGCGGGTTCGGGCGCGGTCTATCGCGATTTGCTCGCTGCCATCGCGGCGCGCAGCAGCGTCCGGCTGCGCGTGCTCGCCGACATCGTCGCGGGGGCGAGCGCGGGCGGGATCAACGGTATTTTCCTCGCGCGGGCGCTGGCGACCGGCCAGTCGCTCGACCCGCTGACCGAATTGTGGCTGGGCGGCGCCGATGTCGACAGCCTGCTCGACCCCGATGCGCGGCCGCTGTCGGCGGCGACCAAATTCTGGGCGGTGCCGATCGCCGGCTGGGCGATGAAGCGGCGCGGCAACGTCATCGACCGCACGGTGGGCGAGGGCGCGCAGGACGAGGTGCGCGCCAAGCTGTCGCGCTTCGTCCGCGCGCGCTGGTTCGAACCGCCGTTCGGCGGCGAAACCTTCTCGAATCTGCTTGTCGACGCCTTCGACGCCATGGACGCGGGGCCGAAGGGGCCGGTGCTGGTCCCGGCGGGGCAGCCCGTCGACCTCTTCGTCTCGGTCACTGATTTCGCGGGTCACAGCATGCCGCTTGCGCTCAACAGCCCGCCGCGGGTGACCGAACAGGAGCATCGGCTGATCCTGCATTTCCGTCAGGACGGCCGGCGCGGCAAAGATCTCGGCGATATGCCGGGCCTCGCCGCGGCGGCGCGCGCGACCGCGAGTTTCCCGGGCGCCTTCCCGCCCTTCACCTTGCGCGAACTCGACGCGGTGCTCGAAAAGCGTGGCATCGAGTGGTCCGGGCGCGATGCGTTCATCCGCACCCAGCTTCCCGCGGGCGGCGAGGGCGATCCCGCCGACCGGGTGCTGATCGATGGGTCGGTGCTCGCCAATGCGCCTTTCCGGCCGGCGATCGCGGCGCTGAAACAGCGCCCGGCACGGCGCGAGGTCGACCGGCGCTTCGTCTATATCGATCCCAAGCCCGATTATCGCTCGATCAGCTTCGGAAAACCGGGCGAGGTCGCGGCGGGCGAGGAGGCGCGGCTGCCCGGTTTCCTGCCGACGATCCTCGGTGCGCTGTCCGAAATCCCGCGCGAACAGCCGATCCGGGAGAATGTCGAGGCGATCGAGGGCATGTCGCGGCGCATTCGCCGGATGCAGCATATCGTCGACGCGATGAAGGTCGAGGTCGAGGAACAGGTCGCGGCGCTGTTCGGCACCACCTTCTTCCTCGACACGCCGACCTCGGCGCGGCTCGAGAAATGGCGCGCCAAGGCACAGGAGCAGGCGGCGGCACGCGCCGGCTTCGCCTATGCGCCCTATGGCCACCTCAAATTATCTGCGGTGGTCGAGGAGCTCGTCGGCATGGTCGACCGGCTGGCCCCGCCCGAGGGTGCCGTCCACCGCAGCAACCGGCGGCAGGCAATGTGGGACGAGGTGCGGGCGCGCGGACTCGACCGTATTTCGGGCCGGAAAGGCGCCGGGGCGAGCGGCGACGCGATCGCCTTCTTCCGCACTCACGACCTCGGCTTTCGCATCCGCCGCCTGCGCTTCATGGCGCGCGAACTCGACGCGGTGATCGAGAGCCGCCGCGAAGGACGCGATACGGCGTGCGAGGACATGCGCGGCGCGATCTTCACCGCGCTCGGCTTCTATCTCGAACGCGAGGGCGATAGCTGGCTTGCCGAACTCGACGTGCCTACCGACGCCGCACCGGGGCAGTGGATCGATGCCATCGCGGCGCGGCGCGACCTCACGGCCGTCGATGGCGAGGCGGACGTCCTGATCGCCGCGGCACTGACCGCGCTGCCGAAGGACGACCGGCGCGTGCTGCTGCTCGCCTATCTGGGCTATCCCTTCTACGACATCGCGACGCTGCCGTTGCTGCAAGGCGAGGGATTCGACGAGTTCGACCCGATCAAGATCGACCGTATCTCGCCCTCCGACGCGACCGCGATCCGCAGCGGCGGCGCGTCGGCGATGCTCAAGGGCATCGAATTCAACAGCTTCGGCGCTTTCTTCAGCCGTGCGTACCGCGAGAATGATTATCTCTGGGGACGCCTCCACGGCGCCGACCGGCTCATCGACATCGTATCGAGCAGCGTGACCGGCGAGGGCGCGCTGAAAGCCGACGAACTGGTCGCGATCAAGCGGCGCGCCTTTCACGCCATCCTTGATGAGGAGGAAGAGCGGCTGCCGAAGGTGAAGGCACTGATCGACGAGCTGCGCGGCGAGATCGGCCCGGAACGGTAACGAAAGCGCCGACATGGCGATCAATATGGAAGAATAATGGGCTTTCCTTTCCCGGCCGCGGGATTAGCAGATGATATCGGGCGAATCTGCTGTGGCTTTTGGGGAAGGCTGATGCGAAACACCGGTATGGTTGCGACGATGGCGGCGGCGCTTTGCCTCTCCGGCTGCGGGGCGATCACGCGCGATTTGCGCCATCCCGGGGGTTATCCGGGCCATCTTCTCGACGAGCGGACGTTCGACGCCAGCGAATCGAAGAAGGTTCAATTGCTTCGCTTCACCATCATCCTCGCGATGGCGGCGCGGATGGGGGGCGAAACGGTGACCGATGCAAAGGAAGCCGACGCCATCGCCGACTATCTGGCGGCCGCTGCCGACGAGATCAATTATGCCGCGGCGAATATCTACCCCTCCGACGGCGGCGTGGCTTGCCGGGTCGGCGACGTGGAACAGCCTGCTCGTCCTTTGCCCGGACAGATTGCGCGGCTCGATGCGGCAGTCGCCGACGCCGAACGGGCCGCACAGGACGCCGGGCGTTCGGCACAGGTGGCGACGGCCGCGGAAACATCGGTTCGTGCCATGCTTGCGAGCGGAAACCCTCCGGCGATTGCAACGGCAGCTGCTCCGGAACCGGCGGTGCCACCCTGCAACGGTTACTTCGTCAATTTCGAAGCCGATGTGCCGTTGATCGAAGCGCGGATGATGCGCCTGCTCTTCGCGACCCTGCCGCGCGACCATGTTCGCAAATTCGCCGAAGACATCCAGAAGGGCAATTTTCTGGGCAGCGCCTGGAACGGGCTCAAGGTGGTGTTCGTCGGGATCAAGGGACTGCATACCGCTTCGGGCACATATCGAAGCGGACAGGAGGCGGTGGTCGCCAACCTCGATCGCTGCAGCAGCAAATCCGCCGTGGCGCCCGATTATGACGAATATGACGAAACCCGCTGGACGGTAAAGCAGGCGGTGGCGTGCCTTGGCATTTCGGCCGACAATCTGTTCGGGCCCCATCCGGGGGAAATCGCCGGGGAGGATATGCGCATCGACGTCAGCGGGAAGACATTCATGGCGTTGATGCAGCTCGCCCGCACGTCCTGCGTTCGCCTGCCGATCGGAACCGCCGACAATAGCAATAGCGAACTCGCCGCCGCGCGTTCGCGCCGTGCCGCCTTGTGCGACAGGCTGCGCTGGAACCCGAAACCGAAGCTGGACTCGCTGGGGCTGCGATAACGACGGTCCCATCGCGCCGGATCAATCGGTCAAATCGTCCCACATTTCCTTGATGCGGCCGAAAAATCCCTGACTCGCGGGGCATTCGTCGCCGGTCTCGGTTTCGCGGAACGCTTGCAGCAGTTCCTTCTGCTTGGCATTCAGCTTCGTCGGCGTTTCGACGTCGATCTGGATCACGAGGTCGCCGTGGCCGCGGCCGTTGAGGACGGGCATGCCGGCGCCGCGCTGGCGGAGCTGCTTGCCCGACTGGATGCCCGCGGGAATGCTGATGTCGTGCTTCTTGCCGTCGAGACCGGGGATGCTGATCGACCCGCCGAGCGCTGCGGTGGTGAAGCTGATCGGGGCGCGGGTGAACAAGGTCGTCCCCTCGCGCTCGAACAATTTGTGCCGCGCCATATGGAGGAAGATATAAAGGTCGCCCGGCGCCGCGCCGCGCGCACCGCTCTCACCCTCGCCCGACAGGCGGATGCGCGTGCCTTCATCGACCCCGGCGGGAATGGTGACGGTCAGCGTCTTGCGCCGGTCGACACGCCCTTCGCCATGACAGCTGTTGCACGGGTCGGCGATGACCTCGCCCGCGCCCTGACAGGTCGGACAGGTGCGCTCGACCATGAAAAAGCCCTGCTGCGCACGGACCTTGCCGTGGCCGGCGCAGGTCGAGCAGCGATTGGTCGCGGTGCCGGGCTTGGCGCCGCTGCCGTCGCAGGTCTCGCAGCGTGCAGCGACATCGACCTGAATCTCGCGGGTGCAGCCGGTGTGCGCGTCCTCGAGCCTGATTTCCATGTCGTAGCGGAGGTCGGCGCCGCGCGCGGGGCCGCGTTGCTGGCGACCGCCGCCGCCGAAGGCCGAGCCGAAGATCGATTCGAAAATATCGCCGATATCGCCGAAGTCGGCGTTACCGCCGCCGCCGAAGCCGCCGTTGAGGCCCGCCTTGCCGAAGCGGTCGTAAGCGGCGCGCTTCTGCGGGTCTTTCAGGCAGTCATAGGCTTCGCTGATCGCCTTGAAGCGTGCCTCGCTGTCGCCGCACCCCGGATTCTTGTCGGGGTGATATTTCATCGCGAGCTTGCGATAGCTGGCCTTCAAGGCCGCATCGTCGGCGTTGCGCTCGACTTCGAGCAGCTCATAATAATCGATGTCGAGACTCATGGTCCGCTTATGCCCCCGAGGGTACAGCCCTTCGAGACGGGCCTTCGCCAGAGCTCAGTCCTTCCTCAGGGCGAACGGATAAAAACACACCGTTCGCCCTGAGGAGCCATTGAGCTTGTCGGAATGGCGTCTCGAAGGGCATGCCCTACGCTTACTTCTTGTCGTCTTCGACTTCCGAGAATTCGGCGTCGACGACATCTTCGTCGGCCTTGCTCTCGCCAGCGTCGGCGGCGGGCGATGCCGCGGCCTGCTGTTCCTTCTCGTAGATCGCCTGGCCGAGTTTCATCGCGACCTGCGCGAGCGCCTGCGACTTTTCGGTCATCGCCGCGGGATCGCCGCCCTCGACCGCGGTCTTGGCTTCGGCAACCGCCGCTTCGATCTCGCCCTTCAGCGTCTCGTCGACCTTGTCGCCATGCTCGCGGAGCTGGCTTTCGGTCGAGTGGATCAGGCTTTCGGCGTTATTCTTCGCCTCGGCCGCCTCGCGGCGCTTCTTGTCCTCTTCGGCGAACTGCTCGGCGTCCTTGACCATCTGGTCGATGTCCGCGTCGCTGAGCCCGCCCGAAGCCTGGATCTTGATCTGCTGTTCCTTGCCGGTGCCCTTGTCCTTGGCGTGGACCGACACGATGCCGTTGGCGTCGATGTCGAAGGTCACCTCGATCTGCGGCACGCCGCGAGGCGCCGGCGGAATGCCGACGAGGTCGAACTGGCCGAGCATCTTGTTGTCGGCCGCCATTTCGCGCTCGCCCTGGAAGACGCGGATCGTCACTGCCGACTGGTTGTCGTCGGCGGTCGAATAGACCTGCGACTTCTTGGTGGGGATGGTGGTGTTGCGGTCGATCATGCGCGTGAACACGCCGCCCAGCGTCTCGATGCCGAGGCTCAGCGGGGTGACGTCGAGCAGCAGCACGTCCTTGACGTCGCCCTGCAGCACGCCGGCCTGGATCGCGGCGCCGATCGCGACGACCTCGTCGGGGTTCACGCCGGTGTGCGGTTCCTTGCCGAAGAAATCCTTCACGACTTCACGCACGCGCGGCATGCGCGTCATGCCGCCGACGAGCACGACCTCGTCGATCTCGCTTGCCGAGACGCCGGCGTCCTTGATCGCCTTCTTGCACGGCTCGAGCGTGCGCTTGACGAGGTCTTCGACCAGCTTTTCGAGGTCGGCGCGCGTGATCGTCTTCACAAGGTGCTTCGGCCCGTTGGCGTCGGCGGTGATGAAGGGCAGGTTGACCTCGGTGGTCGCGGCCGACGAGAGCTCGATCTTCGCCTTTTCGGCGGCTTCCTTCAGCCGCTGGAGCGCCAGCTTGTCGCCGCGCAGGTCAATGCCTTCGTCCTTCTTGAAACCGTCGGCGAGATATTCGACGAGCTTGCTGTCGAAATCCTCGCCGCCGAGGAAGGTGTCGCCGTTGGTCGACTTCACCTCGAACACGCCGTCGCCGACTTCGAGGATCGAGATGTCGAAGGTGCCGCCGCCAAGGTCATAGACGGCGATCGTCTTGTTCTCGGTCTTGTCGAGGCCATAGGCGAGCGCGGCCGCGGTCGGCTCGTTGATGATGCGCAGCACTTCGAGGCCCGCGATCTTGCCGGCGTCCTTGGTCGCTTGGCGCTGCGCGTCGTTGAAGTAAGCGGGGACGGTGATCACCGCCTGCTCGACCTTTTCGCCCAGATAGGCTTCGGCGGTTTCCTTCATCTTCTGGAGGATATAGGCGCTGATCTGCGATGGCGAATAATCCTCGCCGCCCGCCTTGACCCACGCGTCGCCGTTCGAGCCCTTGGCGATGGTATAAGGGACGAGCTCCATGTCCTTCTTGGTCATCGGATCGTCGAAGCGGCGGCCGATCAGGCGCTTCACCGCAAAGATGGTGTTTTCGGGATTGGTGACCGCCTGGCGCTTCGCCGGCTGGCCGATCAGGCGCTCGCCGTCCTTGGCGAAGGCGACGATCGAGGGCGTGGTGCGCGTGCCTTCGACATTTTCGATAACCTTGGGCTTGCCGCCTTCCATCACCGCCACACAGCTGTTGGTGGTGCCGAGGTCGATCCCGATCACTTTGGCCATTGATATTCCGTCCTTGTTGCTTCTCCGGCGCCCTGAAAAGGCACGCCGTCCATGGTTTTCAATGGGGGCGATATAGGTGCGCTAATCCTTGGCACAAGGGCTTTGACGGCTTATCTGGAACAGGAAAATTGACGCATTTCGGGAGTCCCAGCCATCATGAAGTCTTTCGCACGCCGCTCGCTCACTCTGGCCGCCGTTGCCGCCGCCGCGCTGTCGCTGACGGCGTGTAAGGAAAATCTCGGCGCCGGACCGCAGCTCAACGTGGTGAGCGGCTATATCGAGATGGGCGCAACCCCCGACCGGCCCGCGGTCGGCTATTTCCGCGTCACCGGCGGTCCGCGCGGCGCGCAGCTCGTCGCGGTAACCGCCGATCTCGCGCAGCGCGTCGAAATGCATGAAAGCGTGCGCGAAAACGGCGTCGTGACGATGAAGCCACTCGTCCGCGCCGACGTGCCGGCGAAGGGCGAACTGGTGTTCAAGCAGGGCGGCAAGCATCTGATGATCTGGAACATCAACGGCGCCGCGGTGCGCGCGGGCAAGCTGCCGATGCAGTTCGTCTTCACCAACAACAACAACGAACGCATCCTGTTCGACCTGCCGATCAAGCAGACGTCGACCGCGATGGGCGGCGACGGCGCGATGGACCATGGCGCGATGGATCACAGCCCGCCGGCGGACGCGGCGAAGAAATAGGCCGCTTGTGGAGCGCGACGGGCGCCCGCTGACCGACGGGGAGGTCGCGCTGGCGCGCAGCGTCTTTGGCGATGCGATCCGCTATGGCGAGGTGCGGGTGCGGCACCGCAAATGGATTTTCTTCCAGCCGCGCCGTATCGTCATGGCGCCGATGGGGCATCTCCATTTCCACCCCCGCGGCGACAGCTATTGCGACGATTTTTCCTGCCCCGCGGACGGCGCCATGCGCGCCAAGGGGCTGTTCATCCATGAAATGACGCATGTGTGGCAGGCACAGACGCGCGGACGCTGGTATCTTGTCCTGATGCGCCACCCCTTCGCGACCTATGACTACAGCCTCAAGCCCGGCTGGCCGCTGCACCGCTACGGCCTCGAACAACAGGCGGAGATCGTGCGCCATTACTGGCTGCTGACGCAGGGCGTGACGATCGGCGGCGCGCCGAAGGTGGAGGCCTATCGCGCGATCCTGCCATTCACCCCGTTGGCGTAATTAGCGACTAGCCACAGGGACGGTGTTCGATCTATGTTCCCGTCATGGATGGACTGTCACTCGCAATCGCTTTCGTCGCCCTCGTTCTCGGTGCCCTGATCGGCTGGCTGTTCGCCGGGCGGCAGGCGGGCGGGTTGAAGGCCGAACGCGACGGGCTTTCCGACCGCTTCAAGGCGGCGGTCACCGATCTGGCGGCGGAAAGCGAGGCACGGCAGGCGGCGGATCGCCAGCTTGCGGCGTTGCTCGCCGAACAACGGGCGCGCGACGCGGCGCATGATGCGCAGATCGCCCAGCTCAAGGACGCGCAGGCGGCGCTGACGGCGCAGTTTCGCGAAGTCGGGCAGGCGATGCTCGACGGGGCGCAAAAGGCGTTTCTCGAACGCGCCGAAGCGCGCTTCAAGGAGAGCGAGGCGACCGCTGGGCAGAATCTGAAGGCGCTGCTCCATCCGGTCCACGACCGGCTCGAAAAATATGAAGCGGCTGTGGCAAAGGTCGAGGCCGAGCGGCGCGATGCCTTCGGCCTGCTGCATGGGCAGATCGCGGCGATGCGCGAGGGAACCGAGCGCGTGTCGAGCGAAGCGGCGAAGCTCGTCAACGCGCTCCGCAACGCGCCGAAAGCGCGCGGACGCTGGGGCGAACAGCAACTGAGGAACGTCCTCGAAAGCTGCGGGCTTTCCGAGCATGCCGATTTCCAGACCGAGGTCAGCGTCGACGGCGGTGATGGTAGCCGGCTCCGCCCCGACGTCGTCGTCAAGGTGCCGGGCGGACAGAGCCTCGTCATCGACGCCAAGGTATCGCTCAACGCCTATCAGGACGCCTTCGGCGCGGTCGATGAGGGCGAGAAGGCGGTGCACCTCGCCGCCCATGCCGCGGCGATGAAGGCGCATGTGAACACGCTCGGCGCCAAATCCTACTGGAACCAGTTCGACGACACCCCCGATTTCGTGGTGATGTTCGTCCCCGGCGAGCATTTCCTCGCCGCAGCGCTCGATCAGGATCACGAGCTCTGGGACTATGCCTTCGAACGCAAGGTGCTACTCGCGACCCCGACCAACCTCATCGCGATCGCGCGCACCGTCGCGGCGGTGTGGCGGCAGGAAAAGCTCGCGGGACAGGCGCGCGAGATCGCGGCGCTCGGCAAGGAACTCTACGCGCGCATGTCGGTGATGGGCTCGCACATCGCGCGCGTCGGCAAGAATCTCGATCAGGCGACGGGGGCGTATAACGCGTTCGTCGGCAGCTTCGAATCGCAGGTGCTGACGCAGGCGAAACGCTTCGAGGCGCTCGATGTCGAGACGGGCGACCGCGAAATTCCCGCGCTGCCGGTTGCCGAACAGGCCGCGCGCCCGCTGGCCAAATTATCGGGCGCCAACGGCGCGAACGACTAGATCGCCCGCTTCAGAACCGCCGTCTTGCCGTCGGCGCCGGTCAGGATCAGCGTCCCGTCGGTCGGAAAGCTCGTGCTCACCGGTCCGCGCATCAGTTCGAAGAAGGCGTTTTCCTGTGTCATGCCCGCGCCGGGGCACGCCATTTCGGTCGCTATCAGCGGACCAGCGGTCAGTGTCCGGTCGGCGTGTTTGTAGCTTCCCGAAAAGCGGTTGCAGCCCGCGCTGCCGCTCAGCCGCTCGCCCTCGAATTGCAACGAGGTGGGGCGGTCTGTAGCCACGGCCAGGCCGCCGATCGATACGAAGGTCCAGCTCGTTCCGGCAAGCTCGGCCGGGGGCAATATGCCGCCGCCGCAGCCCTTCACCATCTGGCCGTCGGCGGTTACCGTCACCGTGTCGCGATAGCGGCGGTCGCTCATCCCGTCGCTGCATTCGCCATGGGTGATGTCGACGGTCAGCCTTTGCGTGACATAGCGCTCGCCATTGAAGCTCGGCCGCGCGCCGGGGTTGGCAACGACGATCTTGGTGTCGCCATAATCCCCGTCGTAATTGAGCAAGCCGGGCGTGATCTCAAGCGTCCAGCCGGGCTCGGTGCCGAGCGCCATATAGGAGCCCGCGCCGCCGCCGGGCGATCGCGGCGGTTCGGCGGCGGGGACGCAGGCCGACAGCGCGAAGAGCGAAACGAGAGCGGGCAGGGCGATCCTTGTCATATGACGTCTCCTAAGCCGGGAGGACTGATCGCTTGATGAACGGCGCGGCGCGCTATCGGTTCCGCTGCTGGTTCAGTACCTCATAGGCCATCACTGCCGCCGCGACCGCAGCGTTCAGGCTGTCGGCCTTGCCCATCATCGGCATCTTGACCCGCACGTTGGCGGCGGCGGCATAGTCCGCCGGCATCCCCTGCGATTCATTGCCGATCAGGATGAAGGTCGGCGCGGCATAACGCACCGCCTGATAATCCTTCGTATCCTCGCCAAGCCAGGTCGCGACCAGTTCGCCGCGCCCGCTGCGCAGCCAGCCGAGAAATTCGCCCCATTCCGCCTGCACAAGGCGCTGGGTAAAGATCGCCCCCATGCTCGCGCGCACCGCTTCGACCGAATAGGGATCGGTGCTCTCGCCGAGCAGGATGAGCCCGCCGGCGCCGACCGCGTCGCCGGTGCGCAGCATCGTGCCGAGATTGCCGGGGTCGCGCAGCCGCTCGGCGACCAGCCAGATCGGCGCGGCGTCGCGGTCGAGGTCGGTCAGCACCGTCTGCGGCTCGGCATAGATGCCGACGATCGTCTGCGCATTGTCCTTGCCCGACAATTTGGAGAGGATCGCAGGCGTGGCGTCGATCACCTCGCCGCCCGCCGCGAGCGTTGCGTCGACGAGCGCCCTGGCAAGCGGATGCGCCGCGCCGTCGTCGGCCAGAAACAGCCATTGCGGCAGCACCCCGGCCTCGCGCGCTTCGGTTGCGATGCGCAGCCCTTCGGCCAGGAACAATCCCTCGGCGCGGCGATGGCGCTTCTCGCGCAGCAACCGCATCCGCTTGACCAGCGGGTTCGACAGGCTTTCGATGCGGGACCGGCGGCCGGCGCTGGTCATTCCGTCAATCCTCGCCGAAGCTGTCCTTGACCAGCCCGACGAGCTTGAGCAGCGCGGCGTCGGCGCCGTCGCCCTTCGTATGGATGGTGATTGAATCGCCCTTCGCGGCGCCGAGCATCATCAGCCCCATGATCGACGTGCCGTTGACGCGCGATCCGCCCTTTTCGACCTCGACCGACACGGTTTCGGGCAGGCGGCTGACGAAGGTGACGAACTTGGCGCTCGCGCGCGCGTGCAGGCCGCGCTGGTTGGTGATTTCGACCGTCTCGGAGACTTCCGCCATCATCCCACCCCCAGCATTTCCGACGCGACCGAGATATATTTCTGGCCCGCTTCCTTCGCGGCGATCACCGCGGCGCGCAATTCCATCGTCTTGCGCGCGCTTTCCAGCCGGATCAGCATCGGCAGATTGACGCCGGCGATCACCTCGGTCCGCCCGCTTTCGAGCAGGCTGATCGCGAGGTTCGACGGGGTGCCGCCGAACAGGTCGGTCAGCATGATCACGCCGCGGCCTTCGTCGACGGTGCGGATCGCATCGGCGATTTCCTTGCGCCGCATTTCCATATTGTCGTTGGGGCCGATGCACACCGTCGCGATCGCCCGTTGGGGGCCGACGACATGTTCCATCGCGGTGACCATTTCCTCGGCGAGTCGGCCGTGGGTCACCAGGACCATTCCCAGCAGCGGCAAGGCTTTATCGGTGGGCATTTAGTGCTAGACCCTCATGCTTTTCCGCCGCCGGGCGCGGAAGGCGCTGACGGGGGCCTGCCCTCAAGCCCATCTTGCGGGGCGGAGTCAAGATTGCGGTGGATGACCGTCAGCGCATGGCCCGCGTCGCGTAGCCTTTTGGCCACACGTTCGGCGACATGCACCGAGCGGTGGCGCCCGCCGGTGCATCCGAAGGCGACGGTGACATAGGATTTGCCCTCGGCGCGATAGCGCGGCAGCAGCGCGATGAGCAGCGTCTCGATCTGCGCGACCGTCGTTTCATAGGCCGGATCGGCGGCGATATAGGCGGATACGTCGGCATCGAGCCCGGTGCCCGGGCGCAGCTTTGCATCCCAATGCGGATTACGCAGATACCGCATGTCGAACACCAAGTCGGCGTTGCGTGGCAACCCACGCGCGAAGCCGAAGCTCATGATGTTGAGCACCGGTTCGTCCTGACCGGTATCGCCGAAACGCTGGCGCACCTCCTGCTGCAAATCATTGCTGCTGTAATTGGTCGTGTCGATGACATGCTCGGCCCAGCGGCGCAGCGATTCCATCATCTCGCGCTCGCGCGCGATGCCGTCGGCGGCGGGGCGGTCCTCGGCGAGCGGATGGCGGCGGCGGGTTTCGGAAAAACGCCGCTCCAGCTCGGCGCCGGCACAGTCGATGAACAATGTCTGGACGTCGCGCCCGCCGGCCTCGCGCAGCGACTTGATCTGCTTGACCAGCCTGTTGGGTTTGAACCCGCGGCTGCGGCTGTCGATGCCGACCGCGAGCGGGCGGCTCGCATTGCTACCCTTTGCGGGGGCGGCGATCAGGGCTTCGAGCAGCGACAGCGGCAGATTGTCGACGACCTCCCAGCCAAGGTCCTCGAGCACCTTCAGCACCGTCGACTTGCCCGCCCCCGACAGGCCGGTGACGAGCAGCAACCGCGGTTCGGCGGTCCGGCTCATCCCGCCACCAACGCGTCGAGCGCGAGCAGGATCTTGATCGGGGCCGAGGTTTCGAACGCCGACAGGAGCAGCGAGGGGAGCGCGTGCCCCGCGACGATTTCGACTTGCCCCCCCGGCGGCATGCGCTCGTAGCGCTCGACCAGCCGCACCGCGAGCGCCAGCGGTACCGGGCCGGTCCACGGCTGTTCGACGATGCCGACGCCGCGAACTTCCAGCTTGCCGGCCAGATTTTCGGGCGGCTGGCACCACAGCCGGCCCCGTTCGAACCAGATGTCGCAGCGGTCGTCGGCGACCAGCCGCGCCCCGCGGTCGATCAGGCGCAGCGCCAGATCGGACTTGCCCTGACCCGACGCGCCGAGCAGCAGGACGCCGCGCTCGCCCGCCGCGATGCAGCTCGCATGGATATTCGATATTGGGGGGCTGGTCCGGCCGGAAAGCATGGCGCTGGCTTACCGGGGTGCGCTCGTGGCCGCAAGGCGGATGGCGCCTGTGCCTATCCCGTTTCGGCATTGCCCTCGCGCGCGGGCAGGGTGATCAGCAGGCTGGCCCCCTGCTTGCCGTCGTCGCGGTCGCGCGCCGCTACCGTACCGCCATGGCCTTCGATGATCGTGCGCGCGATCGCAAGGCCAAGGCCGCTGTGGCGGCCGAACGCTTCGCCATCGGGGCGCTCGCTGTGGAAACGGCGAAAGATCGCCTCGCGCTGCGCCGGTTCGATCCCCGGGCCGTCGTCGTCGACGCGGACATGCACCTCGTCGCCGAGCCGGGTCGCGGCGATGCAGACGAGCCCGCCGGGCGGCGAAAAGCTGATCGCATTGTCGATCAGATTGTCGATCGCGCGCTCGAGCCGGTGGCCGTCGCCCATCACCGTCGCGGTGTCCTTGCGCGGGCGGGCAAAGGCGATGCGCGGCGCGTCCCCGCCGGCGCGGGCGGCGCGCCCGGCGAGCATCGATTCGATCATGATGCCGACATCGACGGGCTCGAACAGGGTGCGCGACAATTGCGCGTCGACGCGGCTTGCCTCGCTGATGTCGTTCACCAGCCGGTCGAGCCGCCGCACATCCTCGTCGGCGATCGCCAGCAGTTGCGCGCGCTGCTCGTCGGTGCGGACCCGCCCCAGCCCCTCGATCGCCGAGCGCACCGAGGCGATCGGGTTCTTGAGTTCGTGCGTCACGTCGGCGGCGAAATGCTCGCCCGCGTCGATGCGCTCACGCAAGGCTTGCGTCATATCCGATAGCGCGCGCGCCAGCGTGCCGATTTCGTCGCGGCGGCTCGGCAGCCGCGGCACGACCACCTCGCGCGCGCGGCCGAGCCGGACGCGCACTGCGGCGCGTGCGAGCTTGCGCAGGGGACGGACGATCGTGCGGGCAAGGAACAGCGACAGCAGCACCGACGTGAGCAGTACCACCGCGACGACGACCGCGAGACGGAAGCGTTCGGCGCGCACCGTCCGCGTGATGTCGCGCGCGTTGAGCGTCATCAGCATCGTCTGCGGCGTTTCGAGGTCGACGATGCGCGCCGAGCTCAGCAACGGCGTGCGTTCGGGTGCATAGCGGAAACGGCTCGTTGCGAGCCCGCTATGTTGGGTTTCGATGACTTCGGGCCATGCCGACGCACGGTCGATCTTCGGTTCCTCGAACTCGGGATAGGAAGGCGCGCCGACGATCCAGTCGATGCCGCGGTCCATCGCGCGCGCCGCATCTCGCTTCCACGGCTGGAGGTCGGGGTCGCGCAGCGTGTAGGTCGGCGGCGCGGCGCGGAAGCTGTCGGCGATGAGTCGCCCGTCGGGAGCATAAAAGCGCAGCCGCGATTCGGTGGCGCGGGTGAATTCGCCGATCAGCCGCTCGCGCTGGTCGGGGCGCGCCGCCTCGAGCGCTGCGTCGAGCATTTCGAGCTTTTCTTCCATCACCCCGATCCGCGTGTCGACGAGCCGCGAGCGATAGGTGTCGAGATAATAGAAACCGCCCGCGAGCAGCGCGACGGCAAGGATGTTGACCGCGAGGATGCGCGCGGTCAGCGACCAGCGCGCCGACCAGACAAGCGGCGCTTCCTCCTGCTCGACGGCGGGTACTTTAGCTGTCATCGGAAAAGCGGTATCCCGCCCCGTAAAGCGTCGCGATGGCGTCGAAATCGGGGTCGACCTCGCGGAACTTGCGGCGCAGCCGCTTGATGTGGCTGTCGATCGTGCGGTCGTCGATGTAGACGTCGTCCTGATAGGCGGCGTCCATCAACTGGTTGCGGCTGCGCACGATGCCGGGGCGCGAGGCGAGCGTTTCGAGGATCAGGAATTCGGTGACCGTCAGGGTCACGTCCTTGCCGTCCCACAGCACTTTGTGGCGCGCCGGATCCATCTGCAGCCGGCCGCGGGTGATCGGCTCGGCGACGGGCTCGTCGTCCTCGCTCGGCGGCGCGCGGTTGAGTTCGACGCGGCGCAGGATCGCCCGGATGCGCGCGATGACCAGCCGCTGCGAAAAGGGTTTGGCGATATAGTCGTCGGCACCCATCGCGAGGCCCAACGCCTCGTCGATCTCGTCGTCCTTGCTGGTCAGGAAGATCACCGGCAGCTGGCTCTTCTCGCGCAGCCGGCGCAGCAGTTCGAGTCCGTCCATCCGCGGCATCTTGACGTCGAAGACGGCCAGATCGGGCGGATTGTCGATCAGCGGCTTCAGCGCCGCCTCGCCGTCCGAATAGACGCGCGTGACAAAGCCTTCGGCTTGCAGCGCGATCGACAGGGATTGCAGGATGTTGCGGTCGTCGTCGACCAGCGCGATGGTTGCCGTCATGCTCTTTCCATTGGGCGGACCGCAGCAATTAGCCGATCCGCCGCCCAGCGACAACCGGGCAGGGGAAGTGGGCGGGTGAGGCCAACGGGCGATCCCGATCGACCCCTAAATCTTTTGACCTCGACCCCCATCATCGCTAACGCGGCCGGGATTTACGGAATCGGCGTCACGTCGGCACCCATTGCGATGCGGGCCCAGACCCTGCGGCTTGGCATCGGCTGCATACCTATGCAAAGGTGCGCGCGGGACAGAGGAAAGGCGAAACAAATGACCAAGGTGGTGATCGGCGATAAGGCCGTCGAGACGCAGGCGGATGTCGCCGAAAACTGGGGCACGGCCCAGCTCGTCGAAGACGCGGTCCGCAACGGCGAAGGCCGACTCGCCAAGGATGGCCCGCTCGTCGTCGCGACCGGCAAGCACACCGGCCGCAGCGCCAAGGACAAGTTCATCGTCCAGGACGACGAGACGCAGGGCACCATCTGGTGGGGCAAGACCAACGTCCCGATGACCCCCGATCATTTCGCCGCCTTGAAAGCCGACTTCCTCGCGCATCTCGCCGAGCGTCCGCGCCTCTATCGCCAGCAGCTCTTCGGCGGTTCGCAGCCCGAGCATCGCGTCGGGGTGCAGGTCATCACCGAATTTGCCTGGCACAGCCAGTTCATCCGCACCTTGCTCTGCCGTCCGACCGACGCGGAGCTGGCGGCGTTCGCGGCCGAATATACGATCATCGATCTGCCGAGCTTCCGCGCCGACCCGGCGAAGCATGGCTCGCGGACCGAAACGGTGATCGCAGTCAATTTCACTGAGAAGCTGATCCTGATCGGCGGCACGCAATATGCGGGCGAGATGAAGAAGTCGGTGTTCGGCATCCTCAACTATCTGCTCCCCGTGAAGGGCGTGATGCCGATGCACTGCTCGGCGAACATCGGCCCGAACGGCGACACCGCGGTCTTCTTCGGCCTCAGCGGCACCGGCAAGACGACCTTGTCGGCCGATGCCTCGCGCACCCTGATCGGCGACGACGAGCATGGCTGGTCGGACACCGCAGTCTTCAATTTCGAGGGTGGCTGCTACGCCAAGATGATCCGGCTTTCTCCGGAAGCCGAGCCGGAGATTTTTGCGACCACCAAGCGCTTCGGCACGGTGCTCGAAAACGTCGTGATGGATGCCCAGACGCGCGAACTCGACTTCGACGACGCGAGCCTCGCCGAGAACAGCCGCGGCAGCTATCCGATCGATTTCATTCCGAACACCTCGGAAAAGAATATGGGTCCGGTCCCGCAGACCGTCATCATGCTGACCGCCGATGCCTATGGCGTGCTGCCCCCGATCGCGAAGCTGACTCCCGACCAGGCGATGTACCACTTCCTCTCGGGCTATACCGCGCGCGTCGCCGGCACCGAAATCGGCGTCACCGAACCCGAGGCGACCTTCTCGACCTGCTTCGGCGCGCCCTTCATGCCGCGCCACCCGTCTGTTTACGGCAATCTGCTCAAGGAACGCATCGCCAAGGGCGGCGTCCAGTGCTGGCTGGTCAACACCGGCTGGACCGGCGGCATGGCGACGATGGACGGCATCAAGCGCATGCCGATCAAGGCGACCCGCGCGCTGCTCAATGCCGCGCTCGACGGCAGCCTCAACGACGCCGAGTTCCGCAAGGATCCAAACTTCGGTTTCATGGTCCCCGTTGCGGTGCCGGGCGTCGATTCGGCGCTGCTCGACCCGCGCGAGGCATGGGCCGACAAGGCGGCCTATGACCGCACGGCGCAAACGCTCGTCGGCCAGTTCATCGACAATTTCGAGCAATTTGCCGACCATGTCGACGAAGGCGTCCGCCAGGCCGCGCCGCAAGCCGCTGTTGCAGCATAATTGACCCGGATTTCTTCCGGGTGGCAAAACACCCGGAAGGACCGGACCAATGACGACCGATTACAGCCCGCGCCTGTTCGAGCGCGACGAAGACATCCGCGCGATCGGCACCGGCCTGCTCGCGCGCACCCTGCCGCGCGAGGCGTGGACGCACGAGGCGCATCTCGGCGCCTGCCTCTGGCTCGTCAGCGAACGCCCCGACATTGACGTCGATGCTGAGATCGCGGGCGTAATCAGCCGCTATAACGAGAGCGTCGGCGGCGTGAACGACGACCGCCAAGGCTATCACGACAGCATCACCCGCGCCTATGTCGCGGGGGTGCGCCTGTTTCTTGCCGAAACGACGGAGACCGGACTGGCGGCGCGCGTGAATGCGATGCTGCTCTCCGACGTCGGTCGCCGCGACTGGCCCTTGCGCTTCTACAGCCGCGACCTGCTCTTTTCGGTCGCGGCGCGGCGCGGCTTTGTCGAACCCGACCTTGCGCCGTTCCCGGGCTAAGGCTCGATCCCCGGCGTCCAGCGGCTTTCCGCGAGGAAGGCGGCGGGGTCGCGCATCTCGATGATCGCCTTGATCGCCGCGGCCTTGTCGGAGGCGCGGTTGTAATAGCTTTTGGCGACGCGGTAGCCGACCCAATAGCCAAGGTCGCCCGGCCAGCCGTCGCTGCCCTGCTGGTTGTAGAGCCAGCGCGATCCGATCGCTTTCGCATCCTTGTCGGCGAGGAAGGCGGGTTCGAGTTCGGCCTCGCGTCCCGCCGCCCATTGGTGGAGCAGCGGATAGGCGACCGATCCGGTCATCTGTTCGGCGACGAACTCGGCCGCCCCCTCGACCAGCGCGGCGTGGAGCACGCTGTCGTCCTCGCTCTCTACCTGCGCGAGCGGCTGCTGGGCGTGGACATATTCGTGCGCGATGATGTGGACGAAGCGGTCCTCGTCGTCGGCCTCGATGAACTTCGCCATGCAGAGCGTTTCGAGCCCGATGTAGAGCCCCTTGGCGTTCGCGGTCCCGGCGGTCGTGCCGCGCCCGATCGCGATGGTGATCGGCGGGAATTTCGCCGCGGGGTAGAGCTCCGCCAGCCGGTCGGTCGCGGCGACCAGCCGCGTCCGGACCTTGCCGAGTTTCGCCGCACATCCGCGCGCGTCCTTGAAGACCTGCGGCTTATCGCGCAGCGCCGCGGCCAGCTTTTCGGGCGTGATCCGGCGCAGTGCCATGAACTCGACCAACCCCGGCGAAGGGTCGGCGAGATAGCGTGCCGCCAGCCGCTCGGGGTCGGCGGCCAGTGCCGGATCGTCATAGAGCGTATAGAAGCGGTCGACATCCGACGTCACGATCGCGACGCGCGGCGCAGCTTCGGCCGCATGGGCGGCATTGCCCGACAGCAGCGCCGCCAGCGCGGCCGCAATCGGCCGGATCACGCCTTCGCCCCGCCTTTCGCGATATATTCGTCGACATTCTTGGCGAGCACGTCGAGCGGCACATTGCCGCCGTCGACGACGACATTGTCGAAATCGCGCAGGTCGTATTTCGCGCCCAGCGCCGTCTGCGCGCGGCCGCGCTGGCGGACGATCTCGCTATGGCCGACCTTGTATCCGCACGCCTGCCCGACCCAGCTGCAATAACGATCGACCTCGCTCGCGACCTCGAGCGGGTTCGAGCCATTCTCCTTGACGAAGAATTCGACGCCTTGCTCGCGCGTCCAGCGCTTGGCGTGGATGCCGGTGTCGACGACGAGGCGGCAGGCGCGGAAAGCCAGCGACTGCAGATAGCCGAGCCGGCCGACCTCGAAATCGTCGTACAGGCCCAGTTCGTCAGCAAGCTGCTCGGCATAGAGCCCCCAGCCTTCCGAATAGGCGTTAAATGCCAGCATCGTGCGGATGAGCGGCATCTTGTTCGCATATTCGCCCTGCCAGGCATGGCCGGGGATCGCCTCGTGCATCGTGAGGTCGGGAAGCGAATATTTGCTGTGGAGCTCTGTCGTGCGCAGGTTGATCCACATCCGGCCGGGGGTCGATCCATCGATCGACCCTGCGCCGCCATAGGCGGCCGGCGCGCCGGGTTCCTCGGCCAACGGCAGCCGCTTCACTTCGACATTGCCCTTGACCAGCGTGCGGAAAGCGCGCGGCAGTTCGGCGCGGATTTTGCCGAGCCAGGTCTGGATATAGGCGACGATCTCGGCGCGCCCGGCATCATTGTCGGGGAATTTATATTTGGGGTCCTTGGCGAGCGCGTTCATCCGGTCGCCGACCGATCCTTGCGTGTAGCCAAGCTTGTTCAGGATCGGGTCCATCCGCCCATGGAGTTCGGCAAGTTCGGCGCGGCCCATCGCATGGACCTCGTCGGGGGTCATCCGCGTCGTCGTCGAGGCGCGAAGCGCCCAGGCATAGAATTCGTCGCCGCCCGGCCGCGCCCACATGCCGGCGTCCATCACCGCCTTCGGCCGCTGCGCTTTCAGTTCGGCGAGCTGGCGTTCGAGCGCAGCGGCGACCGGGCCCTCGACGATCTTTGCCGACCGGGCGTCCCAGTCGCCGGCGATCTTCGCTTCGCCGGCGCGGCGAACGAGGCTTTCGACCATCGACCCGCCCGCCTTGGCGTCGGCAAGGCTCGCTTCCATCTGCTTGACCGCCTTGTCGATCAGGAAGGCGGGGGCGATCAGCCCTTGCGCGCCCGCGGCCTTCAGCCGTTCGGTCTCGCCGTCGAGCACGGCGGGAAAGGCGTTGAGGCGCGACAAATAGGCCTCGGCATCGGCGGCGCTCTTCACCGGATGGTCGCTGTCAAGGAATTTCGGCACGTCGAGATAGGCGCCGACATTCTGGATCACGACATAGGGCGTGTTGCGCCAGCCGCCGACCGCGACATCGCCATAGGGCAGGGCGAAGCCGTCGAGCGCGACGCCGTAGGCGCTTTCGACGACGGCGAGGCTGGTGCGCGTCGCATGGTCGAGCCCGCCGGTATCGACGGCGCGGACGCGGGCGAGGTCGGCCTTCAGCGTCCCGGCGAGCGCCGCCAGCCCCGCCGGCGAGCGGTCGCCGAGCTTGGCGCGCATCGCGGCGCGGTCGCCGGTGTCGATGCCGAGCGAGGTCGCCCCCTCGGGCGAATGGGCGAGCAGATTGTCGGCCACCGAGTCGAGCAGCTTCTGCGCGTCGTTTTTCGGCGCGGCGGTCTCCAGCGCCGCGGCCGGGCCGGCCATCGCCAGCCCGGCGGCGCCCGCGCCAAGGCTGGCAAGCGTGTGGCGGCGGCTTATCGGGGTGGAAAGTCTGTCGTGCACGTCGGCGCTCCCTTGCGACTTTGTTTCTTGTGAAACCTGTCTAGGCACGCCCGCGCGCCGGTCAACGAAAAGGGGCCGGGAAGCACAAGGCTTGCCCGACCCCCGTCGAAAACTATGGGCCGTTGATCAGTCGGTGAGGTCCGCGGGCACCCGGCCGCCGTTGGCCGCGAGTTCGCGCATCACCGCCTTGTGCAGCCAGATGTTCATCTCGGCGCTGCCGTTGAGTTCGCCGGTATAGCCGAGCTCCTTCGCCAGCTCCTTGCGGTTGTCGAGGCTCGGGTCGATGCCGAGCAGCTTCATCAGGTCCACGATCGAGGTACGCCAGTTGAGCGGCTGGCCGGCATTGGCCGCCTCAGCCGACAGGATCGCTTCGACATCGACTTCGCTGATCGGGGCGGGCGCCGCCGAAGCCGAAGCCATCGCGCTCGTGGCCGCGTCGAGCGCCGCTCCGACCGAACCGGCGGCCGGTGTCGCGGGGGCGGCGGGCTCGGCGGCCTGCGCCTTCTTGCCGAAAATCGCGTCCTTGATCTTGCCGAAAATGCTCATCGATTTGCTCCCACTGGATGATGCGGCCCGCCCCGGACGGGGCGAGTCGTATGGCCGCAGGCTAGGACTGTACCTCTGGAAATGACAGCCAAATGAACGGCTCGCCGTCCGCCCGCGCGCTGCTATACTAACCCGCATCGGCCCGGTTCGATCCGTGCCAAAGTGGGAGACCCGATCATGAACCTCACCGACATATTGCAGCAGGCCGGCGGCATCGAATCGATGGCCAGCGAACTCGGCGTGCCGCCCGCTATGGCGCGGCAAGGTGCCGAGGCTTTGCTCCCCGCGATCCTCGGCGGCTTCAAGAAACAGGTGCAATCGGGCGGCATCGAAGGGCTCGGCGGCCTGCTCGGGCAGCTGGGCGGCGGCGGGCTGTTCGACTCGGTGCTCGGGTCGCAGCCGACCCCGGTCGATCAGGGCAATGACGTGCTCGGGCAGATTTTCGGGTCGAAGGACGTCAGCCGCACCGTCGCCGGGCAGGCGTCGGCGCAGACCGGGCTCGATGCAGGACTGCTCAAGCAGATGCTGCCGATCCTCGCGATGATGGTCGCGGGCTATATGGCCAAGCAGGGTGGGCAATCGAGTGGCGGCGGCGGTCTCGGCGACCTGATCGGCAATGTGCTCGGCGGCGCGGTCGGTGGCGGTGCGGCGCCGTCGGCAGGCGGCCTTGGCGGGAGTCTCGGCGGTCTGGGCAAGATGCTCGACATGGATGGCGACGGCAATCCGCTCGACGACATCATGGGCATGGTGAACAAGATGCGGGGGTAGGCCGCTCCCTCCCGCTGGCGGGAGGGAATAATCAGGCCGCCATCAACCGGATATCCTCGCGGAAATCTTCTTCGATGGTGACGCGGCCGCGCATGGGGGTGACGGCATCGCTGCCGTCACCATCGCCTTCCTCGAACAGCGCGCATGCTGCATTGCCGCCGCGCGCCAGGCTGTAGCGCTGGGCGACCTTGCCGGTCGGCTGGAAGCCGAGCTTGCGCAGCACGGCGCCCGAGGCGGGATTGTCGACGAAATGCCCCGCCGACAGCTTCGGCAGGTTCATCGCCCGCGCGATGCGGACCAACTGGCGCCCGGCCTCGGTGGCGAAGCCGAGCCCCCAATAGGGACGCGCGATCCAGTAACCCATTTCGAGGCCGTCCTCGGGACTCGGCGAAATGCCGCAGCCGCCGACAAGGCGCGGGGCGCCGCCGGTGCGGGCGAAGATCAGGAAACGCGGCTGGTCGGGATCGATCGGCTGGCCGAGGAATTCCCGGGCCTGCGTTTCGTCATAAGGCCAGGGTGCGGTCGCGAGATTGCGGACCACCGCTTCCTCGCCGATCGCCTTTGCGAGCGCGGGGGCGTCTTCCAGCCAGCCGGGCCGCAGCAACAGTCTTTCGGTACGCGCGAACATCTTTTCAAACTCCCAGTGCCTGTCGCCTTGGCGCCAGATGGTGACGCTTTGACGACAATCGGTAGAGAGGGAGATGGAACGCCCTGTTTTCAGGTCTGAAATCCGGCGCGGCAGAGCCGGGACAAGAAAAAAGGGAGCACGGGGTGACCCGTCTCCCTCTTTTCGAACCTTGTTTCCGCTGGGCGGAAAGGACAGCTCCGGGTCATCCCTTGGATGGACGACCCGTCAGCGATCGTCCTTATTCGGCGGCTTCGGCCATCATGTCGACCGATACATATTTGCGGCCAAGCTTGCCGTCGTGGAATCGAACGCGGCCGTCGGCGGTGGCGAACAGCGTGTGGTCCTTGCCGATGCCGACGTTGACGCCCGGGTACACCTTGGTGCCGCGCTGGCGCACGATAATGTTGCCGCCGATCACTTCCTGACCGCCGAACTTCTTCACGCCAAGGCGACGGCCGGCTGAGTCGCGACCGTTGCGCGAAGAGCCGCCTGCTTTCTTATGTGCCATGACCTAAACTCCTTGTTTCGCTTGGGGCCGAGCTGCGTTGCCGCGCTCAGGCTTCCTTCTTGGGGGCCGCTTTCTTGGCGGCGGGCTTCTTTTCGGCGGGCGCCTTGTCAGCGGCTTCCTTCTTGGGGGCAGCGGCCTTCTTGGGCGCGGCTTCCTTAGCGGGTGCAGCAGCCTTGGTTTCGGCGGCCGGAGCTGCCTCTTCCTTCGGCGCGGCTTCCTTCTTCGGTGCGGCCTTCTTGGCTTCGCCGACGGCAAGGATGCGCAGCAGCGTCAGCGACTGGCGATGACCGTTGCGGCGGCGGTAATTGTGCCGGCGGCGCTTCTTGAAGACGATGACCTTTTCGCCGCGCGTCTGGGCGATGATCTCGGCCGAAACCGTCAGACCCTTGGCGTCCTTCACTTCGCCGCCGTCGCCGGCCAGCAGGATGTCGCCCAGCGACACGGTGTCGCCAGCTTCGCCGTCGATCTTTTCAACGGCGATCTTGTCTCCAGCGGCGACGCGATACTGCTTGCCGCCCGTGCGCACGATTGCGAACATGGTCTTCCATCCAATCAGAAACTAAAACACCCGCGCTGCCAGTCACCCGCCGAAGCAGGCGATTTTTCCGGCATGCGGGAAAGTCAGCGCCACTAACGTCCCCGTGCGCCGCTGTCAACCGCATATTTCCGCGCTTTTTGCGGTTTTGCGGCGACCGGTGCGATCACGGTGGCTGCGCGGCGATTCGCCCTTGCTGCCCGGACCGCCCGCCCATATCAGGAGCGATTATGAAGCGCGCCCTTCTTTTGCTGATTTTTGCAATGCCGGCATCGCTGTCGCTCGCGGCCTGCGCCGCGGCGCGGCAGACGCAGGCGCCCTCGCTCGCCAAGCGGCCGATCGAGGGGCGGTTCGACGTTGCCCCGCCGGCTATCGTGATTCCGCCGCCGGGGCCGCTGCCGTCCGATCTCGCGGGGCGCCTGGCGCGTTGGGAAGCCGATGCGGCGAGCGGGCAACAGGCCTTCGCCGCCGAACGCGACGCCACCGCGGCGCTCGTCGCGGCGGCCGCGGGTGCGCCGGTCGCCAGCGAGCGCTGGGTCGTCGCGCAACAGGCGATCTCGCGCCTCACCGCGGCGCGAGCGCCGCTGTCGGGAGCGCTTGCCGACATCGACCGGCTCTACATCGAACGCACCGTCGACGAAGCGGTCGACGGCTTGCCCGACATTTACGCGCTGCGCGACCGGATCGCCGAAATGGAGTCGGCGCAGGATGCGATCTTGCAGGCGCTGAGCGCGGCGTTGCCTGGGCAGTAATTGATACGTCGCCCCCGCGCAGGCGGGGGCCGTTGGCGTTTTACGGGACATGGCACGTGAGGCCGATAGCGGCCCCCGCCTGCGCGGGGGCGACGGCATTCTTCTACTGATTTAAGCCATGCTTCTTCAGCGCATGGCGAATCTGGTCGTAGCTGAGCCCCAAGGCCTCGGCCGCGACCTTCTGGTTGAAACGGCAGCGCGCCATCGTGTCCGACAGGATCTGCTTTTCATAGGCATCGACCGCCCCGCGCAGGTCGCTGACCAGACCCGACGGCGGCGACGCTGCAGGGGCGGGCGATTCGGCGGGCGAAGTTGGCGCGCTCGCGGTCTTCGCCGCCGTGCGATGCACCGGCTGCCACGGACTGGCAAAGGGGTCGAAGCTCAGCGAGTCGACGGGCTTTTCGGGATCGTGCCAGCGATAGATGGCGCGCTCGATGACGTTCCTCAGTTCGCGGACATTGCCGGGCCAGTCGTGCCCCTCCATCTGCGCCAGCGCGCGCGGGCCGAAGCCCGGCCATTCCTCCCAGCCGACCACCGCCGCCATGCGTTGGCCGAAGTAAGTGGCGAGCACCTCGATATCGCCTTCGCGCGCGCGCAAGGGGGGCAGGGTGATCACCTCGAACGACAGCCGGTCAAGCAGGTCGGCGCGAAAGCGATTCTCATCGACCAGCGCCGGCAGATGCTCGTTGGTCGCTGCAACGATGCGCACATCGACGCGGATCGGGCGCGATGAGCCGACGCGCGTCACCTCGCCATATTCGACCGCGCGCAGCAGCCGCTCCTGCGCGCCCATCGACATCGTCGCCAGCTCGTCGAGGAACAGCGTGCCGCCGTCGGCTTCTTCGAAGCGCCCGGCGCGTGTGCGCGTCGCGCCGGTGAAGGCGCCCGCCTCGTGCCCGAACAATTCGGATTCGATCAGCGTCTCGGGCATCGCGGCGCAGTTCATGATCACATAGGGGCGATCCCATCGCGCCGACAGCCGGTGCAGACGCTCGGCGATCAGTTCCTTGCCGGTCCCGCGCTCGCCGATCACCAGCACCGGGCGGTCGAGGGTCGCCGCCTGGCTGGCGCGCTCGACCGCGTCCTGAAAGGCGGCCGATTGGCCGATGAACTGCGTTTCGCGCTCCATTCCCAATGATTGGCAAAATTTCCCGCTGATTGGCAAGGGAAATTCGCCAAAATAGGCAGTTCAGTGGGAAGTTCGGCCATTTTCTGCGGTTCGCGCCAATTGGCACGGCCTCTGCATAGAATATGACGAACCGGCGCAACATGTGCCGGTGCAGCAAGAGCCAAGGAAGATCGAACCATGAAGATGATGTTTGCCCATGCCGCCACTTTCGCGTTCAGCGCGGTCGGAGCGCTGGCCATCCTCGTCGGGGTGATCGATCAGCCGCAGGTCGCCGCTGCAACAACCCCGGCGGTCGGCCTCACGGCCTGACCGGCACCGGTGCCGGGGCACTCTCCCCCCTTGCCCCGCTCCGGCACCGGCATTTTTTACGCAGACAACCAACAAGGTCTCAAGATTTTCGACAGGAGTTTCCCGATGGGTATTTTTTCACGCACCCGCGACATCATTGCCGCCAACGTCACCGACCTGCTCGACCGGGCCGAAGATCCCGAAAAGATGATCCGCCAGATCATCTTCGAGATGAACGAAACGCTCGTCGAAGTCCGCGCTTCCGCCGCCCGCACGATCGCGGACCAGAAGGAAATGCGCCGCCACATCGCCAAGCTCGAAAGCCTGCAGGACAGCTGGAAGGAAAAGGCCGAACTCGCGCTGTCGAAGGACCGCGAAGACCTCGCCACTGCCGCGCTTGTCGAAAAGCAGAAGGCCGGCGACATGGCCGAGAAGCTGAAGGCCGAAATCGCCGTCCTCGACGACTCGCTCAAAGGCTATGAAGCGGACATCGCCAAGCTGCAGAAAAAGCTCAGTGAAGCCCGCGCCCGCCAGTCGAGCATCGTCAACCGCCTCGAAAGCGCCGAGAACCGCTACAAGCTGCGCGAGATGACCAACGGCGACCGCGTCGAGGACGCCTTCTCGCGCTTCGAGATCCTCGAACGCCGCGTCGACGAAGCCGAAGGCCGCGCCGATGCGCTGGGTCTCGGCTACAAGAAGTCGCTCGACGAAGAGATCGCCGAACTACAGGCGGCCGACAAGGTCGCCGACGAACTCGCCGCGCTGAAGGCCGCGCAGGGCAAGAATTAAGGAGCCGGACCGATGGAAGAAATCATCATCGTCCCGATCGTCATCGGCACGCTCTTCCTCGGTCTGCCCTGGCTGATCCTCCACTACATCACCAAGTGGAAACAGGCCAAGACGCTGACCGGAGAGGATGAACAGCTCCTCGACGAACTTTACGATACGGCTCGCAGGCTCGAGAATCGTCTTCATACCGTCGAACGCATTATCAGCGCCGACCATCCCGATTTCCGCCCCGCGGTGCGCAGCGATGAGGATCTGGCGCAGCTTGAAAATATGAGCAGGAGGAACTGAAATGGCTGCCAGCCGTACCAAATTCTATCTCGATAAGCAGAACGCCAAGTGGAGTGGCGTGTGCGCCGGGATCGCGGACTATAGCGGGATCGACGTGCTCTGGGTCCGTGTCGGCGCGGTGCTGCTGACGCTGATGGGGGGCTTTCCCTGGACGCTGATCGCCTATTGGATGGTCGCCTGGATGGGAACGCCGAAGCCTTTCGCGCTCTATGGCTCGAACGAGGAAGCGAAATTCTGGCAGGGCGTGCGCTCGAACCCGACCGCGTCGACCCGCGACATCAAGTCGCGCTTCCGCGACATCGACCGGCGGCTCGCCGACATCGAGCTTTACTACACCAGCCACAACCGTCGCCTCGCCGACGAGATCGACAGCCTGCGCTGACACGCGGCTGACGGGCAACAGGGAGAAGACAGATGAATTTCGGTGGTACCGGCTTTGTCCTCGCCATCATCGCATTGTCGATCGGCGGCTGGATGTTCACCACCTGGATCCGCGCCAAGCATGGCTATCCGGTCGAGAATGAATGGGGTGGCACGGTTCATCGAACCGACCCCGACGCTGATCGAAAAATCAAGCTCTTGACCGACGACAATGCCAAGCTCGCCAGCCAGATCGGCCGGCTCGAAGAGCGGATTTCGGTGCTCGAACGCATCGCAACCGAAAATCACGGTCAGGCCGCGCAGCTCGCGGACCAGATCGACCGTCTGCGATAAAAGGGAAATATCATGAACCTCGATGCCCTCAACGTCCTTGCCCCCGTCGCCGCGATCGTCGGCCTGGCCGGGGTGGCGGGCTGGGTCTTCACCACCTGGCTCCGCGTCAAGAACGGCTATCCGCTCGAAAACAGCTGGGGCAAGGCGGTCTATCCGAAGACCAGCGACGAGGCGATGGAGCGGGTCAAGCTCCTCAGCCAGGAAAATGCCCAGCTTCGCGCCGAACTCGGTTCGGTGAAGGACCGGCTCGCGGTGGTCGAACGCATCGTCACCGACGAAAGCCACCGCGTCGCGAGCGAGATCGAGGCGCTGCGGCGCCCCACGAATTGATCCGGAGATAGACCATGGGTGACACCATCTGGATTCTCGTACCGCTTGCGCCCTTCCTGCTTGCCGGCTTTATCTTCTGGTCGAAGCATCAGCAGAAGATGATCGAGGTGCAGGCCGCGGCGACCGCCGAAAAGGCGGCGCAATATGCCGCTGCGACCGAACGGCTGGAGGCGCGCGTCCGCGTTCTCGAACGCATCGCCACCGATCGCGGCGTCGATGTCGCCGAAGAGATCGAAAAGCTGCGCGACGCGCCGCTGAACTGAAACGACAGACAACAACGATAAGAAGGAAAGGATCCTCCCATGAACCCCTTTGAAATGGTGATCGGCATCGTCCTCATCGTGACGATCGGCAGCATCATCCGCGCGAAATACGGCGTGCGCCGCGACCATCGCGGCGGGGAATATTTCGTCGGCAATCAGAATCAGGATGCCGAAACCAAGGCGTTGCAGGCCGAAATCCGCGCCTTAAAGGAGCGGATCCAGGTGCTCGAACGCATCGCCACCGACCATAACCGCGCCGCGACGCTCGACGAAGAGATCGAGCGGCTGCGCGACCGTTCACACCCCTGACCCCGTGACGAAGAAGGAGCCGACCCATGGCCACCATCATCGCTTCCGAACTCGGTGCCAACCTGCTGGTCGCGACCGTCGCGCTGGCTGCGCTCACCATCATCAGCCTCGTCGCGCTGCGCGGCTGGCGTGACTGGATCGCGCTGAAGCGCGACGAACTCGCCGCCGGTCACAGCATGCCGCAGGACCCCGCCGTCCCGCATGCCGGGTCGCGGATCGAGATCGCCGACCTCAAGGAACGGCTGCGCAAGCTCGAAGCCATCGCGGCCGGCGTCGACCTGTAACGGTCCGCCCCGCACCGATCCGCGTCGCCCCCATTCCCTTGCTGGGGCGACGCGGGACTTTCGCCGCGACGACAAATCTGCCACTGGCGCTGCGATGCGCAGCCTCTCCGACATTTTCGACGAATATGATTTTCTCGACGGCGACGATCGCTATCGCCTGCTGATCGAACTCGGGCGCACCCTCGAGGCGATGCCCGACGCGCTCAAGACCGACGCGACGCTGGTGCGCGGCTGTTCGGCGAGCGTCTGGGTCTATCCGGTACCGCAGGACGATGGCCGCCTCCATTTCCTCGCCGACAGCAATGCCGCGATCACCAAGGGTATCGTCGCGCTGGTGCTGGCGGCGGTGCAGGACCGGCCGGCGGCCGAGGTCGCGGCGATGGACATCGCGGCGGCGCTCGCCCCCTTCGACCTGACGCGCCAGCTCTCGTCGAACCGCACGCAGGGTGTCCCCAATATGATCGCGCTCGTTCAGGATACCGCGCGCCGCCTCGCGGCGGGCTGACGACGCGATTGCCGACACGAAAAAGGGCGCGGGAAATGACCCCGCGCCCTTTGTCCTTTGCGCGACGCGCGATCAGAATTCGTACGAAACGCCAACCTTGATCCGCCACAGCGACGAGCTGAAGTTGATCTGATTGTCCGCGTCGTAATTGGTGTAGCCAGGATTGCTCGCCGACGACGGCACGAAGAGATAGCGGCCATCCTCGCCGACACTGACCTTCGCCAGATCCTGGAACCCCAGATAATTGCGGCGTCGCTGGACGTTCCAGCCATTGTCGAGCAGGTTCAGGAAATTGTCGACCGTCGCATAGAGCTTCAGCTTGTCGTTCTTGCCGAACAGGCGGCCGGGACCCGGAATTACCTGCGAGAAGGACAGGTCGACATCGAAATACCAGTCGTTCGAACAACTGTTCCGCGGCACGGTGCGGCCGATATATTTGCGCGCGCAGCCGAGGCCGTTGGCGAAGTCCACGAGACCCTCGACAACGTCCATATCCGAATCTGCGGAAATGTTCGGATCGTCGATCCCCGTCGGAAGGTAGATCAATGCATTGTCGTTGCCCGACGAGCTGTCGGCAAACACCCCGCCGTCGGAGAAGGTCAGGCTGTATGGACGGCCCGACCGGCCGACGAAGGTCAGCCCGAGCTTGGTCTTCAGGTCCGAGAAGAAGTTTTCGGTGAAGAATAGCTGCGCGGTGATGTTGTGCTTGCTGCTGTAGAAGCTGCGCGACGCGGGCAGGAGCTGGCGGTCGAAGGCGGCGGTGTTGTCGAAGTTCGAACCGGCAGTCGAGTTATACATGCTCCGGCGGTCGTTCGAATCGGTGAAGGCATAGCCGACGCTGAAATCGACCGCACCGCCGCTGGTGAACAGCCCGCCCGCGAAATTCTTCGACAGCAGGAATGATGCGACCTGGCTGCTGTATCCGCGCGCGTTGGTCAGCATCAACTCGTCATCGCGGCTGGTGGCGAAGCAGGCGTCGGTGACATTCTGCCAGACCGGGACCGGGCTGACGCCGGTGAGCTGGGCGTTACAGCCTGCAACCGTCGGATCGATCGCCGCATAGATCGGGCGGCCGTCGATCATATAGCCGTCGAGCCCCTTGCGGATGTCTGGGGTCTGCGACAGGTCGATGATATTGAACGGGTTGCGATAGCGGCTGTAGATATAATCGACGGTCAGGTTCCAGCCTGAGAAGAAACCCGACGGCGCGAAGTTCAGCTCGGACGAGAAGCCGGCGTTGGCGCGCAGCACCGTCGGCATCTTGATGTTCGGATCGATCGACTGGGTGTCGCCAAGACCGCGCGATGCATTGGCCGTACCGGCAGTCACGACGCATTCGGGAAGGCCGGTATACTGGCCGGCATCGTTGACCACATCGAGCTGTCCCGCGCAGGGGGCGTCGGTGCTGCGCCCCTCGCCCTGATAGCCGTTGTTCTGGAAGGCGTTGCCGAACCAGACGACCGGGTCGCCGCCGGAGAAGATGCCCACGCCGGCGCGGAACTGCGGCCGGCCGAAGATCGCGAAATCGTCGGCGTCATAGGTCAGCGCAAGACGGGGCATGACGACCGGGGACAGGTTGCTGAACGACGCGGTGTTGGCAAAGCCATAGCGCGCCATGAAGTTGGGGTTGGCTTCGGGATGGCCGCCGTCATACCATTCGACGCGGACGCCGCCGACCGCCTTCAACTGGCTGTTGATCTCCCACTCATCCTGCACGAACACCGAATAGATGCTGCGCTTGAAGCGTGCGGCGAGGTCGTTGATGTCGCCCGACGGCGAGAAATTGCCGTAGGCGCCGATCGCAGTGCCGCCGACGACGTTCGCCGCGCTCGTCGTCGTGTTCGATCCGGGCGACAGCAGCCCGGCGCGCAGATCGTCGATGTTGCGGAAAACCAGGGTGCCGGTTGCGTTCTGGACGAACAGGTTGAACAGGCTGGCCTGGCTCAGTTCGGCGCCGAACTTGATCTGGTGCGCCCCGGCGTCGATGCGGCCGACGGCGCGATACTGGTTGACGTTGGTGCGCAGGTCGTTCGCGGTGCGCGAAAAGCCGGGACCGGCACTGACCACGCCCGCGGGCGCGTCGGCGCCGTTGTCGACGCCGACTATGATGCGCGGGATCGGGTTTGCCGACTGCGCTTCACCGCCGCCGAACGGATCCTGAATGTCGCGGACCTCGGAGCGCGAGAAACGGAGCTCGGTGGAGAAACGGTCGCTCCACTGCGAATAGAGGCGGCCCGAATAATAGTTCGACGTTGTCCCCGACAGCAGGAAGGTATTGCGGCCGACCGCAGTGTTGGCGAAAGTGCCGGTGGTCGCAAGGTCGTCGCCGCGCAGCGTCGTTTCCTCGAGCCGCTGGAACGTGCCCTCGAGCCGGTGATCGTCGTTGATCTGCCAGTCGGCGCGGACGAAATAGCGGTCGTTCTTGTACGGACGGCTATAGACAAGATCGCCGGTATCGACGCCGTAGATGCGGTTGATTTCGCCGCGAATCTCGTCGAACTGCGCCTTCGACACGCCTGGCATTTCGGTCGGATAGTCGGCGCCGCTCGGACCCTCGTCCTGCGGCTGGCCGGCGCGCTGGCGTTCGAAGGCGCCGAACAGGAACAGCCGGTCCTTGATCACCGGTCCGCCCAGATAGACGCCCCAGCGCTTGTCGGCTTCGATCGGCGCGACACCGATGCCCTTCACATTGTCGCCGCGCATGCCGTTGTCCGAATATTCGAAGAAACCGCCGAAATGATAATCGTTGGTTCCCGACTTGGTCACCGCGTTGATCGCGCAGCCGGTGAACTGGCCGTAATCGACATCGAACGGCGCGAACTGGACCTGCGTTTCGCGGATCGCGTCATAGGGGATGGGGGTCGAACTGCGCGACGAAAAGCCGGTGTCGTTGAGGCCGTAGATGTCGCCCTGACTGATGCCGTCGACGGTGAAGGCGTTGCCGCGGTCGTTGCCGCCGAGGCACGAGATGCGATCCTGACCCGAGCCGCCGTCGTCGCGGTCGAGGCTGACGCGGGGGTCGAGGCGGATGATGTCGCGCAGGTCGCGGTTGAAGGTCGGGGCACTCTGCAACACTTCGGTATTGAAGCTGACGCCGGGGCCAACCGCGAGTTGCGTCACCTTGACGCGCGTCCCGGTGACGACGATTTCGCCGCCGCCCGAGGCAAGCGAGAATGCGAGGTTCGTGTTGCCCTGAAGCGAGGTGTAAACGTCCTGGATCGTCTGGCCTTCGAAAGAATCGGCGGAAACGGCGATGCTGTAGGGGCCACCGGTGACGAGGCCGGTCGCGGCAAAGCGGCCGTCGGCTCCTGTCGTGATCGTGCGCGCGGCGCCGGTGCGGGTGTCGGTGACGACGACGGTCGCGCCGCCGATCGCGGCGCCGCTGTCGTCGCTGACCTGGCCCTGGATTCCGGTCGTGATCTGCTGGGCTTGTGCCGGGGCGGCAATCGCGGTTGCGGCGCCGATCGCCATCAGGCTCGCGGCGATCGAATAACGAAGTTTCATGTCACAATGTCCCTTGTTGCGTTGGGCAGGCGCGCAAGAATGGGGGAGTGCGCTTCACCTGCGAGCGCCCCTGAAGCCCGCGTGTGGCAGGGTTGTGACAGCAATTGTGACAGGGCAAGCGGGGTGCGACGACCTGTTGCGGGGTCAGCGGAAAAGCTTCGGGATTCCGTCGGAGGGTGGTTAACGTCCGCCAATGCGGATGCGTTTTTTCCGGGGCCTGTTGCTGCAATGCAACATGGTTCAACCGCGACTCGAAACGGGATGTCCGGGCGGCTCAGCGCCAGCGCGTCGGCCGGTCGGCCAGAGCCTCTGCCGCACGCGACCGCACGTCGTCCGTCGCTTCGCGCGGCATGCTGAACCGTATTTTCACGGCCCAGTCGCCGTGCCGGGCGAGCTGGTAATATGTGAGATAGGGTTTGCCGCCGATCTCGGCGTCATACCATCCGCTCATCACCGGCGCGCCGGGGTCGGTGAAGCCTTGCGGGGTCGGGAGCGGCGTGCCTTTATAGCGTTCGATCAGCAGCGCTTCGAGCGATTGCGCCTCGTCCGCCAGCGTGCCCTCATCGGGCCGGTAAACGAAAAGATCGATCCAGCCGTCGCCGTTCCCGCCGCCGCGCAGCGTATATTGGACGGAGATATTGCCCGGCGCGTAGACGACCAACTTGCGCGCCGGCATTTGCCCCAGTTGCGCGGGAAACAGATATTGCGAGGCAAGGTGGCGTATCGCATCGCCTTCGCGCCGGACCTCCGCCGAATCGGCGACCTCGGCGATCGGGATGCTGACCGGTTCGGCGCGGACGGGCGCCGCCGCAGCGAGGATCGCTGCGGCGAGTGCCAGACGCGCCGCGCGCAACATCAGGCGGCGTCGCCGGCTTCCTTCGCCTTGTCGGCATAGACGCGCACCGGGTCCTTGCGGCCCTCGACGACATCCTTGTCGACGACGATCTCGACCACGTCGGTGAGGTCGGGCAGGTCGAACATCGTGTCGAGCAGGATCGCCTCGACGATCGAGCGCAGCCCGCGCGCGCCGGTCTTGCGTTCGATCGCTTTCTTGGCGACCGCGACCAGTGCGTCGTCGGTAAAGGTCAGCGCGACCTCTTCGAGGTCGAACAGCTTCTTATACTGCTTCACGAGCGCATTCTTGGGCTCGCCGAGAATCTTGACCAGCGCATCGACGTCGAGGTCCTCGAGCGTCGCGATGACCGGCAGGCGGCCGACGAATTCGGGTATGAGGCCGAACTTCAGCAGATCCTCGGGCTCGATCTGCTTCAGCGTCTCGCCCGCGCGGCGCTCGTCGGGGCCGGCGACATGCGCGCCGAAACCGATCGACTTGCCCTGCAGGCGGTCGCCGATGATCTTTTCGAGGCCGGCGAAGGCGCCGCCCGCGATGAACAGGATGTTCGTCGTGTCGACCTGCAGGAATTCCTGCTGCGGGTGCTTGCGGCCGCCCTGCGGCGGGACGCTCGCGGTCGTGCCTTCCATCAGCTTGAGCAGCGCCTGCTGCACGCCTTCGCCCGACACGTCGCGGGTGATCGACGGGTTTTCGGCCTTGCGGCTGATCTTGTCGATCTCGTCGATATAGACGATGCCGCGCTGCGCCTTTTCGACATTATAGTCGCTGGCCTGCAGCAGCTTCAGGATGATGTTCTCGACATCCTCGCCGACATAGCCGGCCTCGGTGAGCGTCGTAGCGTCGGCCATGGTGAAGGGCACGTCGAGGAAGCGCGCGAGCGTCTGGGCGAGCAGCGTCTTGCCGCTGCCGGTCGGCCCGACGAGCAGGATGTTCGACTTCGCCAGTTCGACGTCTTCGCCGCGACCGCTGTTGGCAAGGCGCTTGTAATGGTTGTGGACCGCGACCGACAGCACGCGCTTGGCCTTGTTCTGGCCGATCACATAGGCGTCGAGATGCTGGCAGATTTCCAGCGGCGTCGGGACCGCGCCGTCTTTGCGCGCGGCTACGCCGCCCTTGATCTCTTCGCGGATGATGTCGTTGCACAACTCGACGCATTCGTCGCAGATGAACACGGTCGGCCCGGCAATCAGCTTGCGGACTTCGTGCTGCGACTTGCCGCAGAAGGAGCAGTAAAGAGTGCTCTTGCTGTCCGAGCCGCTCAATTTGGTCATATATTGTCCTCTGGCAGACGCCAAAAGGGCGTTGCCGTCTTTATCCTAGTTCGCCGCCACCCGATTACAATATGGCAATTGGGTGACATGGCTTCAATGTCCCGCATAGCGCCAAGGCGCGAAGCTAGCGTCAAGAAATGCAGTTACCGGGGCGTGACTCCATCGTCATGCCGGACTTGATCCGGCATCCGTTACGTCGCCGCCGGAATGGACCCCGGATCAAGTCCGGGGTGACGAAAGGCCCAAATCCCGACACGAATCAGGGCGTCGGGCCCTCGCTCTGGGTCGCGGCGCCGGTCTCGCCATCGGCGGCCGGGCGCGAGCCGAAGACGTGATCGACGAGGCCGAATTCCTTGGCTTCCTCGGCTTCGAGGAAGGTGTCGCGGTCCATCGCCTTCTCGATCTCTTTCAGCGGCTTGCCGGTATATTTGACGTAAAGGTCGTTCATCCGCTTGCGGATGCGCAGGATTTCGCGCGCCTGGATCTCGATATCCGACGCCATGCCGCGTGCACCGCCCGAGGGCTGGTGGATCATGACGCGGGCGTTGGGCAGCGCGACGCGCATGCCGGGCTCGCCCGCCGCGAGCAGGAAGCTGCCCATCGACGCCGCCTGACCGATGCAGAAGGTGCCAACGCGCGGCCGGATATATTGCATCGTGTCGTGGATCGCCATGCCCGCCGTCACAACCCCGCCCGGCGAGTTGATGTACATGAAGATGTCCTTCTTCGGATTTTCCGATTCGAGGAACAGGAGCTGCGCCGTGATCAGCGACGCCATATTGTCTTCGACTTCGCCGGTGACGAAGATGATCCGTTCGCGCAGCAGGCGGGAGAAAATGTCGAAGCTGCGTTCGCCGCGGCTCGTCTGTTCGACGACGACGGGAACAAGGGCGGCGAGCGGGTCGATCATTGGGAATTCGTCCTTCGTTGTTCGGGTTGCCCTGCCGAGGACCGGCGGGCTGCCCCTCCGCCATCCTACATCGGCGCCAAGCCGGACGGTTTCAAGGGGGCAAAAAAAGGGCGGGAAACTCCCGCCCTGGTGTTGGTCAGTCGCCTTCGCCCGGTTCGGGCGAGAAATATTTGTCGAACTTGTCATCGACGCCCTTGAACTCGTCGGCGTCCGCCGGGCTGTCTTTCTTGACCGTGATGTTCGGCCATTCGGCGCTGAACTTGGTGTTCACTTCCAGCCATTTTTCGAGGCCGCTTTCGGTGTCCGGCAGGATTGCCTCGGCGGGGCATTCGGGTTCGCACACGCCGCAGTCGATGCACTCGTTGGGATTGATGACGAGCATATTCTCGCCCTCATAGAAACAGTCGACCGGACAGACCTCGACGCAGTCCATATATTTGCAACGGACGCAGGCATCGGTGACGACATAGGTCATGGGTTCGGCTCCCTCAGATGACGGCAATCGGGCCGTCAGGCTCTCATATCGGCTGCCTCTATGCCGCGCGAGTGCGGCGCGTCAACGCTAAGCGACAGTTGCGAATCACTCTCACTCGATAGGGCTGCCGGAGCGGTTTGCGAGGACAGTATTTCCATCGTCGCTGATAGCCGGAGTGGCAGCTGCCGGGGTGTCGGCGTCGAGCTTGCGATAGCAGGCCTGCGCCTCGCTCGCCGGACCGCGGCGGGTGGGCAGCGACAGCAGCCGGATCACCTCGATCCGCTCGCCGACCGGCAGGACGAGCGTCTGGCCGACATGGACCGCGCACGACGAGCGCGTGACCCGCCGGCCGTCGAGCCGGATATGCCCCGCCGCGACGATCGCCTGCGCAAGGCTGCGCGAACGCGCGAAGCGCAGGTACCAGAGCAGCTTGTCGAGCCGGATGCTGCCCGCGGCGCCCGGACTCGCCATCAATCCTCGCGCGCGCCGGCGAGGAGCGCGGCAAGCCCCGCGAACGGGCTGTTCGGCGAGGGGCCACGGCGCTGAGGCTGGCTGCCCTGCGGCGGCCGGTGACCGTTTTTCGGCGGTTTGCCGGGTTGCGGCCGCGATCCCTTGCCATGCTTGACAGGTGGACGCGGGGCCTCATTGCCGGTGCGTGCGGGCGCACCGCCCTTGTGCCGCGACGGACGATGCTTGCCGCGCGCGCGCTTGTCGGCACTTTTCAGCCCCGACCAGCGCCAGCGTTCGAGCGCCGGGTCGCCGATCGGGCGGAAGCCGACGCTTTGCAGGAGTGCGCGCCGCGCTTCGCCGTCGAGACCGAGCGAGGTCGCCAGCGCGGCGTCGATCGCAAAGCCGGGCGCCACGACGGTCGACGCGCTTTCCCCGGCATCCTCGCCATGGTGATCCTCGCCATGCTCTTCGCTGCCCCCGGCTATCGGCGCGGTCGGGGGCGCGGCCGCCTGCAGTCGCGCGGCGTGAGCCTGACGCGCGAGGCGTTCGGCCATGTCGATGCGCAGCCACCCGGTGCCGCAACGGCGAAAACCCGCGATGCCGAGCCCGGTGGCCGCGCCATCCTTTTGCCAGACCGCGCCGTGCGGGGGCAGCGCGGGGACCGGCGTGCCCTGCTGCGCGGCGATCAGCGCGGCGCGCCAGCGCACCGCTTCGGGCTTCAGCAATTGCGGGTGGAAGATGTCGAGCGAGCCGATGGTCAGCCCGAGCTTGCGAAGCTGCGGCCGCTCGTCGGCGCTGATCGCCGCGAGTTGTTCGTCGACCGCGGCGCGGGTGATCAGCCCGCTGCCGTCGGTCATCGCCGCGAGCAACGCGCGCACGCGCGGCGGGGTGAACAGGTCGCCCGCGGCGGCGCCCATCGCGGCGAGCGGTCCCGCGTGGCGCGCGAGCTGCTGCGCGACATATTTCTGGAGCCGCTCGACGATCGCCTGCACCTGCGCGGGTTCGAGCCGACGAAGCGCGGGCTCGATCTGGATCGACGGCTGCACCAGTGTCGGCCCCTTGGCGAGCGACGCGACGACATGGCCGTGCCAGGCAAGGCGCGGCGCCGTACCGGGTTCGGCGACGAGCGCCAGCGCACCGTCCTCGCCCTCGGCCAGTGCCGTCGCGCGCCGCGCGAGCTCGGCGCGCAGATGTTTCTCGGCTGCGGCCAGCAGCATCTTGTGGTCGCTTGCCCGCGCCACCGGGTCGACTTTGAACTGAAAGCCTTTCAGCGTCCCGATCGCTTCGCCTTCGACCGCGACGGTGCCGTCGGGGCCGACCGCAACCGGCAAGGCGGCGTTCCGCTGCCCCGCGTCGCGAAGCAGCAAGGCAAGGCGGCGGTCGACGAAGCGCTGGGCCAGCGCGGCGTGCAGCGCGTCGGACAATCGCGATTCGAGCAATTGCGTCTGTTCGGTCCAGCCGGCGGCACCGGCGAGCCAGTCGCCGCGCTGCGCGATGAAGCACAGCGTGCGCACCGCGGCGATGCGGCTCGCGAGTTGGTCGATGTCGCCCTCGACATCGTCGAGCCGTGCAAGGCGGCGGGCGAACCAGTCGGGGTCGATCATCCCGTCGCCCTGCATCCGCCACTGCCAAAGCTTGAACACCGTGCGGCTGTGATGCTCGGCGCCGAGCTGTTCGAAATCGGGGAGGCCGCAGACGTCCCACAGGCGCTGGACGGCGTCGAAATCGCCGCCGCGCGCGCGCACTTCCATGTCGCCTGCCAGATGCTTGAGTACCGCGACGTCGACCGCTTCGGGCGCGGCGCGCAGCAACGGGTCCGACGGCGGCCGTGCGAGGTCGGCGAGCAATTGTTCGAGCGAGCCGAAGCCGGGATTGGGTTCGCGCCAGAACAGGCTGGCGAGCGGCGGGAAATGATGTCCTTCGATCGCGGCGATTTCCTCGGGCGTGAAACCGCCCTGCGGTAGGCCAATGGTGCCGAAGCTGCCGTCCTGCTGGTGGCGCCCGGCGCGGCCGGCGATCTGCGCCATTTCGGCGATCGTCAGCCGCCGCAGCCGCCGCCCGTCGAATTTCTGGAGGCTCGCGAAGGCGACATGCTGGACGTCGAGGTTCAGCCCCATGCCGATCGCATCGGTCGCGACGAGATAATCGACCTCGCCCGCCTCGAACATCGCCACCTGGGCATTGCGCGTCCGCGGGCTCAATGCCCCCATGACCACCGCCGCGCCGCCCGAGAACCGGCGCAACATTTCGGCGATCGCGTAAACCTCTTCGGCTGAAAAAGCGACGATGGCCGATCGCTTGGGCAGCCGCGACAGCTTCGACGATCCGGCATAGCTCAGCGTCGAGAAGCGCGGGCGGGTGATGATTTCGGCCTCGGGGACGAGCCCTTTGACCAGCCCCTTGATGCTCGCCGAACCGAGGATCATCGTTTCCTCGCGGCCGCGGGCGCGGAGCAGCCGGTCAGTGAAGACATGGCCGCGTTCGGGATCGGCGC